>NZ_JANEYT010000042.1 GCF_024357955.1 Photobacterium pectinilyticum
CATTTATTCAGGTATTCAAACAGCACCGATGCCTCAACGTTTACTTAAATTAGCTGAGGCTCGGTGGTAATCAGGTATCCATATGTCTTACGTCTCGAGGGGGAAAACCAATCATTTGTTTAAACTTGGTAGAAAAATAATTGCTATCTTGATAACCAACATCAAATGCGACTTCGGTAATAGATTTATCGGTGTTGTTTAATAATGCTAACGCTCTGCATGCTCTGGCATAATGAAAATAGCCACTGTAACTCATCCCGGTCAAACGACGAATAGTTTTTGATAAATATCGAGGAGACAGTTCAACTTCCTTGGATATCATCTCGATATCCCAACCTTGGACATGATGGCAACGAATCATATTGAGCGCTAAGAGCACTCGATCATCTTTTGACAATGTACAACAATCACGAATACGTCCACGCCACAATTCAACTACCAACTGCTGGAACAATATCTTAGCCATCAGCTTTGATTCCGGCGTATTTTCATGAGACTCTTTATCTAATTTATCAATGATCTCTTGCACACACTGTAAGGTAAAATTATCGATAAACCAACCTTCATCACCATCATCAGGGATACAGCCCCTTAAGTCCGCACCTAGATGTAGCTTATCCGTATCATAGAGGATATTACTCAAATAAAGATCTTCGACATCTTCAAACAAATGGCTATCATTACGGTTTACAAAACATACATAATTTTTACTGAGACTCATTGGAACACCATTAAGAACATGGCAACCATGCCCTTCTGATACCACAATAATCTCACTAAAGGAGTGCGAGTGTTCAGGAAACGGCTCTTGAGGGCTACGCAACTCTGTTGTAATTGCGCAACTTGAATCAAGAAAAAACTCCTTAGCTTCCAAATGTATCATTCCCACTCCTTATTATTTTAATCATCAAGCAACTACATTTAATAGTAAAGCAATAAACTCACGCACAAACCGTGACTACTTTACAATTTAAAGGTCTCTTTTAGATTCTGCATATCTTCGTCGCTAACGCCTTCAGGCATAAAGCCAGCACTTAAACAACCAAGGAACAATTTGGCACCTTTGTTGGCAACATCGATAAAATCGAAGGCTTGTAGTGCGTCCACTCCAGTGGCCACGGCCCCATGCTTCTCCCATATCGCGACATCATGGTTTCGCAATTTTTCTGTCGTCCCATCCGCAATAGCCTGACTACCTGGCATGCAATATGGAACAATACCAATCCCCTTAGGAACAAATGCGCGTACTTCTGGTAGCATTTGCCAACACATCTGGGTGTAAAGCTCATCGTTATGCGCATAATCAGGGTGGTGAGACAGTATAATCAATTCCAGCGGGTGCGTGTGGACCACACAACGATCGGCCATACCTCGTTGCTGCTTATCCATAATGATCTCCACATGAGATATGAATTCACTCGTCGGTGAATAGTTATCCTGCTGCCGCCCTCCCCAAAGAATATGGTAGCCTTCCGCTTGATCATCGATCCGCAGTACACAACCTGCTTTATCAGGTTCATTTAGCTCACGAATGCGCTCTCCTGTACCTTTAACAAAAAAGATATGTCCGGCACTCTCTGCTGGAAAGCGAAACTCACCCACCGATTGCAGTTGGCAATGCGGAAAGACTGACAGATCAGTAGGCAATTCTCCAAAAATCTCGGTTAAGTCAACAGAGATATTACCACCGTTTCTTTCCGCCCATTCTCGACGCCAGAGGTAAGAAGCGACCTCGGAGACTTTATCTATTTCGTGCTGCACTTGTTCATTTAGTGCGATGTTATTCATGACCTCAACCCTTATCATTTACTTTGCTAGCATTGTTTTAAAAATCAGCATTAAGCTAAATAAAATACCGAACTCAACTCAATCGAGCATGGTGATGTATCAGGATTCGTTTCCATAATATCCTGCATGTAATGCCACCACTCTTTACATACTTGAGTTTTTGCGATCTGTTGCCATTGAAATTCCGACTCAATTTCAACATATGCAAATAGCTGGCTTGTTTTTTTCTCAAGGAAGATGGAATAATTACTTGCCCCATGTTGACGCAAAGTCGCCGCCAACTCTGGCCATATTTCATCATGCCGACGCTGGTATTCTTGTGCAAATCCAGGGCGTAATTGCATTATTGATGCCTTTCTTATTTTTTCACTTGCCATACATTTTCTCCATAAATAAGTAAGATGCTGAATTAAACACGTCGTTTTTCTGCAAAAAACTTAATTAAGGTTGGGAGTGCGATGACACCGATCAACATGGAGCCAATAATAATCGACATAATAATGCCTGGTATATTCAACAACCCTAAGCCCACAGTGACTAACCCCATTAAGAAAACTGAAATCACCACACCAATAATCGTGCCAGAGCCACCAAGAATACTTACCCCACCAAGTACGACCATAGTCACAATATTTAACTCCCACCCTAACGCAATCGTGGGGCGGGTACTGCCTAAACGGGACGTCAACATGATTGAAGCAACGGCACTAAAAAATCCAACCAGCGTAAATAAAATCAATTTGTGGTTCGCAACATTAATCCCTGAGTAAAACGCAGCGGTTGGGTTATTTCCTATTGCATAAGTGCGGCGGCCAAAGTTTGTTTTCTGCAACAACACATAAAACAACACCGCCAACAAACAGAAAACCACAAACTCAAAGCTAAACACGTAAAATACATAACCCTGACCGAAATATTCAAATGCCGGAGGGTAGTCACGGATCGCTTGATCACCCAGAAGAATGTAGGCAATACCACGAAATAAGCTCATCGTACCTATGGTCACGACAATAGAAGGAATATTGAGTCGCGTAACTAATAGGCCATTAAACAAACCGCAGCAAACACCTACCGCTAACCCCACTAAACAAATGAGCTCTACACCAACCCCAGCTTGCGCTGTATACCCCATCGCCACCGAGCACAACGCAATAATCGACGCAACTGAGATATCTATCTCCCGAACAATAATTACTAACGCTAACGGAAGAGCAATGATCGCTTTTTCGGTGAAGTTAAATGTCGCATCCGACAATGTCCATGGATCTAAAAAGTACGGAGAAGCCATACAATTAAGTAAAAACACCACCACCGCAGTTAGTAATAGCAATGCTTCCCAGCTCTTCGCCCACGTAGGTAAATGCCACCCCGCCTGCTTAGCACTATTTTCAATCACAGCCTTATTTACGCTATCCATTGTTATTCTCCTTTTTATCACTAAGGTGCGTTTTGCACGGCTTTTTTGAGGATAATCCGGCCCAACTTCCTCTCAGAGCGTGAGTTTGCGACCACGGCAATTATTATCACGGCACCTGAAATAGCCATCTGCCAGAATGGCGATACCCCAATAACGGGCAAGGCGTTATTAATCACACCAAGGAAAAGCGCCCCTAACACACACCCCAGCACCGTGCCAGTCCCACCAGCAATACTAACCCCACCGATGACACACGCCGCAACGACCTGTAACTCAAAACCATTTGCAATGTCGACATACGCAACGGCATAACGTGAAATCCACAAATAGCTGGCAATACCAGCCATAAAACCGGCGATAGAAAAAGCAACAAACTGCTTCTTACCAACATCAATTCCCACATAATGAGCGGCTGTTGGACTATTTCCCGCCGCATAAATATTACGCCCCATACGGCGATGACGAGCAAAATAGTAACAACACGCAATAACCACTACCGAACACCAGCCAAGCACGGGTAGCCCAAATATTTCTGTTCGAGGGATAGCAATATAGGTCTCACTCATTTGGTGGGCGTTAATCCATTGCCCGTCACTAAGTAAAAACACACAACCTCGATAAATACTCATGGTACCTAATGACACAACAATGGCTGGGATCTTGGCTTTCCAAACCAAAAAACCATTAAACATACCCAGCAACGTGCCTAAGCCGGCACAAAGGAGTATGATCAATGGGACGGGAAATTGCGGATAAGCGGCATTAATCATTGCTCCAACCATGCCCGTTAAGGCCACATTTGCAGCAATAGACAGATCAATGCAGCGGGTAATAATAACGAACATTTGCCCCAGTGCGAGGATAATCAGAATAGATGTATCGTTATATACGTTAAATAAATTCCCCACCCCCACAAAGTCGGGGACAATTAATCCAATCGCGGCGATCAGTAGCAGAATGACTCCCCCTAATAATGCCTCTCGATTCTTTAATAATTCTTTCATTACGCGACTCCCGTTAATCCCGTTGCGGCACTGACGATTGATTCGGCACAAAATTCGTGGCGTGCATATTCCTTGACCATTAAGCCTTCACGCATCACGATAATACGGTCCGCCATACCCATCACTTCCGGTAATTCCGACGACACCATAATCACAGCAAGCCCTTCCCGGGTTAATTCCGACATGAATTCATGAACCGCCGCTTTTGAGCCAATATCAATTCCCTTCGTGGGTTCATCTAAGATGATCACTTGAGGCCGCGTTGCAAGCCATTTGCCGATCACCACCTTTTGCTGATTACCACCAGAGAGATTCTCAACCTTTTCATACCAATTCGGCGCCTTTACCCGTAAACGGTTGGCATACGTCTCAGCTAGCGCATACTCACGCTGTTCATCCAGCAAACCATTTGGGTTGATTTTCTCGAGCTGTGGTAAACCGATATTTTGGAAGATTGGGAACTCAAGCACGGTACCCTGAGCTTGCCGCTCCTCTGGTACGTAGACGATACCCGCCTTAATTGCATCACTGGGGGATTTTATCTTGATACGTTGTTTATCAAGCTTTACTTCGCCATTAGCAAGATTACTGACGCCAAACAACGATTGCATAAGCTCAGTACGCCCAGCCCCCACTAAGCCATAAAAGCCAAGGATTTCGCCTTCATGTAACTCAAAACTAATATCGTCAAACTCTGTAGGATGCGAATAATGACTGACTGATAACACTGTATCGCCAATCTCGTTGTCTACTTTTGGGTACGCATTTTCAATCGAACGCCCGACCATCATAGTAACGAGCTCCGATTCTTGCGTGCCACTGATCTGCCCAGCCCCGACATAACAACCATCCCGAAATACGCAATAGTTATCTGCAATGCGAAAAATCTCGTCAAACTTGTGGCTAATAAACAAAATCGCACAGCCTTTTTGCTTAAGGCGTTCAACTATGGCATAAAAATCTTCAATTTCTCGATGCGATAATGCAGCGGTAGGTTCATCCAAAACCACAACACGCGCGTCAAAAGACAAGGCTCGGGCAATCGCGACCATATGGCGTTGACCAATACTAAGATCTTTCAATATGGCTCGTGGATTTAGTGGCGCATCTATCTCTTGCAATATTTCGACGCTACGACGTTCCATTTCTCGCCAATTCAGTCTTTTTGAAGAGTGCATCAGGTGATGGCCAACAAAAATGTTTTCAGCCACACTCAGTTCATCAAATAACACCGTTTCTTGGTGAATGGCTGTGATCCCTAACTTGCGCGCATCGTCAGGGGTGGAAAGCGTGATCTGCTCGGCGTCGAGATAAAGCTGACCTTGTGTTGGGGTATATATCCCCGTCATTACTTTTACTAAGGTTGATTTCCCCGCCCCATTTTCACCAACAAGGGCTGTAACCTTGCCGGCATAAAGATCTAACTTCACGTTGTCCAGCGCCTTGACCCCAGGAAAGTGCTTACTTATCTTACGCAAAGAAAATACTGGCTGATTTGCATCCATTCTCCATCTCCTCATTAAGCCTACGTTGGTATTAGAGCGGGAAGCTTCCCGCTCCTGTACCTTCTCAACGATTAGAAAATACTCGCAAATTTATGAACATTAGAGCTGTCATAAACAAACGGCGCAGCCATTGCAGCATTGCCTTCATTATCTAGACTTGCTTTACCCAAGCGCCCCATATTGACTTGCGTTTTTGACGCAGTACCTTTTACCAGGTCATAGCTGATCATGGTTGCGGCGTATCCAAGATCAATGGGGTTCCAAATAGCAAAACTCTTAACGACCCCCGAATCGACGTGACCCGCTAGCTCTGAAGGTAAACCAAGGCCAGTCACATAAACTTCACCGGCTTTGTTCATATCTCTAACTGCTTGTGCCGCAGCCACAATACCTACCGAAGTTGGTGCAACAATCACTTTAAGATCTGGGTAGGAATTGATAAGCCCTTGAGTTTCACGGTAACTCTTGTCAGCTAAATCATCCCCATAAACAATAGAAACCAGGTTCAAATCTGGGTACTGAGGCAGTACCTTCTGCATCTCTTCAATCCAGATATTTTGATTAGTCGCCGTCGGCGTTGCGCTTAACACCGCAATATCGCCCGCCTTGCCGCCCACTTCTTGTCGCGCAACCTCGGCGAGTTCAATGTTCATTTTCCCAATCAACTCATTACTTGACGGGTTGAGGTGTACTGCACGCCCAGCTGGTGCAACGCCAGAGTCGAATGACACCACTTTAATACCGCGTTGCTGCGCTCGCTTTAACACTGGAACTAATGCATCTGTATCATTGGCTGAGATAGCAATTGCATCTACGCGTTGGGCGATTAACGAGTTAATAATCTCAATCTGACCTTCTGCAGTTGGTGTCACAGGACCGGTGTAGATAATTTTCACATCACCAAGCTCACTAGCCGCTTCTTTAGCGCCTTCATGAGCAGCCTCAAAAAAGCCATTTCCGAGAGATTTAACCACAAGGCCAATACGTACTTCGTCAGCCTGTACCATACCAGTAGCGAAAACACTTAATACAAGTAGGGAACTTTTCATCACGTTTTTCATTCGGATATACTCCGTGTCTAGTTATTATTAAATAATTAATTTTCTATTGCTTACGATGCGTATAGAGCACTCCGACACACGTCTGTGCCCATATCTACGCACTTATCTTCTTAGTAATACTTCTGCTTCATATTGTTTCACTTGTTCTAACCAGGCACTCCCAACCGGTACGCCTTGCTCCATACAGTAGTAATCCCATACGGCCGTCCAAGGCAGTGATTTGCTCTCCTCCATCAAGGCTAAACGGGTGGTGTAATCACCATTCAATTCCGCTTGTTTTAGTTGGGTATTCGGCTCGAGTAATGCTTTAAGTAGGGCTTTACGCATATTGCGAGTACCAATGACCCAGGCAGCAATACGGTTGATTGACGCATCAAAGAAATCCAAACCGATAGTGACGCGGTCTAAAAGGTTATTACGAACAATTTCATTAGCAATGGCCTGCGTTTCATCATCAAGTAGCACCACGTGGTCACTATCCCAGCGTACTGGACGACTGACATGCAGCAGCAGCTTTTCGACATACAGCGATGCCGCTGAGATCTTATCGGAGATCACTTCGGTAGGATGGAAATGTCCTGCATCCAGACATAAAGCAACATTGCGCGAGGCAGCGTAACCAAAGTAAAACTCATTGGAGCCTGCGGTATAAGCTTCAGTACCAATACCAAACAACTTCGATTCCACCGCATCAATGTGATACTCGACTGGCAAGGGTTCGGCGATGATTTCATCCAAAGCCGCCATCAAACGCTTACGTGGAGCCAAACGATCGGCTGGCAAATCTTTGTAGCCATCAGGGATCCAAATATTCATCGTGGAAGGCGAACCCAGCTCTTTACCAAAATATGCTGAGATATCACGACACGCCTTGCAATGGTCAATCCAGAACTGTCGGATTTCATCATCAGGATGAGTAAGAGTGAAATTGTCAGCACTCAATGGGTGTGAAAAACAGGTTGGATTGAAATCCAAACCTATTTCGACACGCTTGGCCCATTCAACCCAATTCGCAAAGTGCTTAGGTTGGATTTCATTGCGTTCTACAGGTTGATCCGCTTCAAGGTAGATCGCATGTAAATTGAGCCGCAGTGAACCGGGGATCATAGTCATTGCCTCAAAGACATCACGACGTAGCTCCTCTGCCGAAGTAGCTTTACCCGGGTAATTTCCTGTCGCCTGAATACCGCCAGTCAGTGACCCTTCTGGATTCTCAAACCCAGCCACATCATCTCCCTGCCAACAATGCATTGAGATAGAAATGTCATTAACCGTTTTTAATGCTGCATCAACATCGATATCCAATTGCTCAAACTGACGCTTAGCCAGTTGATAAGCATTCAATATGTTCTCTCGCTCGTCCATAATTCTCTCTCTTTGATTATCTCTCACCGCTGCTTTCTTGCTCGTTACTTAACATGTTCGAAATAACGACGTGATACAGCAACATCCGCATTTACCCTTCTGCACAGCAAACATCTTGCTCTACGAGCTCTGTATTACACAGGGCTATAAACCTTTGCCACTGTTCAGAAAACAGGGCCTCTCCTTCCGGGTGGTAAGTGGTTATCGTGAATGAATCACGAACCAACCGCCGCGCAGCATCAACGCCACTGAGTGCTTGTAGAGCAATGAGTTGTCCACACAAGTTACCCACCACTGAAGCTTCAATCGGACCGGCCCACACCGGACAACCACATGCATCGGCACACCACTGGTTTAATAAGGCGTTCTGACTTCCACCACCAACAATATGAATACCTTCTAGCGGTTGTTCACTCAGTGCATTTAACCCCACCCAGACACTGCGGTACTGCAACGCCAAACTTTCTAATACACAGCGAATTAACGCCCCTGGTGATTGCGGAGTTGGCTGTTCGGTTTGATAGCAAAAAGCTTGTACCGCCTCTACCATGGAAGGTGGGTTAAGGAACATGGCATGATCAGGATTGATCAAGCTGACAAATGCTGGCGCAGTTTCGGCCAATGACACTAAATCTGAAAAACTGTAGGATTCAAGTTCGTGCTGAATACGTTGTACAATCCACAGCCCCATAATATTTTTCAGTACACGAAAGCGCCCTTCAGCGCCACCTTCATTCGTAATATTGAGTTGCTGCGCCTGAGCATTAACGAGTGGGGATAGGCTCTCCATCCCCATTAATGACCAAGTCCCTGAGCTAAGATATGCCGCCTTACGACAGTCAAAAGGAACTGCAAGAACCGCAGAGGCGGTATCATGGCTTGCCACCGACGCAAAAGGAATTTCAACATCAAACCTTTCACTACGATAATGACTAATTAATCGATTGGGTGCTTGAATAGGTAATAACCATTGGCGAGGAATAGCTAAATCATCAAGTATCGACGACCATTCACCTGTATGACAATCAACCATTTGTGATGTAGTGGCATTGGTGAATTCACAATTTTTTTGTCCAGTTAAGCGAAAACCTAAATAGTCAGGAATAAACTGCAAACAATCAACGTCGTCGAGCCAACACGGTTGCTGTTGTATTAGCGTCACAAGTTGATAAAGCGTATTAAAAGACAGAAACTGTATACCGGATTGCTTATAAATCGCATCACCACCAATCTGCGCTATCACCTTATCCATGACACCTTTGGTACGCTCATCACGGTATGTAACGGGTAAGCCAAGCATTCCACCATTTCTATCGGTTAAGACAAAATCTACGCCCCAACTGTCAATAGCAATACAATCAGGTAGAATACCGGCTTGTAATATTTTATCTATACCCGTCTTTATTTCTTTAAGTAAACTCTCAATGTCCCAACAAATATGATTTTCACACTTAATAGGGTTATTTATAAATCGGTGATATTCACTCAGAGATAGTTTTTTTCCATCATAAACACCCAGAATTACTCTCCCGCTCCCAGCGCCCAAATCAATTGCAATCAGATTTTTCATGCTGCCTCCTCAAACTATATATTGAGGATAATTTTTTGCTGTTTAGATAACCTTTAGAGTATTTACCGTCCAAGTACGATAAGTAGTCAATAATCAAAGAGAGCCCGTATTCAGGTCACAATATTAACTTAAAGCGACGTCTCTAAAATCTCTGGACTTGGATTAGCAATAACGCAATGATTACAAAGAACCCCCTTATCTTTAACCCGTTCACACGCAATCTCCACCGCCGATTGCACAGCAGAAACATCTCCGTTTAGTGTCACAACACCTTTACCACCAATCGCCATTGCCAATTGGATATCCATTAACTGAACATCACTGGCCTTTACTGCTGCATCAGCAGCTTCAATCACTGCAGCTATAGAGAAGGTTTCAATCACACCTAATGCGCCGCCACGAGGTATCTCGCTAGTACCTGAAATGGCCAAGAAAACATCCGGATGGATATTAGAGATGATGGCCTCATCAATCACATCACCACCTCCGGCTTGTAGTCCATGCTCAACCGCTGCCCTTACCGCGCCAATATCACCATTGACTAAAACAATAAATTTACCGGGACAGGTAGTGCGATGAAACACGATACTCACGTTAGCCGCTTTAACCATGGCATCAGCGACCTGATATCCCCTGGCAATGGAGTTCAATTCAATACAGCCTATTGCGTTGTTCATTTTCACTCTCCCGTCCCCTCAATGACAATTTGATCAGAGACGCTTATAACTTGCCCATCAATGCTGGCATGCATTGCGACACTCAAACTATCTGCCGCTGCACGTGCCACCATATCTCCTTTCTTAACCTGCTGCCCAACCTCAACAATGGACTCCGCTGGACGTCCAATATGTTGCTGAAGAGAAATAGAAACCTGTTTAACGACGGGAAAGTTTTGCAAATATTCGGCTGGACGCTGGTAGTAGTCCAACACTTCTAGACGACGCATCAAACGAGATGTTGCAACACCACGATACGCTTTAAGAGGGTGAACTTGTAAAGTATTAGCCTGAAGTTGCTGTGGGCTGCGCATCAAGTTTTGCGCGCCTAGTCCTTGCTTAGCAAGGCGACAAATACGCTGAGGATCGGCGCCTTCGGGGCAAGACCACATGGTGCACAGATTACAGCCGCAACAAGGTTGCGCTGCCTGAGCATGGTTCGTATCGGCCATAAGGGCAGCACGCATCGCCTTTCTCGGATCAACCGGGTAACCAAGCAAGGCCCGAGGACAAAGTGCAGTGCACTGTCCACACTGATCACAGGCTGAACGGGCAATTTTCACTGCCTGAGCATCGCTACGCTCCTTAATTTTTGCCACACGGCTCTGCGCTTTGAGTATCAACAGTCCACTCGAGGTTTTGGTCAAAGGCTTAAATACATCACGGGTAACACTACCCATCATCGGCCCCCCTTCGATGATCACATAATCGTCGCAGGTGATACGCCCGGCAAGAGCGATGGCATCAGCATAACGCATACCAACGGGGAGGCGCGCGGTGAAGGGGCGCTCTACTTCTCCATGTACAGTAACCATGGTTTCCGTCACTGGCTTATCCTGACTAGCCCAATAGACGTTGATTAATGATTCGACATTATTAACCACGATACCAATATCTTTCGGAAGTCCACCCGCAGGGATACGCTGACCTGTTGCACGATAAACCAATTCAACCTCATCCCCGGCAGGATAAGTATCTTCCATTTCCAAGATTGAGATTGAAGCAGGCAATAACGGACGCAACGTGGTAATTGTTTGACTATTTTTTTTCTTGATGCCAATAATCCCACGCGACGCCCCCACCTGCGCCATGACCATTTCCATTCCTTTTATCAAGGCCTGGCTATCCTGCAGCATCAGAAACTGATCCTTATTGAGTAAGGGTTCACATTCCGCGCCGTTGGCTATCAAGGTATCAACGTGGCAGTTAAGTTTCATATAAATAGGAAAGCCTGCGCCGCCCGCACCTACCACACCTGCACTTTGAAGTTGTTGCAAGAAAGGATTCATCCATAACCTCCGGTAACACATCCAATCTACATCTGCTCTCTTAGGGCTATAAGCGTCGCCCTAAGAGAGAACAAGTCATCAGAGTGACTGCATGTACAAGGCGAGTACTTCATCAGCCGTCATTGCGACTGGGTTACCCCCAGCACATGGGTCAGCCATGGCACTGGCCACCCACTGCTTAACATCTTCCTCTGTCACACCCAACCCACTAAACCCGCGCGGAATACCAACCCGTTCGTTCAAATCTCGAATGGCATTGACCGCAACAATACTCGCTTCCTCGTCGCTCATTGCACTAACATCGCAACCCAATGCCACCGCCAACTTGGCAAAGGCGGCAACGCGATGTGGACGGTTAAATTCACACACAATCGGCAACAAGATGGCATTACACACACCATGAGGGAGGTTCTTATGTGCACCCGCCGGGTGTGCCATTGCATGTACCATACCCAAGCCCGCACTGTTAAATGCCATGCCAGCAAGAAACTGTCCCAGCGCCATCATTTCGCGCGCCTCAACGTTTGAACCATCTTCGACAGCATGAGGCAGATATTGAGCAATTAAGCGCACCGATTCCAAGGCTGAATGATTAGTTAGAATATGCGCACCAACCGACACATAGGCCTCAACGGCATGGGTCAATGCATCCATACCCGTAGCTGCTGTCACATCCGCAGGCAAACCAAGCATAATGCTCGGGTCATTCACCGACACATCGGGGATAATATTGCTGTCGATAATTACGCATTTCACTTTATTCGCTTCATCAGTAATTACCGCATTACTAGTCACTTCAGCAGCCGTACCCGCTGTAGTATTGATCGCGTATAGTGGCACTCCGGCATGCTTAACCATGCCGACACCGGTATAATCTGTTATTGGTCGAGGATTAGCCGACAATATTTTTACTGCCTTCGCTGTATCAATTGCACTTCCTCCACCAAAAGCGATGATATAGCTAGCACCACTCTCCATAAAATATTCATATGCTTTATCAACAACAGCGACTGTAGGGTTAGGAATAGTGTCATTAAAACACGTGTATGAAAGACCACTTTGATCTAGTTGCTCACACAATGGCTTCAGAAGACCTAATTTCTCTAATGCAGAATCAGCAATAATCAATCCATGGCCCGGCTCACTGCCTGCCAACTTCATGACCATTTCATTAATTGCATTTTCACCAGAAATATTGATTTTTGGGAATGCGAGTGTAAACGCCATAATATACTCCATTAATACATAAATTATTATATTTAAAAACAGTCGGCTTTAATTAAGATCAAAAGCCAATCAATTCAATAGTTTCTCTTGCAATCATTCGTTGCTCGTCTGTATTGATAACCATGACTTTGGTATTACTGTCTTCAGTATTTATAAATAAGCTATTATTATTATTTTCTTCTTCATCAATACTAATTCCCATAAAGCCGAGAGAATCAGTAATATTTTTCCTAATTATTGATGAGTTTTCACCGATTCCCCCTGTAAAGACAAGGATATCGATACCATTTAGAAGAGCCGCATAAGCACCAATCGTCTCAATAACTCTACCTTCAAACATTTGAAGTGCTAAAGCAGCTCTAGAGTGCCCTAACTCACCCGCTTCTTCTAACACACGGCAATCATCTGACATCCCTGAAACCCCCAGCAAACCAGAAGCATTGTTCATCATTTCACTGACATCTCGATTGCTCATCGGTGTATTAGTGGCTAAATAAATCGGTAAGGAAGGATCGATATCACCGCAGCGTGTCCCCATCATTAGTCCTGCTAAAGGGGTAAAACCCATGCTCGTCGCAACCGATTTTCCTCCTTTAATAGCGCAAATACTCGCACCACTGCCAAGATGGCAAGATATCACCCGAGTGGGTTTATCTGCGGAACAATGCTCTGTGACATACGTACTGATATATTGATGACTGATACCGTGAAAGCCGAATCGACGAATTCCATAACGTTCATACAATTCATACGGCAGAGGATAAAGGAACTGCACTTCGTCCAAAGTCTGATGATAAGCAGTATCAAACACAGCAACATGTACAGCATTAGGCAAAGTGGCTTCAAAAGCCTCAATACAAAGAAGATTAATTGGATTGTGAATCGGGGCTAATTTGGTCAACTCTGCTATGGTATTTTTTACCTGGCTATTAATAATTACAGGCTGAGAGTAATGCTCACCACCATGCGCAACTCGGTGTCCAATATAATCAATGTCTTCTAAGGAATTAATAATACTTTGCTGGATAAGAAAAGTTATCAAGTAATCAACAGCATAAGCAAAATCACATTCAGTGAGTGTTTCCTCATACTTTTTTGTGCCTATTCTGACGATAAATCTCGTTGACGAGGAGCACACTCCATCAAAATACCCAGAAATTAGGCAGTGCTCTTCTGGCATATTAAATAACTGAAATTTCAGTGATGAACTTCCACCATTCACTGATAAAACATTTTTGTTCATTTATCTTCCTTGTGGATATTTACTGATTTAACTATGTAGATATAAACATCAGTTATTGAATATTTAAGTTCGAGTTAAAGGGCAAACTGCAAAATTCATTACCCCACCTAATGTTTCTCTTACTTGCTCTAACGCATACTCGACGGAGGACATATCTCCTTTTATCACTACCGAACCATTACCTTCATCGATTTGTTCTACACTAACTGAACCTGATTTAGTTGCTAAATCAGCCGCAATAATCGCTGCCTCGCTAGGAGAAATAGTAATCAAACCAATTGCGTTACCTTCAAGACGATAATTCAGTGCCTTTACCACCTCAATGCCGGGATTTGCAATTAAGTGAATTAAGGATACTTCTTTCCCAGGTACATATTCCTGAATGACCCTTTCTTGGTGGCTACGCATTATTCGTTCCTTCCGGTTTATTATGCTATTTATATTGCACGGATAATTTCGCAAATCTCTTTAACGTCGGGCCGAACAGGGTTTGTTTTTAGTGTGATATCCTGCTGTGCTTGGTTGGCTATCGCGAGCAAAAGGTGTTCATCATTTTTGGGGATTAAATTTAACCTTGCACCCACTTCGGTTATCCCAACAGCATCAATTAAGACCCTTGTTTCATGGATCAACGCATCAGCACCAGTCTTACAATCGGCTCCCCGGGGAACGAAACCGAGACAGCGAGCCAACCGCGCATACGTCGCTTCCGTTTTATTACATTTTCGATTGAACTCCATAACAGAGGTCAGTAACAGCGCATTAGCCAAGCCATGAGGTATGTGTAATGTTGCACCTAACTGATGCGCAATGGCATGTGTGAGCCCCAAGCCAGCATGATTGAATGCCATTCCGGCAAGGCATGACGCATTATGTAGTTTTTCACGAGCTTCAATATCGTTACCATCAATAAAAGCTGGCTTTAAATACTTAAACACTAACGTTATGGCCTTTTCTGCAAGAGCATTACTGAAATCGTCACTCTTAGCCGACACTACGGCCTCAATAGCATGGGTTAGAACATCAATGCCTGTATTTGCCGTTACCGCTGGCGGTACAGTCAACGTTTGACTTGGGTCAAGGATTGCGATGTCCGGCAAGAGTTCATCATCAACTAACGGCACCTTGATCTGGCGCTCTGGTTGAGAAATCACACTGATGTTTGTCACTTCAGAGCCCGTTCCGCTCGTCGTAGGTATCACAATAAAGCAACCACTGTGATACCCTCTCTTTTGTCCAACGAAACGAATTGCTTTGGTCAAATCAATCGCTGATCCTCCACCGTAAGCAATGACGACATCTGGCTCAAAAGCCTCCATTACCGACACACCCTTCGCTACATCTTCCGTCGTAGGATCAGGCTTAACGTCTGTAAATAGCGCAACTTGATTACGCTGACTCAACCCCGTAACAATTTGCTTTAACGCCTCAGTTTCGGAAAGAAATGGGTCGCATACCAACCAGATACGCTTCTTACATAGCTGATACAACGCAGCAAGACTATTAGGACCACTTATTAGCTTTGTCGGAATAGAAAATGGCTTCATGGCAGTCAGTCTCTCAGCGAATATTAAAGGCTTCACTCAATACGCAACGACGTAGCCGTGCGAAAGATCGTGCAGAGGTCGTCCCCTCGCCCGTAGGGGTTGCAATGGTAAAGGTTGTAAAGCCCTCAGCACCCACACCAATCCCGGCAAACGATGGAGCATTCTTAACAAAGATGCTGGTACGCATCACTCTTGCCGCACGATTAAGGTTATCAATATTCTTCGAATGCATGATCGCGGTATGCAAATTACCACCCTCAACACGCAGTGCCGCTGACAGTGCGTCATCAAAGCTTGACGCCACTGCAACGGGAAGAAGAGGCATCAATTGCTCAACCAGCATTAACGGATCGTCAGCACCAACCTCAACCACCACCAGCTTAGGAGAACCATTGAAGTCTATCCCTGCCGCTTCCAAGATGGATGCCGGGCTTTTACCTACTAGCGACTTATTCGCCTCACCTTTCTCGTTAATAACTAATTGACGCAGGCGAGCAACTTCAACTGGGTCTTGCACCCAACATGCCCCATTGGCATCGAATGCCTTTAAAAGTGGCTGCGCAACAGATTCAACGACAAGCACTGCTTTTTCAGCGATACATGGCAGGTTATAGTCAAATGATGCCCCGCTAATAATATCCTTAGCTGCTTTTTCGATATCAGCGCTTTCATCAACAATCACTGGCGGATTACCCGCTCCCGCACCAATCACCTTCTTACCCGTCTTCATTGCCATATTGACAATGCCAGGGCCTCCCGTAACCACTAGTAGGGGGATATCTGGGTGTACCATCATCTCCTTGGTTGAATCAAAGCTCGGCGTACTGACACTCACCACCAAATTACGAATCCCACAAACATCAAAAATGATCTGTTCAACCTTATTAATCAGCCAAATAGAGACATCCTTTGCACCAGGGTGTGGACTAAAAATCACACTGTTACCTGCCGCTATCATGCTAATCGCATTATTAATAATGGTTTCCGTCGGGTTGGTACTTGGTGCAATCGCACCAATAACCCCATAAGGCGAATATTCAAACAAGGTTAAACCACCATCCCCAGTCAACGCTTGAGTCGCGAGATCTTCAGTACCAGGAGTATTCTCCAATGCGGCTTTGTTCTTCAGAACTTTATCGGAAACATTGCCCATTCCAGTTTCACGCCAAGCTTTTTCTGCCATTTCTGGAATGTCGTCAGCAAGAGCAACTCGCAGCCCATCAATGATTGCTTTACGCACTGACATAGGGCTAGCATTAAAATCAATGAACGCGTGTTTAGCAGCACTAATTGCCGCATCAACCGATTCAAAACCGGCACCATGTGCTCGCTGGGGTGTAAGGCTAATGCCTGCCTGTGCACTCTGCGCCAGTATATCCTTGACCAATAAATCGATATCTAAATTACTCATACACTCTCGATTTCCTTTAACTATTCGGTGTCTAAATACTCAACAGCTGATAGCACTCAATCGCAGTTCAAGCTATCAACGATGCCAACAATTACCTCATCAATACCCTGATTTGGCTCCTGAAAATATTGTCTTGCAGATGTCCCTTGGGCGACGATAACAATCTCCCCGCCCCCAGCACCCACCGCATCGACTGCCACCTTTTGGGCGCCCAACGCAGTTTCGCCTCCTGCGGTTATCGGCTCAACCAGCATCAGTTTCTTACCGTTCAGTGAAGGGATCTTCTGGGGTACGACTGCCGAACCGATCACTTTTGCGAGATACATACCCTCTCCTTTTAGTTACCAAATAGACCTGCTCACGTTCCATATGCTCACGGGCTAAATCAGTGAGCTGTACACACGGCTGAGTTAACAACCAACATTGGCTTAGCAGAGCAACATCACCATAATTCAGCCACGCGTTCTCACGCAGATGGACCTCAACACCTTTGTGATCCCTAATATCTAGCGGTAATGGCACCAACGGTGACACAGGTAGCATCGGTAGCAATTGTCGATGAATAATCAAGCGCGTAGTTATCCCGATAGACCAAGCTTCCAACACAGTTTTCACTGCGGGGTGACTACTATCAAACTCAGTCAATGCCAGTAAAAACACGAGATCTGGCAATACAATGTGAAACTGAGATACCCCTGATTCTTGTGCCAGCTCTACCAAAGAAGTCAATCCGGACTCCAGTTGACGAGGATGTAAGGCAATCACCTGACAATCTGATGGTGAATCCACCATGGCATTACTCCTGAAAAACTATTTCGCCCACATCATTTGCACCCTTCAAGCCCGCGGCATTGGCCTCATCTGTATCAAGGTGCATCTCTAACACGAGCTGCGGATCAACACGGATCACCACATCTTTAAATAACACCGTTCGTGGCGCTTCACCGACCAAAACATTGACAGACTGACAATCCTCAACCCCAAACAACAAGGCATCGAAAGTATTCATGTGAATATGACGTTTAGCGATAATGACTCCCTGCTCAAGGGTGATCGCCCCATGCTCACTGATAATCTCGATACCCGCCGAGCCCTCTAAATCACCAGACATTCTGACTGGCGGCTTAATGCCTAACTCCCTGGCTTGGGTCGCCGAAACCTCCACCTGGGTATAAGTACGTATTGGGCCAAGAATACGAACGTTATTGATAACCCCTTTCGGGCCTCTCAGAGACACCGTTTGCGATGCTGCAAAATGCCCAGGCTGAGCCAAGGGCTTGGAAACACCGAGGTTTTGGCCAGGAAACAACCGCGCAAAATCATCTTGCGAGAGATGAACATGGCGGTTAGATATTCCGACAGGAACAGCCCTATGACGAAGCACATCAACGACTTTAGCCGCAATAGCACCCGCATCCACAACACTCATACTGCACTTCCTTCTTTATTACTAACGGTGCCTGCTTTGCTATTGCTACTCGCAGCAGGTGATATAGTTGAAGGCTGACGCTGTTTGCCTTGAAGCGTCCCTTTTTCTGTTTCTTCTGTTTGGGCTGCCGCAGCTGGCTGAATGTTTTTTTGCTGTCTTGTTGGTGTGCTTTTGACGGTAGTACTTTTAACGTTAGTGCTTTTAGCCGTCGTGCGCTTAGTCGGTGCTTTTTTATGACCGGCGTTCTCCAACGCAATTGCCTTGGCTTTTTGTGTAGATTGATTCTCTACGCCTTTGAAGCTATTGGATTTGAGCTTTGGTGGTTCATTCAATAACCGATCCAAACCATCAGCAGGGCGGGCAATGACTTTGCTCCCACATAGCCCTTGTTGGGCTCGGGCAAACGACGCACCAGTATCAACAGCCGCATTGACTGAGCCCACATCGCCAGCCACTTTAATCAGTATCCAGCCAAAACCATTAACCCGCTCTAAACCCAGAATTTTTATATTGGCTGATTTTGCCATTACATCAGCAACGGTAATTGCTAACGCTAACCCAGTCACCTCAACCATCCCGAATGCACTTTTCATCACGTCTACCTCTAAATAATAAGACCCTCAAGCAAGGCAGGCAGACAAGCCTGCCTTGCAAGAGATACTAGCTTTGCGCTGAAGCATCAGCCGTCTCAGGCTGCGCATCACTTTCTTCGCGGGGTTTGAATGAATACAGGCTGGCACCCGCACACGCACCAAGGATTGGCGCCACAATAGGTACAATGAAGTAAGGGAAAACACTACCACCAGTAAAGGCAATTTCCCCCCAACCACTCATGGCAGTAAACAGTTTAGGGCCGAAGTCACGAGCAGGGTTAAGAGCAAAGCCAGTTAGTGGTGCGGTTGCTGCACCAATGACAGCGACGAGCAAACCAATTAACAGTGGAGCCAGTGGACCACGTGGTAAACCGTTACCATCATCAGTTAATGCCATGATCAACAACATCAATACCGCAGTAATTACAAACTCAACCACACCTGCTTGTAAAATGCTGATATCAGAATGAGGATAGGTGCTGAATAGCCCGGCTAAAGAAAGGCTGTCCACACTACCACGGGTAATGCCGTTTGCCAGTTCATATACATCAAATAGGTTGTGATAAATCAAATAGGCCAGTGCCGCCCCAGAAAATGCCCCGGCTGTCTGGGCAACGATATACGGAACAACTTTATTACCATCGAAATTTGCATACCGCCATAATGCAATGGTCACGGCCGGATTTAGGTGTGCACCAGACACCCCTGCACTCAGGTAAATACCTAAAGCAAATGCGACACCCCATACAATACATATTTCCCACAAACTAAAGTTAGCGCCAGCCAGTACAGAAGCACACAAACAACTCACGCCGAAGAAAATAACAACACCCAGGCCAAGAAATTCTGATATGCATTGGTGCAGAAGTTTTTTTTCAATAAAATTACTCATTTTATATCCTTAATAATTTTAACCGCCAACCACACACTCAATACCGAGGGATTCCACAATTTCTTTATATCGGTTGACTTCGTCATTTGACGGCGTTTTAAACTCCTTGCAATAATATTCTTTACCAAGCAAGGAATATTTGTTTTGACCAAAATTGTGATAAGGAAGAAGGTGTAATCTGGCAACGTTATCCATGTGGGTAGCGAAAGTTGCAATCGCTTTTACACTTTGTTCATCGGCGTTAAACTCTGGAATTAGAGGTACTCTTATTGATACCTGCTTCGCTAACTTGGAAATTGTCAAAGCATTTTTAAGCACCACTTCATTTGCCAAACCAGTATATTTCTCATGTTGCTTACTGTAGAAGGTTTTTATATCCAACAGAACGACATCCAACAAAGGGATTATTCGCTTCAATACATCTGGGCTAGCAATTCCAGTGGTCTCCATCGCCGTATGTAAGCCACGAGCCTTTGCCGCACGAAGCAGCTCTTCAACAAACTCCGGTTGCGCTAACGGTTCACCACCTGACAGGGTTAGCCCTCCATTAGAACGCCGATAATGCACTGAATCTTTACACACTTCATCCAGTACTTCTTTTACACTCATTTTACTGCCGGCAAGCGTCAACGCATTGGATGGGCAAACGCCAACACAACTACCACAGCCAATACATTTGTCATGATCTACCCGATTAGGGCGATTTAAACTTATCGCTTCTTGAGGGCAGGTTTTAGCGCAGTTACCACACCCAATACACTTTTCTTTTTCAAACATCACCGATGGTTTGAATTTCTGTGATTCTGGATTACTGCACCATTTACAAGACAAATAACACCCTTTCAAAAACACAATAGTTCTAATTCCTGGACCATCATGTAATGAAAACTTCTGAATATTAAATACCGTGCCTTGCGTATCTTCGTTATACATAGAATAACCTTCCACCATTAGTATCTAGACGACTCCGCACATAAAAAACCTTTCATAATAAATTTATGATTAACTTGTTATATGCGGAGCATCTTGACTTAGAACATATGTTCAGTACGTTCAATAATGTCGTCTTGGATACTCTTATCCAAAGAAATAAATTGCGCACTGTAACCCGCAATACGAATGACTAAGTCACGATATTTCTCTGGTTCTTTTTGTGCCGCTAACAAGATGTCACGGTTAACCACGTTGAACTGTACGTGCATACCTTTATGGTCGAAGTAACTACGGATGAGTGCACCCATATTGCTAAGCCCATTCTCACCTTGCAAAGCAGTTGGATGGAATTTTTGGTTATACAAGGTACCGTTTGAGGCAATAAAGTGGTCCAATTTAGCCACTGAGTTAGTCGCTGCAGTTGGTCCACTTCTATCCATACCACGACTAGGCGACACACCATCAGCCAACGGTTCACCGGCCATCCTGCCATCCGGTGTCGCTCCTACTGCGGTTCCCATCAAAACATTGATTGACGCAGGATAAAGTCCCGCTTGGAATGAACCACCACGAGGGTTGGTGTATTTTTGAACCTCACGACAGTAAATCGCTGCACCTTCTCGTGTGAGCAAATCCACCTCATCAATGTCATTACCAAATTTCGGCGCATCAATCAGCATTTGACGTACCGAGTTCGTTTTCGAGGTCAAAACGCTCACATTACTCTTCAATGCTTGCGAATCCAGTAAAGCTGCAGAGCCAGTTTCGGCAAGTACTTTCTTCACTGCATCCATCACCATGTCATAGGCAGGATCATTGGCGCTATTAGTTGGTCCGGCAGCTTCACCGCCAAAATTGGTATCCAAGGCATCTTTAACTTGTTGAAGGGTCAACTTACCTTCATCAAATACCAGTTTCTTAATCGCAGTGAGTGAATCGCCAACATTCGCCGCACCCACACCTTGCGGACCACTGAAGTTGTACTGTGCGCCACCTTCTTGCAGAGACTTACCATCACCGATACAGTCATCGACCATGCACGACAGATACGGCAATGGTGCACGCTCGGCATGTGAAATATCAACACAGTTATCGGCAGTGATCAGGTGAAGAACAAAGTATTCAGCTTGCTTTTGATAAGCATCCATTAGCTCATCAAAAGATTTTAATTCAGTAAGCTGTGGCGTAACTGGACCCAGTTGTTGACCATCAACTTTACCACCATTGAGAGTGATCTCTAGTAATTTACCTAGATTAAAGAATGCCGAATCATGCCAACCTTCTGTTTTACCTGGGCACTGAGGTTCCACACAGCCGATAATGCCGTACTGACGTGCATCTTGCAGGCTCAAACCCCGGTTAACCAGAGCGGTAACAATCACTTCATCGTTATAGAAAGCAGGAACCCCTAAACCTAAGCGGCTCAACTCACACGCTTTAAGCAAGAACTCATTCGGCGTTTTCGACCATACACGAACCGAGAACGAAGGCTGAGGTAAACGTACGCGCGCGGTTGCTTCCATACACATATAAGACAAGGTGTTAGTTGCATCTTCACCATTTTGATCTTGGCCACCAACAATCAAATTTTGGAACATAGGGTAGCCACCAAACGCATTGGTAGATACCTCATCACGCACTTTGTTAATATCGTTAAGTTTAACCCAAATACAATCAATCAGCTCTTGTGCACACTCAGGTGAAATTTCTTTGTCCATTTCAAAGTAAGGGTGCATGTACTGATCAAAACGGGTTGGTGAAATCGAGTGGCCATTGGATTCCAAACCAATCATCAGATGGACAAACCAAAATGCCTGACACGCCTCATGGAAATTCGTCGCACCTTGCTCTGGAACACGACGGCAAGTTTCAGCAATTTTTTGCAGCTCTGCTTGACGAGCACCACTTGCTGATTGCGCTAATTCACTGGCCTTATTGGCATAACGTTTCGCAAACTGAATCGCGGCATTACAAGAGATAATAATGCCTTTATAAAACTGTTCTTGCTTGATGTAATCAGGGCACGTCTTATCAGCCGATAACATTTTCTCAGCGACTTCGGTAATAATTCCCTGATAACCAACTTTAAGCACTTTTCCGTAATCGACAGAAATGTGCCCTACTCCATTCATGTAATAGTTACCAACGGTAAATACGCCGGCATCCATACACGCTTGCGTGTCTGATGACATATAAGAGGTGGCAAGTTCACTGGTCGTTTTACCCTGCCAATATGGGAATACTTCGCGTAGTTCTTGTTTTGCTTGCTCAGAAATTTGAAATGAATCACCGCTTCGCTTACCGACACGCTCAAATTCATCCTCAATCCAGGTGTTTGAGAACTCAGGAAAGATTTGTGATGAACGAGGTTCAATGGTTGCACTGCCCACGACCAATTCATTATCGCGGATCACGACAGGGAGTTCGGCTAGAATACGCTCAAACGCCTTAGCGCGACGAATGATTGCAGGTTTACCTTCAGTTTCTTTATAAGAGGCAGTAATCGCTAAAGCACGGGCTGTTTCAATACACGGCACAGCATCTAATATTTGGTTACGTAGTGACTCGACACGACACGTCGGCTCACTAAATCCTTGTGATACAGGTTTCATTATTATTATCCTTCTATGGCCTAAATGTAGGGTTTAGTAGCAGACGGGGCTTCACCACCCATGGTTTCAAGCAAGCTGATACCAATTTCACGAGCAGTCGAAACCGCTTGTCGAACCGCACCAGAGTCACCAGAAATGACCAAGGTAGCTTCATTCGAAAAGCTCGTTCCATTCGCCGGAGAACAGTAAGCGACGGTATTAACATTGGCCGCTTTAAGCGCAGCATCCGCCATTAACACACCAATAGAAGCTGGTGCACCAACAATAACGCCGCAGGCCCTGCCCAGTGGCGCCCCAAAGGCTTTCTCCAATGCATAGCTAGCACGAGCGCTGTATTGCAGTTCCACATGGCCCGCATCATTGGCATAAACATCACCAAAGGTACGCTCTAGTTGACTAAGCGCGACTTCCACAGCACGCTTAACATCAGACACATCCGAACCACCAAAGATGATTAATGAACCATGTCCCGCACCACCTTTGGTGTCACGAGGTAGTTCGATTTTCACGACTTCAGTATTGGTTGCTTTTACGGCTTCATCCGCAGCCATAATATGTGGGCCGGCACCTGTTCTCGCTCCCAATATACCGATAGAGCGGTATTTCTTATCGAGGTTCATCACTTCTAAAAGTTGACTATCAACGTTCGCAATCACGAGGCCAATCGTGTCACCAATTGCAGTGCCAACAAACTCTGTCATTGCATTGTTTTTTTTGGCTTTTACAGGTTCTTGACGTGTGATTACTTCAGGAGGTTGGCTAGTCACGGGTACGAGGGAAGTCTCTCCCTGCTCCCCGACCTTCTCTAATACATCAGAGATTATTTGCTCTACTGTTGTTATCGTTGTCATCATGCAATTCCTTCAGGAAGGGCGGCGGGTAGTACAGCTTCAACATCCGTATGTGGCCTTGGAATAACATGAGTGGCAATGACATCACCCACGTTACTAGCGGCACAAGCACCAGCATCTGTCGCAGCTTTTACTGCCCCTACATCACCACGAACAACCACTGTGATTAGCCCTGAACCAATCTTTTCATAGCCAACCAACTGAACATTTGCAGATTTAACCATGGTATCGGCAGCTTCAATTGCTGCAGTTAAACCGCGAGTTTCAACCATTCCTAACGCTTCTTGTTGCATCATTGTCGCCTCTTTATTGGTGTATACCGGATTACCTTAAATCGACAAACATCACCTAAATGATGACTCGTTTTAACAGGCTTATGGTGCCTTCAAGTAAAACGGGTATAGAAACTAATTAAAAATCCATGTACCTAAATTACTTTGATTCAACAGCCCTGATTGTTCAGGTGTAATTCCTAAGCAAGTCAGTCATATCTCTGTTCACAGTAACTTTGGTGTGTTTGATTCTAAGCGTTAACAATTTAATTATGTTGCTACGAAAGGACTATTGATTGACAAGAATTTTTTATTATATAGCAATAATTTTCTATTTAATGCTGTTTTAAGTAATGAAACACAACAAATTCAATAAGCATTTTTTGCGTTTAGGTAAGATGACAAAAGTGTAAAGTGTCGTATAGATCAAAAAAATAAGCACTTCTTCACTTCGCAGAAGTAAAATACAGCAACCACCAATGCACAAAATTTATTATTATGCTTAAACAAATGAGTCACATGTCATACTTTGTGTATATAAATTACGATAGAATAATTCATATAAAGAATTGAAGCGTAACTAGGCAATTTCTGAGGTTTTCAACAAGATGATTTCTAATGATATAGTAAATGAAATTGCTTATGACTTTGCAATGGCAACTGGATTAGCGGTACTTGTTGTTGATCTCGACGGGAATGAAATATCTCCCCGTTTTAACTTCACCCCCTTATGCGAAAGAATCCGTACTCACAGTTCACTTTTTGAAATTTGCAAACGCTGCGATCGGGTTGGTGGGTTAACTAGCCTTCAAGAGCAAAAAACAATGTTTTATCGATGTCATGTTGGCTTGATTGATTTCTCTATCCCATTGATGATAAAAGGAAACCTACTTGGATTTGTACAGTGCGGACAAGCAAAAATTGTCGATAAAAGTAGGATACCGATCATCACTCATCATAAGCACAACTGGCATCAAAATAAAGAATTGATGAGGTTATACGATGAAATGCCAACTGTAAAAATGCGTAAAATCGTCTCTGCTTCAGCAATTTTAAAAACAATCATTGATAACTACCTTTCTGAAAAATTAGTTTTAAGCTCACTATCAAAATCTAATGAAGAGTCTTTATCTAATGAAAGAAACTGTATTCAAAGCAAATATAAAATTGAAAAAGCGATTGAATTTATAAATAAAAACATAACATCAGAATTAACATTAGATAGTGTCGCTTATCACGTTGATCTAAGTCCATTTTACTTCAGCAGATTATTTAAAAAGCATATCAACATAGGTTTCAATGCCTATCTTAATCAACAACGAATTAATGATGCAAAATTAATATTAACTAATAATAATGCGTCAGTAAGTGATGTAGCCAAACAAGTTGGATACAATAATGCTAGTTATTTTATTAAACAATTCAAAAAACAGTGTGACATGACTCCTTTAGAGTTTAGACATAATAATGAAATATCAGAAATTAACTAACTTTTATTTTCACCATATAATGTAAATGAATAATAAACCGTCACTCAGAATAAATGTATCAATAACTAAATCCTAGTCACACGATCAGGTACTTATACCAAGAACAGCCTATCGCAAAGATTCTTCATCTCAACAAGGAAAACCATCACTGAATATTACGAGCGCCGAGAAGGCAGGCTCATAGCAATGGATTAGATCGAGTAAGATTAATTGAGCCACCTAGCTGCCTTGCTAGTTAAACTCCAGGAGTTAATTGACAACTAATTGTTCGACAGATTTCTAACAACTCATTTTTTGTGGTTTCAATACTGTCAACCGCGTGGTGAACAGCATCCGAATCAAGGGTAACATACGGTACAGTCAGAACAGCGAGAAAATCTAGTCCTGAAAAAATAGGCACACTAATATTCATGATCCCTGATATTTGTGGGCTTGGACCAATAAAGTAACCCAGTTTTTTCGTTTGTTCTATCTGCGATTTTGCTTGCAGCATTTCATTTTCAGTAGCACCACTTTGTTTAAATATTTTTTCTCTTTTTTGTGAATCACAAAAGCTTAAAAGCACAATCCCCGAGCCAGAAGAGCACACATCCAACTTAGCACCAATCTTGAGACTAAAGCCCATTTTGTATGGGCTTTCTTCACGACCAATGACAACAAGGTGCTGACTGTCATACCAGGAAATATGACATGACTGATTGACTTTTTCACTCAATTCTTTCATCAGCGGTTTAGCTACATTAAGTAACTGAGATTGTGGTGGATATTGATTGGCTACATT
This sequence comes from Photobacterium pectinilyticum, assembly GCF_024357955.1. Lineage (GTDB taxonomy): Bacteria > Pseudomonadota > Gammaproteobacteria > Enterobacterales > Vibrionaceae > Photobacterium > Photobacterium pectinilyticum. The sequence goes on from NZ_JANEYT010000042.1 coordinate 26,997, forward strand.
AAACATCTGCATGGAAAACTCATATTTACCACTCTCTTCATGAAATGTGACATAGCCTCGACGAGTTAACACAGAAAGTACTCGGAAAATTTCACCTACGCTACGACCGACAGTTTCTGCGATCTGCTTTTTTGACATGGGGCCTGCTACACTTGCCAATAGCTCTAAAATGTCCAAGCCTTTTTCTAGCGCGGGGGCGTTATACTCCTGCCTAACTGCTTTTTCCAAGTACGTTCTCCTTAATTAACCAAACCCATCATTTTGGGGAGCGTCATCGATATTGCTGGGATATAGGTAACCGCCATCAACACCATAAATATCACGGCAAAGAATGGTAGCAGTGTTTTAATTACATGGTCAATTTTGATATCGCTGATTTTACACCCTGTGAACAATATTGGCCCTACCGGTGGTGTAATGGTGCCTAACGATAGGTTAAACACGAGTAAAATACCAAATTGAACTGGATCCATACCTAAATTCACACAGATAGGTAAGAAAATTGGTGTAAAAATCAACACTGCTGGTGTTGGGTCCATAAAAGTCCCAACGAACAGCAGTACCACATTGATGATCAGTAGAATAATTATTGGATTATCGGTTAGCGACAAAAGTGTATCAGCAATCGCTCCAGGAATATGTGTGAACGCCATGACCCACGACATAACAGATGAAGCGGCGATCATAAAGATAACAATAGCCGTAAGTTTGGCCGTCGAAAGCAAAATAGTAGGTAACTGTTCGACTTTCAATGCCTTATAAATAAATCCTAGTGCAAGCGAGTATACCACTGCTATCGCAGAAGCTTCCGTTGGAGTGAAAATGCCTGCAAGAATACCCCCTATGACCACAACAACCAATGAAAGACTTGGAATCGCATCAATGAACAATCGCACTCGTTCAGAACCACTTAGTACATGCTTCGACATGTAGCCTCTGCGGTAAGCCATAACTCCCGCCATTAGCATGACCCCACCTCCCCATAAAAGCCCAGGTAAATAGCCTCCCATAAACAGTGCCGATATTGATACGGAACCAGCAACGGTTGCATAAACAATGAGAGTATTACTTGGTGGTATAAGCATACCTGTGGGCGCTGAGGCTATATTGACAGCCGTTCTGAATGCTGAATTGTAGCCCTCTTTTTCTTGGATTGGGTTCATGATGCCACCGATAGCTGCCGCCGAGGCAACACCTGAGCCACTTATCGAACCAAATAGCATATTTGATACAACATTCGTTTGTGCCAATGCTCCCGGGAAATATCCAGTAACAATACGTGAACAATTAATTAAGCGTATAGCGATACCTCCATTGTTCATGATATTCCCAGCCAGTATAAAAAAGGGGATAGCTAAAAGAGCAAAGCTATCAAGCCCAGTAAACATACGCTGAGCGGCAGTAGTCATAGCTCCCGCCATCGGCAGAATACTTACCATAGCGACAAAAGAAGGGAGGCCAATACTAATACTTATTGGTGCTCCTAAAATCAGCAGAAAAATCGCACCGCCGAACATAATTAACGCAGCGAGAGTAGCAGCATCCATACGACTTATCCTTTTACGCTCAGTTTCTGAAACTGGTGGATTAGTTTCAATTGATTGATAATGAAATAAACTAGAATTAGCGCACCAGAAATTGGCAATGCAGAGTAAATCACACCCATTGGGATTTCTAATGCAGAATCAAGTTGCCACATTTGGCGTACTGACGCCTTGTAACCGCCCTGCCACATAACGATATAAGCAAAAATAGCGATAGCCCATTCCGTAAAAATATCAACGAGAACCCCTGTTTTAGGAGAGAGCTTGTCGCGAACATAACTGATTGCCATGTGTTCCCTTAGTCCAAACACATAAGCACCGCCAATCAATACCAACCAAACAAACATGTACCTTGACAACACTTCACTCACTGCACTTGGGCTGTCAAAAATGTAACGGGTAACAACCTGATAGGTTACAATAATTGTAAGCAAAGCCATTATTGCAATACACGTTCGCTCTACTACCCAGTCAATGATGATTTTTGACTTCTCTGCCCAAAACAACCATTTTTCCACTAGATTCTTTCCTTGAAATAAAGGGAGCTAGACGCTTGCCTAGCTCCAATAAATTTAGCTCAAATCACTGATCGCTTTCGTCAGTTCTTTTTGCGCATCAGTTTTGATTAATTTTTGCTGAAGCGGTTTGCAGCTGTCTTGGAATTGTTTAACATCAACATCTACAAACGTTGCACCATTGTTTTCTGCAAGTGCACGAGCTTGACCTATTTTGGCATTCCATTTAGCGAACTCGTCGACTGTTGATTCTTTCGCTAGTTTGCGAATTGTAGCTTGGTCGCTCTTAGACATTGAGTTGATAAAATCATCGCTAATGATCACAAGGTCAGGAACCATTAAATGAGAGGTTTTACTGAAGTAAGGTGCGACCTCATAGTGTTTCATATCTGCATAAGTTATTTCGTTGTTCTCACCGCCATCAAGTACACCTTGTTGAACGGCTGTATATACTTCACCTTGACTCATTGGAACACCAGTGCCCCCCATACACCCCAGCATTTCAACCATGGTGTTAGACTGCATTACGCGGATTTTTTGACCTTTCATATCCGAAACAGATTTAACGTTACTACCTTTGGTATAAACATTACGAGAACCCGCGGTATAAGCAGTCAAAACTTCAAAGCCAAACTTTTTGGTTGACGAAAATAGCGAATCTAAAGCACCAGAAGTGAAGACTTTTTCCTGGTGTTCAATGCCGGTATAGGCAAAAGGCATACCGATTGCTGTGAAGGTTTTGTCGTAGTTTTCTACCAGTGGATTAGCAACGACCGCCATTTGAACTGCACCTGATTGTACTAGTTCTAGTGAAGCTCGCTGATCGCCTAATAAAGCATTTGGATAAATTTTAACCGTGTAGCGACCATCGGTAGCCATCTCCAACTGCTTACCAAACTCTTCCAGTGCTAAGTATTGAGGGTGCTGGTCTGACTGATTAAAAGCGGTTTTAATCTCAGTTGCAGCAAAAGTCATTGATGACATTGTCATGGTGATACCAGTTACAGTGGTAAAAAGTACGTTTTTCAGCATTTTGTTCATGTTAACTTCCTATTATTATCATCTAAGCCAATGTATCCATTGGAATAAAGTCCATGTCATCGAATGTTTGATTTTCACCTAACATTCCCCATACAAAGCTATAATTTTGCGTACCACAACCAGAATGGATCGACCAACTCGGTGAGAGTACTAGTTGCCTATCTCTTACGATGATGTGGCGAGTTTCTGTGGGCTCTCCCATCATGTGAAATACAGTTTGTTCCGGTTTAATATTGAAATAAACATATGCTTCCATTCGCCGTTCGTGTGTATGTGCCGGCATTGTATTCCAAACACTACCTGCCGCGAGGTGTGTTATCCCCATACATAACTGGCAAGTTTCAATCACATCTGGGTGAAGGTATTGATAGATAGTTCGTTGATTTGCCGTTTCCAGCGCCCCGAGTTTTACTTCACGTGCTTCATGTTGGGGTATCAATTTGGTGGGTAATGATTTATGTGCCGGAGCACTTAGGCCATAAATAGTCGCGTCACCCTCTAGCTTTTCGATACTAATATTTCTAGAACCTAGTCCGACATAGAGTGCATCCATTGCATTCAAATCGTAGGTTTGGGCGTCAATGGTTACGCGTACTTTGCCAGACAGACAGGTCAACCCTAACTCTCTTCGCTCGAGAAAAAACGCAGTGCCAAACGATTTGTTATCGATCCATTCCTCGAGAATAAGTGGCTCATCGATAGGGCAAATCCCGAGAGCTACTGCGCGATCAATATGGCTATAAACGACTTTCACTTCTGATTTCACAAATAGATCGTCAATTAAAAACTCATCTCGCAGCTGGCTCGTAGTGTACTTTTTAACGTCACATGGGTTTGCTGAATACTTTGTAAGCATAAATTCCCTTCTTATGCAGTAAGTTATACGTTTGATAATAGCACTTGTTCATATATGATAAATATCAGTCGCATGTGAACAGATGGAATCGTGATCATCGACTCCAAATATTAGAGAAAAAATGGTTGTTTTTTGAACTGAGTCAACTTTATAAAATGGCATTTCAATAAACGGAACTTCAGATCGTGCGGTTACATTTTTGCATCTAACTGAGTTTTAATTGTGAGATCTAAAGTAATATGAAGCGTTGTTGTACCAACCGACATAAATATTTGATCAACGACTTATCCAGATTGGTATTAACGGTAAAAAGATTCAAAAAGAAATCGAGTCTTCATACCTTCCAACATGCAGGCACTATGCACTCAGTAGGAAACCAGGAATAAACGTGCTAAATACCCTGAGATAGAAAATAAAATAGAAGGGAACTAAATGCGGGCTCTACGATAAAATCTTTTGACCAAGAACAGCCTATCGCAAAAACTAGCTATGTGTATGTTAGTGGATTTACTAACCATTACTCACTGTAATTAGAGAGCGAGAACCAAGCCATTTCAAAGCGACAATAGTGGCAATAGAACAAATACATTCATTACTTTCATCAACGAACTTTAGTTCTTCAATTTCAGCATCAGGCTGTAACTCACCTTTATAATCAGAGGTATAGCACGTTAATTTGACAGACACCCCCTGCTCTTTACCATCGGCTTGAGCTGTGAAAACCTCAACGTACTTCATGGTATCTGCCACTAAATCAACAGATAATTCTTCTTTAATTTCTCGTATAAGCGCTTGTTTATCGCTTTCCCCTGCTTCACGTTTACCACCAGGGAGATAGAACAATTCCTTGCCTTTCGACCTAACAGTTAAAAGCTTACCGTCACGAATAAATACCCACGCTAATTTATCGATTACTTTATTCATTATCTCTCACAAACTCTACGTTGATTCACATTACCAACCATTATTGTATCTACGACAAATATCATCCAAGCACAAGGTTTTGCTAGCCGCGTTAAATAGCACCCTAAAACCTGAACCTTGCACCATAAACACCAAACGACCGAGACTAATAACGCCAAACACCAGGAGGCATCCTTAAACGCTGGTATGCCTTTACTTTAAGCTTTTCAGATCTGATGTATCGATACCTTTTAACACTTCTTTTGCTACGTCGTCGGGATTGGTCGTTTCAGTTTTTAGTGGGTAACTGCCAGCAATCCCTTTACCAACCGCTGTTGCTTCAGCTTGCAGTTTTTTACCCTCAGACTCACCGGCAAGCCAACCTTGTTTATAATCGACATCTGATTCATAACGTTTTTCATCTTTTATATAGTTTTCAAAGTTATTACCAGTTTCTTGCATACCACTATGCCTACCGTCGTGAAAACCTTGAATATAAGACATGTTATGACCACCTTCAATTAAAGCACTGTCACTTGTCCCACAACCAGTAGAAACGATCGCAACCAATAATACTAATATAAATCTTATCATCTCCGAAACCTCAGCTAACCACTTCATTATATAAACAATAGCGCAGTTTCTTCCGAAGAGGCATTACACAACCATAAGATAAGACCTTGATACTTTTCAAGCCTTCCCCCAACAGCACAGCCATCGCTGACGATGCTTATGATTTGGCCCTTAGCTATGCACTTTTTTCAGTACAGCTATCCATAGTGCTCAACCTAAAACGACAAGATCGATGTCTGTTGAATTTGTGGATATTCAAACTTCACATTTATTTGTATTATGATAAGATTTAACATACAGAATTGAGCCTGTATAAGGGATGAACTCAACTTCCCCAATAAACTATGAGGTAAAAACAAGATGGATAATGTAGCTACACTCATTTACGACACTTCAATGCGTCTAACCGCCCAAAACCCAGAGCACCACGCTGAAATTCGCCAGGGGTTGTATGAACAACTGGGTTTGCCATTTTGCAAGCAACTGGCTCTGTACACAAACGTACTAGGTCCTGCAAGCTCAGGAAAATTAGAGTGCTCTAATCAGATAAAGAAAGCTGTTGATTTGGCTCTCAAGGAGCTCTTCTAGAGTGTAGTAAACGACCCTTTCTTTGCATTGGGTCGTTTAAACTTGCCATTGCCACACTATGGTTACACCGTCACTATGCGTTAGCCAAGCGCCTTTACTACATACATTATTTAGCGTTGTTGCCTTCATTGGTAATGCGCCATTGACTTAGGCCTCCCCTTGTCACCTAATGAATAATCGCAAACACCGTCAGGAAAGGTTTTTTCTAGCGCTATAAGCTGAGCCGTAACATCAACGTCTCCATACATTCCTTTTTCTATCGCCGCCGTGACTGGGATTGTGTGACATTTGAATATACTCCCTTGCCATGGGGCTCCTGCTTGAATGCGGCTATTGCTATAAATCGGGAATGCATCAGCACACGGACCATTTTCTTTGCCATTCCACAGCCCGTCAAAGACCCCTCTCCCAGAGGCATGTATATTCCCATCAGCATTAAAACAGGTATCCGTTGCTAACGGTGGTTTGGTTACCATCACTTTCTGCTCATAACTCATCGATTCGGGTTGATTTTTAATTGCCATTAACCATTCATCCATCAGTCCATAAGCATGCTCTACCGGATTATACTGCTTATCTGAAATCCAAATAACATGGTTATCAGCATGGTGCATTTCATCTAAAATCCGCAAACGGGTCGCGAATGAAGCCGAAGTGTGATGCATATTCAAATCATCTTCCAAGTGATGACGAATATCGATAATAGGTAGACTTACTCGGCCAATGAACACCTGGCCATACTGATAGGCACGCTCGATTGTCGAAATGGAGGCTGAGCGCCGTTTTGCCGGTATAGTGTTATCTTCAGTAACATTATGCTCCCCCCACAATGATAACCACAATGGTGGAATGCTGGCACTGAGGCTTAGCTTTTTCTCCGATTCCATCGCATCAAACGGCTTCCAAGCACCAATTTTCTGATTTATTTCAATGAACTCATCTAGGCTGATTGTTTTATCACGTAATGCTTGTAGCCCATATTGAACACCGACGTTGTCCCATGTTGATTGAGCAAAGCCTTGTTCGTCCTGACCATAAATATGAACGAGATCTTGCCAGTAGTTCCAATTGACCTTCTCGACCACCGATTCATGATAGTAAGGCTGCAAAAAACCCTGTCGCGGATTGTTCAAATAGCTACTTAAGCCAAAGAAACCATTGATACATTCGCTATTTCCCTGCGGAAATTCCGGCAGTTTAAAACGTACTAATTGATTTAAAGGCTGCAGCCAGCCAAACCGTTGTTCTGCTTTATTAATGGCTCTCAGCCCTTCGATATGCTGCCGAGACTGCCAATCTTGCCAGCGCTCTCTATCACTTGCTCTGAAGCTGAAGTAGGTATTGAGTAAATCGCAATCCAAGGCATATATCGACACACTCACCATATCTGGGTATGAGTACAAGGGCAGCAAACCGTCTAGGATCCCTTCGCTGTTTTGAGCAATCAAGTACTGTGCCAACCCTCCTCCTGAACCACCAATACCAACGGTATATAAAGGCTCACCAAATAAGCTGACAAATTGTGTCTTCACTCTTCTTGCGGTATCTTCGGCCAATAACATGTTATAGCCGTAACTGGTTTTGTTACCAGTAGAGGCAATCACAGCATAGCCCTTTCTAATTTGTGCCAGCTCTTTTTTGATCAGCCGGTGCAATTTCATCTTGCCCTGCCGGAAACCTAGGCCTGAACCACCTTCAAAGCGATAAATTAAACGTTTATTCCACACTTTCGCACTATCTTGCTTACCAACTTCATCAATGTTTATCGGCATTACTATCGAATAGATGTAGCGGTTGATCGTCCCCTTCTCAACGCGAATAAGTATGTCACTTTCACTTGGTGGGCTCTGCTTGAGCTCCAGCTCGGTACGATTGGAAACACCATTCTTTTCATCTACGACAACGTATGACAACTGCGTCTTTAGTGCGCAGTCTTTGGAGTAGCCAATTCGCTTTGTACCATCAAATGGATCATACACGGGGACGCCATATCCATCTTGATTGTCAACAATCGGCTGCCCCAAACCAGAGTCGACGGTCATACAGAAAAAGGGGTGTTGATTCGGACCGGAATAGAGTGAGTTAACAGGGCCAATGTCACCAACTCTAATTGGAAAGGTAAACGTTTCTTCTGGTCGCGGACTTTGGCTAATATGCCCATCGATTTGCAATAAGTGATTATGCTCAAGCGGCGCTAGCGCTTTGACTTGACGAGTGACAATACCGCCCTGACTATCAAACTGTAAAGTTATGATAAATAGAATAAAAAGATAAAACACGCCTAATATGAATTTTTTCATCGCATCAACAACGCATCACTCTCCTATAAAGAGTTTAGCGTTATTACGACACAACAAAACCTTGATATCTAGATTTAATAATTAGATAGGCTGGACAAATTGCCGTGATTAAAAGCAAAAAGGGAGCACTATGCAGTGCTCCCTTTTTGACAAATTATGGCTCTTCATGCTCTTGCTGAATGTCAGAGCAGAACTTCAGCTCACCACTTTCAATGTGATGGCACAACGGTGCTCGTCCATTATGAACATTTTCGACTTCTACCCATTTTCCCGCTGATTGTACGCTTCCAGCGAAAAGAAGCCCGGTTACCACCGCTCCACACCCCACACCGAGGATGTTTTTGGTTCGGCGCGTATTACGTGTTTTGATTGTAATTTGCTTTTTCATCTATCTATTCTGTTTTCTTGATTCAAGACTATTAGGCCTGTGACAAAAAAGTACCAACCCAATAGTGTGTTTGCATTCAAACAGCTGATAACTCAATGACCTAGCCAGCATCAAACTGTCACTTTTTTAACATAAAACCTCTAAAGCATTAAAAACAAAAGACTTTAGTGGTCACAGCACCCCGTTACAGGGTTGGACATAATGCAATCTGAACAGAAAATAAACAACCCCGAATTGGGTCATTTGTAAGAAAAAGCGGGTTAATATACGAACGGTGAAAAGCAAACCATGACACCAACGACGGCTAGTTATACATGATGTGATGAACACCTCATTTTTACTGCGAGAGCCTGAAAATCACAATAACTGCGGAGAATGGTTGGACCGAGCCATCGACCAAATGATAGTAATTATCATTAATGGCGATAAGTGCAGAATAAGTACTTCTCAATTTAGATATACGATAGGAGGAGTTATGGACGCAGCCCGCTGGGAGAGACACACGTTATTAGCTGATAATACCGAATGTAACGCAGCATATTGAACAACTGCATTCCCGGAATGAATGCGAAATAAATGTCAAGTTCAAACTGCATTAGGCCCGACTAAAAGAAAGTCCTATTCAATGGGAGCAGCGGTTAAGCAGCCATTGAATAGGACTCTCGTCCTGAATATTTATCTTTACGTCTAAAGCTTCCCTTCCCTTTTTTGGCTTTAACTACGCGGGTTTTGAATAACTGGCTAGTGACCACCGCTTTTAATGCATTGTCCTTGATTACGCCCCGGCCGAACTCAGTATCAACTGAGCCAATATCATAATTATCACTGACTATTGTGAGTGACTGCTTTATTTTCTTACCCATAGATAAATTCCTCTTAGATTACTCTAGATTTTGCCCTTTTGTTGTCCGAACCGTTGACGATACAGCTTAAGGAAGTGAAGTACAATCTCCCTCGCAACATCTGTTTCGCAGTTAGTCAAAAAAACCATTCCTGTCTGAGTATGACGATTAAACAACATCTCAGTACGGATCCCTTTAACCCAACCGCCATGATGCACAAAGCCGGAAATCCCCTTGTAATCAAACGTCCGCCATCCTAAACCGTAATGCACATTACTGAGTTTCGCCCGGTATCGATACTGATTAGCCCGAATGTGCGGCTTATGCATTATCTCCAACAATGGTGGCTGCAATACAGAAGGATTATGACCAAATTGCGCAAGCATCCACTTAGATAGGTCTTGTGCACTAGCATTAACTCCTGCAGCTGCCGGCACTCGATAGTAATATGGAGCAGGCTTAACGGGTGCAAAGCCCGCTTTCACTTTTACATGGGGCGTAACACGGTTAGCTGACTGCTTAAACCCCTCCATTCCATATGATGCATTATCCATTTCGAGCGGCAGAAAAATATTCTCTTGCACAAAGTTTGAGTAATCCATCCCGACAGCCAGTTTTAACATATCCGCGGAAAGGTTGTAGACCACATTTTGATAGCCATAACACTTGCCCGGGTCACAGACAAACTTGACTCTATCAAGCATCTGCAGAATACGCGTGTACTTCACATTATCTTCAATCAAGTCAGAATAAGCTTGGGGAACCAAGCCTGTGGTATGAGATAAAAGATGCCGTAATGTCACGTCTTTGCCTAACTGTGGATCACTGAATTCGATGTTATCCAAATACGGTACAACATGGGTGTCCCACTCTATAACTCCCTGATCAACAAGAATCGACACCGCAGCGGAGGCGAACGTCTTTGATATGGAAGCCAGTGGAAATACAGTCGCCGAGTCTATCTTGTTTTTACTCCCTTTTTTGGTTACGCCATATCCTCGTAATAACCTGATATCACCATTAATAACAACTGCTAATGAGGCACCCGGAATGCCCTTCTTAACCGCTTTTTTGACATATTGATCAAGTTCAACTGCCATGTCATCGTATTCAGCAGCAACGACTGGCACTGACGTCAGCAACCACAAGGCTAACCCCAGGATCCAATAACTTTTCATCAACTTTACTACCTAGCCAAAATTATATTTACCAAAACACGCCAAGGAATGAATTGGATCTATATCCAAGTAACTTCGTTTTAAATTGCTTGGCTTTAAGCGTAGACGTATCAATGAAAGGGCTTTTTTCTCTCAATTGAGAATGCATGTCATGCTTAGTGACATCATTGACAAATTAGCAATTCCATTACGTAAAGTTTTTTCGAAGAGAATAAAATACTGCTATTTTTTAGAGCATTTTTATTTGATTTACTCTAATATGCATTTATTCAGCATTAGTTTTATACAGTGTATTTTTTATGCTTTCATCATTAAAAATAAATACACACGTGTACGCTGAAATATATTTACACCTGTACGCTGAATTAACTTACAGGTGTAAGCTTAAATTGTAGAGAAACGGCGATTTTACTAGCAGTTTAATACCAGAAGTCTGCTGATTAGTATTTTTACACTAAAACAACAAAAATCACTTATCTCAATAAAACAATAACTTAAAAGAAAACCAATGAGAAAACCGAGAGCTAGAACACATTTTTTCTTTTATTATTTTCATTTCTCATTACAATACATCGCCTTGATTCGGCTTAAGGCAGTTTTTAATAATAAGGTATCAAGTCATGAAAGTTGTCGATTATTTTAAGCAAAAACGTGGTGACCTATCACTGCATGCATTTGAATTAAAAGACTTACTCTCTCCTTCATTGCGTGAGCACTGGCTTGACTTCGTTAACCGAGCGAACAAAACTCAGCTTGGTTCCCTTGTTATGGATAAACAGTCTGCATCTAACGATGACGTAGTCGAACAGCCTAGTAAAACAAAGATAGAAAAGACTGTAGTGAACAATATCGCACCTAAAGCTGCTGTAACAACTCCAGCGCCAATTGAAATGAAGCCTGAAGCTGAAGCGCTTTACAAAGAACTGACGGCTACCCTTGGTGAAGTTATCCATACTGGTGAATGGATGACCGTCGATCAGGGTCGTATTAATCAATTTGCTGATGTTACTGAAGATCATCAGTGGATTCACACCAACCCAGAACGAGCTGCGGAAGAGTCTCCATTTAAAACGACTATCGCACATGGCTTCCTGACCTTGTCACTGCTATCTGTTCTTACCGATAGTGTTGACCCTGAGAATCAGAAGTTCCCAACGGCTAAAATGACCGTTAACTTGGGTTTCAACCAGATCCGCTTCCCGTATCCGGTAAAATCTGAAAACCGTATTCGCGCTACAACTAAAATTCAGTCTGTAAAGCCAGTTAAACGGGGTCTGGAAATTGTTCAAGAGCTAACGGTTCAAATTGAAGGCGTTCGACGCCCAGGATGTGTCGCTGAATCGGTTATTCAACTACACTTCTAACCCAAGAACTAACAAACCAGAAAGTTCGCTATGCCAAAGACAACGTGCTTTGGCATTTTTGTATCTGCCTATCAGGCCTTGCTGCCCCACCAACCAATATACCAACCTATAAAACTGTGTGATATATCAGCGCTCAGCCTACCATTATGATTAGCCTTGATACCGTTATTGCTTTAGTTGCTTTTTTAGCCATTACCGCAATAGTAAAGGTGCTTAATATCCAACAAGATACGCGTCATTTAACGTTGGGAGTCCATTAAGTAGAAATAGTTGATATGGTTCACCCTTTAATGATTTTTCGTTTTAACAATCCATACTAACCTACTGCTTTTACACTATGTTTAAAGAGTAATTGAACCGAATGGAGTAGATAAGAATGCCGCTGTTAGCTTGCCCTCTTTGCGAAAAATCGATTTCTAAACGCGCCCATACCTGCCCTAACTGTGGTGAGCCAGACCCGTTTCGCTACTACAGCCGAAAGAGCTGGGTCGAACGCATTATATGGACGGTGGTGATAGCCATTATTGTTATTTATAGTTGGCTAGAATTGCTGCCAATGGTAATTGAAGCGCTTCGTTAGCTTGAGTTCTGTGCTCAAGAATGACGTTCTTCTTTTTTTAGCTGATGAGCTTCTATCTCGCTAATAAGACTAAGTCTATATTGGCGTGTTTCCGTACCATCAAACTTTGCATCGAGCCATGTTTTAACGAGTTGCAATGCAGTAGATAGATCGGTATTGAGAGCACCAAGGGTAAGCACATTGGTATCATTATGCTCTTTTGATTGCTTTACCGTGTAAAGGTTTGTCCCCATCACTGCACGAATATCGTTAACTTTATTGGCGCAGATTGACATACCAACACCTGTGCCGCAAATCAAAATCCCTCTATCTACCTTGCCTTGGTTTATCAGGTTTGTTACCTCCTCAGCATACAAAGCGGAATGTGTTCGGTCTTTATCATCGGTACCAACGTTCACCATTGTATGGCCCAAAGCCTCAAGATTTTCTGTTATACGACACTTCATCTCGACACCCATGTGATCATTGCCAATTGCTATTTTCATATTGATTCAATCCTTTGTTTAAAGCTATACCTATCGCTATGTTCCCTTAAGTTGTTGCTAAACTTAAAGTAGGCAGCAACTGGAGGGAATTTTTATGCTCCAAGCCCAC
>NZ_JANEYT010000043.1 GCF_024357955.1 Photobacterium pectinilyticum
GAGTATAAGATCATAAATCGATCTGCCGGTCAAACTTACAGAATTTGGTCAGAAAACGTTCGTGATCTCACCCTGGGTTTTTCCCCAAATGAGTTTTGGGGCATTGACGAATTGAGCTTGTTACCACCCTTGTTGAATTCGAGTCACAGACTGTCGTTCACTTGTGGTGCCGGGGTTGTCAATTGACCGAGCCATCAACATTGGATAGGTAGGCGGTCTTACTGTCGTCTCCAGTAACATACACTATGATCCCACCAGCAATAGGTTTAAGTAATGGTGTGTCAGAGCTACCGTTACATCCGAATAATAGTGATGATGTAGCAATTAGAGCTGATTTTTTCATGGTTTAAATATTTGTTTTTTATTGGTGTACTCGCTATTTCGTTTACTACCATTAATTTATCGGCTTTATGTAGTGACTGAATTAGAAAGCGGGGAGTAGGTCATCGCGTCTAGAGTTTCTGTTATACCTGAGGAGAAAATATGATTAAGAATACAGTTACAACTTATGGTAGCTTTGCCAAATGGTTTCATTGGTTGATAGCTCTATGTTTCCTTGCCGCGTATGTGATTGTGTATTACAAAATTTGGTTTTTGGATAAAGACGATGCATTGTTTCGTCCGAGCCTGAATATTCATGCTGCAGTAGGGTTTAGCGTACTTCTATGGGCCTGTTTGCGTGTGTGGTGGAGGTTTTTCAATGTTCAACCTCAGATGCCACCAATGCCAAAATGGCAACAAAAAAGTGCTCATTGGATGCATTGGCTACTGTACTTCTTTATGTTCGCAATGCCAATTTCAGGTTGGTTTGGGTTTGGCGGTTCAATTGACTACGGAATTTTCCAAATCCCCACATTTAATGAGACTTGGCTGGGTCAGTGGATTTTGGCATTGTTCAATACCGACTGGGATACCTGGGAAAAGAAATGGGACTTTTTCCACAAAGACATAAGTGGTGCTTGGGTGCTCTGGATCCTAATTGCGGTTCATGCTGGCGCGGCACTATACCATCACTTCGTGCAAAAAGATGATACTCTTACGCGCATGTTGCCGAAGAAAATAAATAAGGCTGAGTAAATTTCTAGAATATGCCCTTATGCTGCCTCTGAATATGACAGATAGTCGTCACATTAATGACAAATGTAATGATACAGAAGGGGGCACAGCTATAGGTATAAATAGGCTATGCAGCAGAAAAGTCATTCAGGCACTGCGTTCAGCTGTGCCTGATTGTGTTTTGGGGTACCAAAAGGTTTCCGAAGGATATAAATAAACCCTCGGCGTCACTTTTTCTGTCCAGAAATGAGTTTTGAGAGAAAAGTCATTTCTGGAATAAACTATTGCCTCTCATGATGATTGAAAGTAATTAATTGATATTAAAGGTGTTTTAAAATTGTGCAAGTGCACTACCTCAGTGCTCTATCATACAAGGAAAGTGTCTCATAATTGATATATCTTTCTTTAATTTATTTAATTTATTGTATTTTATATGATATTTTCTGGTTTTTGTGAGTGATTACATTGTTCTCTATTCTTGCTCTTAAAATATCTACAGTTGGTATATGGTTTGCAATTTACTTATTATTGTATAAGTAATAGGGAAAACTTATGAAACTGAAAGCCTCTTCTCTTTTTGTAATATTAGCACTAACAGGTTGTAACGGATCATCAAGCAATAATAATAGCGATGAAAAAAACTTAATTGACTTTTCTCCAGAAGAAGCTTCGATTTCATATATTCATTCTGCTTTAAAAGCAGGTAATCATACCTGTGAGCAAATTATTAATACCTATGTTGAACGGATTAACGCAATGGATCGCAAAGGCCCTGAACTCAATGCGATTATTAGCGTCAACGAGGCTGCAGTGGAACGTGCCAAAACGCTTGATGAGAACTTTAGTGAAACTGGAATTACTGGCTCTTTGCATTGTATTCCAGTGACAGTCAAAGACAACATCAATACATCGGATATGCTAACAACGGGTGGTGCATTAGCTAATAACCAACCAGAGACGGATGCCTTTATTGTCGAACAAATTCGCCAAGCTGGCGGCATTATTCTAAGTAAAGCTAATCTCCATGAATATGCTTTTGGATATAGAGGTGGAAGCTTGCTAGGAGGAGTGCCTCGTAATGTGTACGATCTTGGTAAGGGGCCGGGTGGTTCTTCTTCGGGCACAGGTACTGCTGTGTCAGGAAGTTTGGCATTGGTTGGTATAGGTACTGATACTGGAGGATCCATTCGCGTTCCTTCTAGTGTCCAAGGTCTGATTGGTTTACGCCCATCAATGCGTTTATTGTCACAAGATGGCATTATGCCGTTGGCCCCGTTTCAAGATACAGCAGGCCCAATGTGTCGTTCCGTCTCTGACTGTGCAACATTTCTTGAAGCTATGACTGGCTACGATACAAGCCAATACAGTGGTCAACGAAAAGAGTTTGCGGTTGACTCTGAGCTGATGGGCAACCCATTCGAATATATGGTGGTGACGGGGGCGGTTGACTATGAATCTTACCTCGATAGTCAGGCATTATCTGGTGCTCGAATTGGAGTGGTCAGAGATCTATTTGGTAGCGGAGAGTCAACCGACAACCAAAACGTTCAAAGTGCGATGGATGCGGCTTTGGATAATATGGAAAAGCTGGGGGCAATAATTGAAGATGTGGCGATCCCAGATCTGAATATCATACTTACAGATTACGTAAGTTTGTCTCGTTATGAATTTTCATACAGCTTAACTGAGTACTTAAAAAGTTGGTCTTCAGCAATAGATAACCATTACCGCTCTTTCGAAGAAGTATATAGCAGTGGTGAATACCTTCCATCAAGTGCAGGTAGTTTCGACTTCTATTCTCAAATGGGTCAAGATCGTTGGAACAACGATGTTTATTTGAAAAACGTACATGAAAGGCCTGATTTCGTGCGTTATAGAGTTTTGAGAGCGCTGGATAATAAGGATGAAAATGGCGATTACCTAGGGCAGAGATATGATGTGCTTATCTACCCGACTATTAGCGGAATTGCGGGAGACTGGGGGGGAAACCCTACCGAATCGGGATCTGCTAACCGTTTGAGCCCATTTACTGGCTTCCCTGCTTTAACGATGCCAGTTGGCTATGTTGATTCAGGCTCTGGTTCATCCCTGCCTGTTGGGTTAGAGATGTTGGGGCGAGAGTTTGATGAAGGTACCTTGCTTGCTTTAGCATACTCTTATGAGCAGGCTTATTCACCTCGTGTGGAACCACAACTTGATGCATCGATGACACCGCCACCAGTGCAACAGCAAGGTATACTACGCACTCCGGCCTACAATGAAAAAATGATGAACTAAATTTATTTTTATAGGTTTAAGCATAAAGTCGTCAAGGCGACTTTATGCTTGACAGGTAAATATTGAAATTTATATGTCATATTCTAATGTCATGATATTAAACGGTTAAGATCCTGATATATTTACACTTTTATCTTATCTCTGTTTCCTTGCAATATTTGAAAGTGATCTTGCTATAGAGAACCTCAAAAATTGAATAACCATTTATCAATGAATGGACACGGTATGCTTACTCTTTTTATGGGATAACGGAGTTACAAAATGATGAAGGAGGCAGCATTAACGCCAATACAGGATGAATTGGCGCTATAACATCGAGTTATTTATTTAAATCTGTCACCTGACTCATATAGACAGATCAGGAACTAGCACCGGTAATATGGTGTTGAAAGGATTATTAACTCTAGATATAAATAAGGACGTTTATGTTGATTCAAGAAATAATTGGCCTGCTTGTCATCGCAGTAACAGTATATGCCCTGATCAAACAGTATGAACCACGCACGGTTTTACTCATCGGCGGTCTCGTATTGGCGTGTGTATCGTTAGATCCAATGTCGGCATTCGATAGCTTTGCCAGCCGAATGACAACGGGATCGCTGATAATGGCGATTTGTTCGGGGATTGGGTTTGCCGGGGTTGTCAGTGCCACTCGGTGTGATGAGCACCTTGTCGGTTTACTCTCTAAGCCTTTATCCAAGATGGGGGTTTTTCTTGTTCCAGCGGTAACGGTTGTCACCATGGCCGTCAACGTTGCGATCCCCAGTGCGGCAGGTTGTACAGCCAGTGTTGGTGCGGTACTTATCCCATTTGCTATTCGCGCAGGTGTTGCACCGGCAATGGCAGCGGCGTCTGTCGTCATAGGTACTTTTGCTTCGTTTGGTAACCCCGATCTCAGCCACAATGTTTTCATCAGTGAGCTAGCAGGTCTAGATAACCCTGTTGATGTCGTTTTACAAAACGCAAATAGACTTTTTATGTTGTGCGGGCTGACTGTTGTGGGAATTACCCTAACGGCATTTTGGCGTAAAGATATCAGCAAAGTGGTGGATAACCGTGCCTTGCAGTTTGAAGAAGGATTTCGCCCAAGAGTGCTACCTGCTATGGCACCGTTTTTGCCTTTAGTGATCCTTTTTGGTGGACGTACCGTGTGGCCGGCAATAGAAACACAGGTACCGCAGGCTATGTTGATCGGGACTGTCGTTTGTATCCTAGTGACTGGCAATCTACGAAAAACGGAAAAGGTGGTCACTTCCTTTTTTGATGGTGCGGGACAAAGCTACGGTACTGTGATGGGGTTGATAATATCGGCAACCGTGTTCAGTACGGGTTTGCGCAGTGTCGGTTTGGTGGACAGCCTGATTGATATTTTGACGCAGTATACGGAGCTGGCTCGGTGGGGCGGCTCGTTGGGACCGTTTCTATTGGGTGTGATCTCGGGCTCTGGTGATGCAGCGGCATTCGCGTTCAACGAGGCCGTCACGCCTTCATCCGAGCAGTTCGGTATGACTATTATCGATCTTGGGACGTTATCTAGTTTATCTGGTGCGCTTGGAAGGACAATGTCCCCAATAGCAGGTGCAGTGATTTTAGCGGCAGGGTTAGCGAAATGTTCTCCGATTGAAATAGTTAGGCGAACCGCTCCAATTATGGTCGTATCGGTAATGGTTACCGCCGTCGTGTTTGTATAAGTAAGGAGGCAGATGTGTTTATCGATAAATCATTAAAGGGAGAGAAGTGGTTTTTAGACGCATTTTCTCAGATTAATCACTATGGTTTGACAGATGAAGGGATGAATCGACTTGCTTACTCAGACGTTGATGAACACGCTCATCATGCCTTGGCTGAATTTGCTCAGTCACAAGGTCTCAGTGTTCGCTGGGACCTCATGGGTAACCTGTACTGTAAACGGCGTGGTCGTAACTGGACTGCACCGCGTATTGCTACTGGCTCACACTTGGATACGGTGCCCAATGGCGGTCAGTACGATGGTGTTGCTGGTGTTCTTGCAAGCCTCTATGCCTTACTTCAATTTAAAGATTTTGAATTAGAGCATGATCTGGAACTGATCGTCTTCAGGGCAGAAGAGTCGAGCAGATTTGGGTTTGCCTGTATGGGCTCAAAAAACATGACGGGTCAAGCCGATTATTTAAAATGGAAATCGAACTCTGATAATAAAGGCATGAACGTGTTTGATGCGATGAGAGCGCTTCAGTATCCAGCCAAACGAATTTCGGATAGCGCGCTTAACCCATCTAAATATCACGCCTTTATTGAATTACATATTGAGCAGGGCCGCGTTTTAGAAACGTTAGGTGCACAGATAGGCATTGTTGAGGGTATCGCTGCGCCTAGTCGTTACCGTGTTGATGTGACAGGCCACAGCGATCATTCTGGTGCAACACCAATGGGCATGCGGCAGGATGCTGTTGTCGCGAGTGCCAAAATTATCGCGAAGATATCAGAGTTAGCTTGTGCTGAAGCTAGTTATGGGTCAGTCGGGACAGTCGGCAGGATGCAGATTGCCCCGAATGCTATCAATGTGATAGCGGGTGATGTTGAGTTTTATGTAGACATCCGGGGTGTAGATGTCGCCTCAATTGAACGCATTATTAACGGATTTAAAGATTACGCCCTTACCGTTTCTGAAACCGAGAAAGTGCGAATTGAGATCAGTGAGTTGTCACATGATAGGCCTGTTGTACTGAGTACTGAGCTTGCCAGCATTACGGAGTTATGTGCCATTAATGCCGATCTCAATTTCATCAGGATGAACAGCGGAGCCGGCCACGACGCGATGTACATGTCTCAGGTTATGCCTGCTGCGATGATATTTGTGCCATCAAAAAACGGTATCAGTCATCACAAGGAAGAGCATACCGAGCTATCTGATATTGCGACTGCAGCAAATCTGCTTGTGGACATGATACGCATGATAGATGAGCGGGACCGTCGTTTTAAGTTTGAGCTATAGGTTGATAATTGAATCAAGCAAGGAAGTGAAATTGTGTCGAAATGCTGTTAATCCCAATTACGCACGGGGGCGCGCAGCCCCATGAGGGAAATAATGCGCAGCCGGTTAAGCCGCAGTTACTCGCTATCCCTCCAGTTATCTGTTCATAGAAAAAGCGCTTAACAGTGACACGTTTAATGGCGTTTTCTCGAAAGAGCTCAACGCTTCATTAATGGTTTTCTTTGATAATCATCAAAATAGATTTGGAACGTGTTTGGGGTATCATCACGATAAATCCCCATTTTAAAGTAAGGCCCCAAGCAATCGTGATAACTTGTCTCACCTTGATAATCGACAACTTTCTTTCCATTAATAGCAACCCTTAAAAATCCTGTATCCTGGTGAGTCCAGTTCACCTGTATCTCAAAGGTGTACCAATGATTTCTCTTAACTGTTTTACTCACAAAATGTTGGATACGAGTCATGCCCTCTTTGTTGTGTTCATTAATAGGTAACTTGCTCGTTTGACTGCGAATCAGAAAACGATCGTTACGCAGTTCTATGCCTAAATTAGGGCTTCGGCTTATTTCACCTAAATGGCGGTCCGGCGTGGCATGCCACTGCGCGATCAATGCCCGAACATCCGCAAACTCCCACTCATCTGGAATTAAAACTTTAAAACGATAGTACATGGGTTGTTCAAACTGAGCTCTATATCGCTCATAGACTTCAGCACGAAAATGTTCTCCTGAGCGTGTTGTATAAACGTCGCCTTGGTGCAGTGTCATTCTTAATGATGTATTGCTCGGGTTCACAGGGTCGCTGACTAACTGCGCTGAATGTGGGTAAGAGAAGTGTCTTCCCCAATCATCCAGGCTCGAAAAGTCACTGCTTCGTTGATGCAATAAGTCTTTAGAGTAATCAGGTTGAGGACATGTGAGTTCTGGGGAAGCATAAATAGTAAAAGACGCCACACTGAAGAGTAACAGGAGCGACTTTAGCAACAACGGTATGGTTTGTTCTGGCATTGAGCGTCTTTACCTCTAAAATTTTGTCCTAAGTGATAAATAATCTTTTCATGGGGCGCCCTTGTTTGCACCTAGATCATGAGCGACATCAAATTTGGATTCAAAGGCGTCAATTATATCCACCCAAGTACCAATCAAGAAAGTATCAAATATACGATGCTGGTATTTACCGACACATTCCGAGTCGTGGGCTTTGAGTGTGAAGTGGGTTGTCGCATAGCCTGAATCCTAAAGATTACAGCGACCTACCTTGTTAACAAAGGGTTAGCCTGCATCTTCTTCCCCATCACTTTTTGGCTAACCCGTCGCTAAATGCTATCCTTCGTGCCAGTTATAGAGTGATATCCGGAAGTAAGATGAATTTTAACCGTATTGTGTGTTTTGACCTCGAAATGTGCTGTTGGAATGATGGCCGCGAGTCCAGAACAGGTGAGATCATTGAGATTGGCGTTGCAGAGCTTGATCTGAATAACGGTGAGATTGTGCGCCGAGCTCAGTATTTTGTAAAACCGGATAATGATGAAGTTTCCCCCTTCTGTACCGAGCTGACAGGCATTAAGCCTGAGGTGGTTGATAAAAATGGCAAGCCACTTGGACATATTTTGAAATCAGTTGAGCAGAAGTTCGGTGGCCGACATAAAATCTATGCCGCATGGGGGCGTGATGACATCATTCTTCGCAAAGAGTGTGAAGAAAAAGGTCTGAAAGTGCCATTTGATGAATACTTAAACTTGGCGACTTTGTTTAGACTGCAGCGACACGTCACAAAAAAGCGCTGCGGACAGCGAGCAGCGATGGATATGGTGGGTATCGAATGGGAAGGGCGTCAGCATTCTGGTTATGATGATGCCTATAATTTAGCTCGATTAGCCAAAACACTTTTTCTTAACGATTAAAGAAAAGGTGGCATTGGTCGCTTTGGTTATCTAGTGGTGGGAATGTTCCTTAAAGGACATTTTTGACGTGAAAAATAGAATATATTTTCGATAAGATTATAATTTTTCAATGTTTTATCCAAAAAGTTAATTGACAAATAAATCAATATAGCTAACATTATGCAAAAATATAAATATGCAAGTTGTTGGTTATGGATTTTACAACGTGTCAGATTCCGGTTCGGAATAGACTCAATATGGATGAGTTTCCCTCCTCAGATAAACTCAATGAGCAACGTTCATGTGAAGAACTCATTCGTTGGTGGAATGTCCCTTATGTGGATGAGCTAACCTACGAGGAGTCAGGGGAAATAGGTGTGTGTGTACTCGATGGTGCAACTTGGGATGGGCCAAGGTTGATATCTGAGCACGCTACATTTGAGGAAGCAGTTGCGGCTGCCAATTTTTATGTCAATCATTCTGACCTATGGCGCCGGTTTAAAGAGCCCTATCAGCCAGTGGCAAAAGTAGATCACTTAATTGATATGAGTTCTTTCATACATGGCAAATTAGCAAAGATGGATGAAAAGCAGCTATTTAACTATATGTTCCATTGGCTTCCTGATTCTAATCAAGTCAATGTTGAGCTTTCCTTGACCGATTAATCATATTAGAACATGGCGCAATAATGATTTTGCGCCATGCTACTTATCAAGGTTACATATATTAAGTCGTGGATATCTAGGTAGTAGTTATTAAGGTGGTCGCTATTAAGGTTGTAACTATCAAGTAAATCTTATATTCATTGTTATTTCAGCCCGAAAGACCAAGTTCCCTTTAGTATCTTTGATCTCTACGGGAACAAGTTTGTCTCCTTCCGTCTTCCAATCGATATTATCCCCTTGTGCATGTGCAGTTAGATCCGTTTTGGCTTTCTTTAAATACTCAACGGTCATTCCTACAGGGATCCAGCGACTTTTTACTGGTACTGAAACATCTGTCATCATTCCACCTGCCAGTTCAGCCATGTTGCACATTGCTATGGCATGTACAGTATTTAAATGATTTGTCACCCGGCGGCGCTTTTTAATGGTGACCTCTGCATAACCGGGTTGCAATACTGTCACCTTGGGTTTGATTGAACCGAAATAAGGGGCAAGACGGCAGACAACAAAGCTGAACAGCTTGTCACCAAAGGGCAGGCGGTTCATTTGGTTATAGATCTTGAGGTTTTTACGCATTGAAATGTCCTTTTTCAAAGTGGCTGAAGGGCATACTGTAGTTATAGTCTGGTCGGACCAGAATGCAAGCATAAGCTGAATCCGGCAATTTATAGAGGGGAATTCAATTCTGTTAATACTAGCCATTAATTTCCTGTGAGATAGATCACTCTTTCTTTTGGGGAATTAATTGGATAGTAAATAATGTACCCTGCTTTTTTTGTTTATTTTTCAAATTATTAAATGGTTTTCTGTGTCTTTCAAAGCAGAGGGAGTTGCGTGGATTTTTAGCGTAACGATACAAATGTCTGACAATAGACTCACTATGTCTGTTTAGAGATATTTATTTGTAAGGTGACGTGACACAATCCCCACGTAATCAATTTAAAAGGCAAACCATGTTCTACTTATTTCCTCTATTGACTGTCATTATTTGGGCAGGGAATGCCATCGTTAACAAATTGTCGTATAGCGTGATTGATCCTGGAGCAATCTCTTTTTATCGCTGGTGTTTTGCCATGATGGTATTAACCCCCTTTGTCATGCCTTCTGTATGGCGCAAGCGTAATCAAATTAAACCGCACTTATCTAAGCTGGCATTCTTAGCTTTGCTGGGCATGGTGCTCAACCAGTCGCTGGGTTATTTTGCTGCTGCGACGACGACAGCGACCAATATGGCACTTATTATTTCACTTGTGCCCTTGATCAGTATGTTCCTGAGCGTACCGATACTAGGTCAACGTTTGTTACCTATTGCTATGGTTGGCGCAGTACTATCGCTGGCTGGTTTGGTGTTTATGCTAGGTCAAGGTGATGTCAGTACGCTGACGTCTCAAGGTATTAAACAAGGTGATGCTCTGTTGATGATCGCAGCCTTTGTTTATGCACTTTACTGCGTTTTATTGAAGCGTTGGAAAATGCCATTGAATAATTGGCAGTCTGTTTATGTACAAGGACTATTTGCTGTTATTTTGTTAACGCCAATGCTGATTAGTAGTGAGCGAATGGCGATCACCGGTGAATCATTGCCCTTGATCATGTATGCCGCGCTGCCTGCTTCGGTATTGGCACCATGGTGCTGGTTGAAAGGTATCGAAATATTAGGTGCTGATCGGACAGCCATGTTCATGAACCTGATGCCAGTCCTTACAGCTATTATTGCCAGTGTCACATTGGGCGAGCAGCTAGCGGTTTACCACTATATTGGTGGAGGTATGGTGCTTTCAGGGGTCATTCTGGCCCAGCGTAAACCAAAGCCGGTATCAACCGACAATATGGCCACCGCCTAGTCTCACAATGAGAAAACAAGAAACAGGGTTGCAGCAGGCAACTCTGTTTTACATTCTACCCATCGCCCATCGCCCATCGCCCATCGCCCATCGCCCATCGCCCATCGCCCATCGTCTTTTTTCCTAGATTGTCGACAATCCATACTAAGGTCTAATACATTTTGTTAACAATTAACTTGTAAGTGCGGATTTTTAGCGCTAAATTTGTTCAAAAGTTAATAAGTTGTTGACAATCAAGATGAGTAAACAAGATTTGAAATTGAAAAGTGTCGACAGTCACAGTGAAAAAGAAGGCACTAAGTCAGAAAACCTGACTGAGCAGTTGATTGATCAGATTGTGAGCGGTAGTTATCCGGCAGGCAGCAAGATTTCAGAGCCAGAGTTGGCTAAGCATTATGGCGTAAGCCGAGGGCCGCTTCGTGAAGCAATGATGCGCTTAGAGTCAATGGGATTGGTTGAACGTATTCCACATGTCGGTGCACGGGTAGTTGCCTTAAGCCAAGAAAAGCTCATTGAGATCTATTCGGTGCGCGAAGCTCTTGAAGGTATGGCAGCAAGGCTTGCCTGCGAATACATTACAGACGAAGAACTTATCGGATTAGAAGAGTTGCTCGATGCCCATCATCAACATATAGAGCAAGTTGAAGGTGCATCGTATTTTCATCAGCAGGGGGATTTTGATTTTCACTATAGGGTCATCAAAGCCAGTCGAAACACCAAGCTGATCAGTTTGCTTTGTGATGAGCTTTATCACTTGTTGCGAATGTACCGATACCAGTCGCAGCGTTCTCATTCTCGTCCAGAGCAAGCCCTAAAAGAACACTTCCATCTTCTTGGCGCGTTGAAAGAGCGTGATGCGGAGTTGGCAGAAATGTTGATGCGGCGCCACATTATGCGAAGCCGTCTATTAATTGAACAGAAATTGAAGCAGGATAAGGAGAAAGTCTCATGAGTCCAGGGAAACGCTTCCGCCAAGCGGTTGCCAACAATAATCCGTTACAGATTGTCGGTACGGTCAATCCGTATTGCGCGATGATGGCAGAGCAAGTGGGTCACCAGGCGATATATCTTTCTGGCGGCGGGATAGCTAATGCGTCATACGGCTTGCCAGATTTAGGTATCACTACCTTGAACGATGTGGTGGAAGATGTCCGTCGTATCACCGCTTGTACGAATCTACCTTTAATGGTTGATATTGATACTGGATTTGGCGGTGCATTTAATATTGCGAGAACCATTAAAGAAATGGAGCGTAGTGGGGCCGCTGCTGTCCATATGGAAGATCAGGTTGCACAGAAGCGCTGCGGACATCGCCCTAACAAAGCCATTGTTAGCCAGCAGGAAATGGTTGATAGGATTAAGGCGGCCGTCGATGCCAGGGTTGATAATGATTTTGTGATTATGGCGCGAACCGATGCACTGGCTGTCGAGGGGATGGAATCAGCGATAGAGCGAGCTCAAGCCTGTGTTGAAGCTGGGGCAGATATGATTTTCCCGGAAGCAATAAACACACTAGAGCAATACCAACAGTTTTCAGACGCAGTAGACGTCCCCATCTTGGCTAACATAACCGAGTTCGGTCAAACGCCTTTGTTTAGCGCCGATGAACTTGCCGAGTGCGGTGTTGATATGGTGCTCTATCCACTGTCTGCATTTCGGGCGATGAACCTAGCAGCGCTGAATGTTTACCAACATTTATTAAAAGATGGTCACCAGCGTAATGTCGTTGATCAAATGCAAACCCGTGAAGAGCTTTATCAATATTTGGGTTATCACGACTACGAACAAACCTTAGACAAATTATTCAAGCAGCCTTAATAACGAATTTAAGCTAAAACTAATAATAAATATAAAGACAGGGTGGAATATGCTCTGGGTGCCTCTTTATCTATAAAAAGAATGGAAATAAAGAATTACCTAAAAAGAGCACACTCAAATTATTCAATACGTGAACTTAACTAAAGAAGGAGTCTGCTATGACTGCTATAGCCGTAGCTGATGTAAAGAAGGACGGAAAAGAATCTAAAGATAGCGCCATTGGTGGAGCAGGGTTGCGAGGGCAAAGTGCGGGTGTCACGGCGCTATGCACGGTAGGTCAATCGGGGACGGGGCTTACTTATCGCGGCTATGACATTACCGATTTAGCCAATAATGCTGAGTTTGAAGAAGTTGCTTATTTATTATTAAAAGGCCAACTTCCGAATAAACAAGAATTACAACAATATAAACAAGCGTTAATGGATTTCAGAGGATTACCTGAAGCATTAAAATTGGTATTAGAAACAATCCCTGCCGATGCCCATCCTATGGATGTCATGCGCACCGGTTGCTCTATGCTCGGTAATATTGATCAGGAGCGAGATTTTTCTCAGCAGGATGAAAAAACAGACAAGCTGCTGGCGATACTTCCGGCAATTATCTGTTACTGGTATCGCTACAGCCATGACGGTGTACGTATTGATACCGCCAAGAGTAACGAAGATAGCATTGGGGGCTATTTCCTCGAAATGCTAACAGACAAGTCCCCGTCCGAGCTGCATAAGCAAGTTATGCATTGCTCGTTGGTGCTGTATGCCGAGCATGAATTCAATGCCTCTACATTTACCGCCCGAGTTTGTGCCTCAACATTATCTGATCTTCACTCCTGTATAACGGCTGCTATCGGTAGCTTGCGTGGCCCCCTACATGGTGGTGCCAACGAGGCGGCAATGGCAATGATTGAGAAATGGCAGACACCTGATGAAGCCGAAGCTGGAATCATGGAGATGCTAGCCAACAAAGACAAAATAATGGGCTTTGGCCACGCGATTTATCGTGAGTCTGATCCCCGCAATGCTTTAATTAAAGCATGGTCGGAAAAACTGTCTACTGATGTTGGTGACACCCATTTGTATGCGGTGTCTGAACGTGTTGAACAGGTGATGAAGCGGGAGAAAGGACTATTTTGTAATGCAGACTTTTTCCATGCCTCGGCTTATCACTTTATGGGGATACCGACCAAGCTGTTTACCCCTATTTTCGTTATGAGCCGAGTAACTGGCTGGGCGGCCCACGTATACGAGCAGCGCGCCAATAACCGAATTATACGACCGAGTGCGGATTACGAAGGACCGGAGCATCAGGATTGGCTGCCGATTGAAGCGCGCAGTTAACGCTTAATTCAGACCTTGGGATAAATTAATGTCTTCGACATCTCAAGGTCTGCGAGCAGAACATTCACGGATGTAGATTATGACTATGAATACCAAATACCGTAAGCCTCTTGTTGGCAGCGGGCTTGATTTCTTCGATACCCAAGAAGCCGTCAATGATATATCGCCCGGTGCTTATGAAACCCTCCCTTACACGTCACGCGTATTGGCTGAGCAATTGGTCAGACGTTGTGAGCCTGATTCGCTGACAGATTGCTTGAAACAAATCATCGAGCGTAAGCGCGATCTTGATTTCCCGTGGTATCCAGCACGAGTGGTTTGCCATGATATTTTAGGGCAAACAGCTTTAGTCGACTTGGCGGGGCTGCGGGATGCGATTGCGCTGCAAGGTGGCGACCCGGCAAAAGTGAACCCTGTGGTGGAAACGCAATTGATTGTCGACCATTCTCTGGCGGTTGAACATGCAGGCTTTGATCCTGAGGCATTTGATAAGAACCGTGCAATCGAAGAGCGCCGTAACGAAGATCGCTTCCATTTTATCGAGTGGTGTAAAACTGCCTTTGAGAACGTTAGCGTGATCCCCGCGGGTAACGGCATCATGCATCAGATCAACCTGGAGAAAATGTCGCCCGTGGTGCAGGCCAAGAATGGCATAGCTTACCCGGATACGTGTGTCGGCACCGACAGCCATACACCGCATGTCGATTCCTTGGGGGTAATTGCCATTGGTGTCGGCGGGCTTGAGGCAGAGACTGTCATG
Organism: Photobacterium pectinilyticum; assembly: GCF_024357955.1. Lineage (GTDB taxonomy): Bacteria > Pseudomonadota > Gammaproteobacteria > Enterobacterales > Vibrionaceae > Photobacterium > Photobacterium pectinilyticum. The sequence goes on from NZ_JANEYT010000043.1 coordinate 14,611, forward strand.
CTGGGGCGTCCTTCTATGATGCGCTTGCCGGATATTGTCGGTGTTAACCTGACCGGTAAACGCCAACCGGGTATTACCGCAACAGATATCGTGTTGGCGATTACCGAGTTCCTTCGCAATGAGCGTGTTGTTTCATGCTACTTAGAATTTTTTGGCGAAGGGGCACGTGATCTCACCATTGGCGATAGGGCAACTATCTCAAATATGACGCCAGAATATGGCGCAACGGCGGGGATGTTCTATATCGATGAGCAGACCATTAATTACCTCAAGCTCACCGGCCGTGACGAACAGCAAGTTGCACTGGTGGAGCAGTACGCCAAGCAAACCGGTTTATGGGCCGACTCGCTCGATAGCGCCGTCTACGAACGTGTACTTGAATTCGATTTATCCTCAGTGTCACGCAATATGGCTGGACCCTCTAACCCTCACCGTCGCTTACCAACATCCGAACTTGCCTCACGTGGGATATCTGGTCAGTGGGAAGAGAAGGCTGGCGAGCTGCCGGATGGCGCGGTTATTATCGCGGCTATTACATCTTGTACCAACACCAGTAACCCACGTAACGTTGTCGCAGCCGGACTGTTAGCCAAGAAAGCCAATGAGTTGGGTTTAGTTCGTAAACCCTGGGTGAAGTCTTCCTTTGCGCCGGGTTCTAAAGTGGCCAAGTTGTACTTGGAAGAAGCCGGCTTGCTGACTGAAATGGAAAAGCTGGGCTTTGGTATTGTCGGTTACGCCTGCACCACCTGTAACGGCATGAGTGGTGTGCTTGATCCTGATATCCAGCAGGAGATCATTGACCGTGATCTCTACTCAACGGCTGTTCTGTCGGGTAACAGAAACTTTGATGGTCGTATTCATCCATATGCCAAGCAAGCGTTTTTGGCATCACCGCCTCTAGTGGTTGCCTATGCGCTAGCGGGCACGATTCGATTTGATATCGAACGTGACACTCTAGGTATTGATAGTAAAGGCAATCCAATTTATCTCAATGACTTGTGGCCGAGTGATGAGGAGATCGATGCGGTTGTCGGCCAGCATGTTAAGCCAGAGCAGTTCAATCAAGTCTACATCCAGATGTTCAAACTGCATGATGAACAACGTAATAGCAACCCCCTGTATGACTGGCGTCCTATGAGTACCTACATTCGTCGACCGCCATACTGGGAAGGGGCGTTGGCCGGTGAGCGCACCTTGTCGGGTATGCGTCCGCTGGCGGTATTGGGCGATAATATTACCACCGACCACTTATCTCCATCTAATGCCATTCTGGCCTCAAGTGCCGCGGGTGAATACCTCGCCAAGATGGACGTGCCGGAAGAGGATTTTAACTCTTATGCGACACATCGTGGGGATCACTTAACCGCTCAGCGAGCGACGTTCGCCAACCCGAAATTGTTTAATGAAATGGTTAAAGAAAATGGCGAGGTGGTGCAGGGCTCTTTGGCTCGGATCGAGCCGGAAGGCAAGGTGACTCGCATGTGGGAAGCGATTGAAACCTATATGAACCGCAAGCAGCCTTTGATTGTGGTGGCCGGCGCAGACTATGGTCAGGGATCGTCTCGTGACTGGGCGGCAAAAGGGGTGCGTCTTGCTGGTGTCGAAGCCATTGTGGCCGAAGGGTTTGAGCGTATCCACCGCACAAACCTAGTGGGTATGGGGGTGTTGCCGTTGCAGTTTAAGCCAGGTGTTGACCGCAATACTTTAGAGCTTGATGGAACGGAGTTGTACGACGTTGTCGGAGAGATCCAGCCAGGTGCAGATTTAGCCTTGGTCGTGACTCGTGCTAACGGTGAAAAAGTTGATGTACCGGTAACCTGCCGTCTTGATACGGCTGACGAAGTGTCGGTTTATCAGGCTGGTGGTGTATTACAACGTTTTGCTCAAGACTTCTTGGCTCAATAGGGAGAGGACCATGACAAAATCAAACGCCTCATACCAAGCCCAATTACAGTCACAAATGAAAATTCCGGCCACTTATATGCGTGGTGGCACTAGCAAAGGGGTGTTCTTTAATTTGGCCGATTTGCCACCTGACGCTCAAGTGGCAGGCGAAGCCAGAGATCAATTACTGTTGCGGGTTATCGGTAGTCCGGATCCTTATGCCAAACAAATTGATGGTATGGGCGGGGCCACGTCGAGCACCAGCAAAACCGTCATTGTATCGAAAAGCAGCAAAGCGGATCACGATGTCGATTATCTGTTTGGCCAGGTCTCGATTGATAAACCTTTTGTCGATTGGAGCGGGAACTGTGGCAATTTATCTGCGGCGGTAGGACCTTTTGCTATTCATGCCGGTTTGATTGCCAAAGAACGTATTCCTGACAACGGTGTCGTTGCAGTTCGTGTTTGGCAGGCCAATATTGAGAAAACTATCGTGATACACGTACCTGTTGTGAATGGATTTGTACAGGAAACGGGTGAATTCGTGCTTGACGGTGTGACCTTCCCTGCGGCTGAAATACAGGTGGACTTCATGGATCCGGCGGATAGTAGTGGCTCAATGTTTCCCACGGGCTATCTGGTCGATGATCTGGAAGTACCGGATGTTGGTACGTTCAATGCCACTTTGATCAATGCCGGGATCCCAACAATTTTTATCCATGCTGAGTCACTGGGCTATATCGGTACCGAACTGCAGAATGACATCAACAATGATGAAAAAGCATTGGCGACGTTCGAGCGCATCCGAGCTTATGGGGCATTGAAGATGGGGCTAATTACTTGTCTAGAAGAAGCTGAGACCCGCCAGCATACGCCGAAAGTCGCTTTTGTCTCCAAGCCTCAAACATATCTGTCATCGAGCGGTAAAGAAGTGGCTGGGTGTGATGTTGATGTATTGGTACGTGCGTTGTCGATGGGCAAACTTCACCATGCCATGATGGGAACAGCAGCCGTCGCTATTGCTTCTGCTGCCTGTGTACCGGGCACGTTGGTGAACTTGGCCGCAGGCGGTGGAGAGAGAGAGTCGGTGACGTTCGGTCATCCGTCCGGAACATTGAAGGTAGGTGCACAGGCCAAATTGTCGGAACAGGGATGGAGTGTCGAGAAAGTCATTATGAGTCGCAGTGCGCGCATTTTGATGGAGGGCTTTGTCCGCGTCCCCACGGCAGTTTTCGACAAATAGCATTTAAGTCAGCCTAAATAATACCAACCTACATAAATACTTGATCAACTACTTATCCAGGTTGATATAACACGCCTTTTTATTAGCGATACCAGGATTTATACCCAATGACTTCAAGGTGAAATGCAGGTTCAAAGTGAACTGTATCTTCGTGATGAACGACCACATGAAGTCACTGGGTAAACTTGAGGAAGCACTATGTCTGCATACCAGAAAGAATACCAGTTGGCACAAACGGCACCGCAAGAGTTTTGGCGGGCGCAAGCTCTGAAACTTCCGTGGTACCGATCTCCACAAACCATATTAAGTAACGATGAAAACGGCATTGAACGCTGGTTTGCCGACGGCGAGTTAAATACCTGCTACTTGGCGTTGGACCAGCATGTCGAAGCGGGCAGGGGCGATCAAACAGCCTTGATCTATGACTCCCCCGTAACGGGCACCAAAGTACAGTACAGCTACCAAGTGTTAAGGGATCAAGTTGCCAAAACGGCGGGTATGTTGGCGGAATTGGGGGTGTCGAAAGGTGATCGCGTCGTGATTTACATGCCGATGATCCCGGAAGCAGCGATGGCAATGCTGGCCTGTGCGCGTCTTGGTGCAATTCACTCTGTCGTGTTTGGTGGTTTTGCCCCCAATGAGCTGGCAGTCAGGATTGAAGATGCAGAGCCTACAGTTATTCTTACCGCGAGTTGTGGTATTGAAGTCAGCAAGGTCATCCCCTACAAGCCATTGGTTGATAAAGCCATTATGGATAGCCGTTGGAAGCCTGAACATGTGGTTGTTTTTCAGCGTAATGCATGCCGCGCTGATTTATCTGAAGCGAGGGACTGTGACTGGCAAGCGTTGAAGCAAAAAGCCGAAATGCACCCTTGTGTGCCAGTCAAGGCGACCGACCCGCTTTATATTTTGTATACCTCAGGGACGACAGGTAAGCCCAAAGGTGTAGTGAGGGACAATGGCGGCCATGCCGTTGCGATGAAATACAGCATGGAGACCATTTACGCTGTCGATCCGGGAGATGTGTTTTGGGCGGCTTCAGATGTAGGGTGGGTCGTCGGTCACTCTTACATTGTATACGCCCCGTTAATTCACGGCTGCACAACCATAATGTTTGAAGGTAAACCGGTTAAAACACCGGATCCTGGTGCATTTTGGCGAGTCTGTAATGATTATGGCGTAAATGTATTGTTCTCCGCGCCGACAGCCTTTCGAGCGATTAAAAAAGAAGACCCGAATGGAAACTTGTTGGTTGACTATCCGATGACGAGTTTGAAAGCGATATATATGGCTGGCGAGCGGTTAGATCCGCCAACTCTTGAATGGGTGCAAGAGAAAACGGGCCGGCCGGTTATTGACCATTGGTGGCAAACGGAAACGGGTTGGGCGATTGCCAGCAATCCGGTCGGTCTTGAGAGTTTTGCTATCAAACCAGGCTCCGCGACTATGCCTGTCCCTGGCTATGGCGTGGTCGTACTGGATGAGTTAGGCGAAGAAAAATCAGCCAACCAGCAAGGATTCATCGCAATTAAAAGACCATTACCACCGGGTTGTTTACCGACGGTTTGGCGCAACCACGACAGATTTCAATCGGGTTATTTGAGCCAGTTCCCTGGTTATTATGTGTCTGGGGATGGTGGCTACATTGATGAAGACGGCTATTTATTCGTTATGGGGCGCATAGATGATGTCATTAACGTTGCTGGTCATCGATTATCAACCGGTGAAATGGAAGAGGTCGTCGGCGGCCATGAAGCGGTTGCGGAGTGTGCAGTCATCGGTATTCACGATGAGCTAAAAGGCCAGTTACCTTTGGGGCTGGTGGTGTTGAAAGACGGCTATTATTCTGCTGACGGAGTCATCGAAAAGGAGCTGTTGCAAAAGGTGCGGCATGAGATAGGTGCGGTTGCTTGTTTTAACCGTGCGCTGGTGGTCGACAGGTTGCCCAAAACGCGTTCGGGTAAGATCTTACGTCGAGTTATAAGACAAATTGCGGATGGTGAGCAGTATGTGGTGCCGTCTACGATTGATGACCCATCTAGTCTCAGCGAGATAGAAAAGGCACTGGGTTAATAAGATCTCTGAGGCTAGCATCCTATTTACGCTAGAAAGTTAAAGTCCTAACGGTTTGATGTTTTTTGATCTTGATCAAGTTTGGATTGTGGACTATCAATAGAACCGGTGCATTGCGAAAAGGAGGATGCTATGCCTTTCAACTATATTATTATCGGGTTTGCGCTTGTCGCCCTTGCGCTTGATAAACTTTCTATCTTTGATGATGACACGGCTGATTACGTCAACGTGCCAACGTATCAAGTGAGTAGTCACTTTGATAACACACCTGAAGAGACACTGGAAAACGAAAGTAAGGTATCTTACCCAGTTGAACCTGTATTGCCGCAAAACAGCATTGATGGATATGATGCAATGATGGCGCCACACGCAACGCCTAATACTTCACTGAACATGAAACAAGTCGTGCTGGGTGGCATGGCTGTACCAATGGGGAATTAAAAAAGCCACATTAAGTGGCTTTTTGATAGTCCTTTAAAAACGCCATCCGCGCTTTAGTTAGCGCAGATTGTGTTTCTGATTTCAGTTTTTGCCTAACCAATTTGGCATCCTTACTCATAGTAATGTTCCTATGCGATCCGTGCACGTTTAACTAACGTTGCTATTATTTTTTGATATTATTAGCACTATATTGTGACATCCGTCCCAAAAATGTGCTGATGTTGCAGGTGAATATATACAAAACTGTCTGCCAATTAAAGCTTTACAGTATTACGGTTTGATGAAACCCGGAGTTTCGTGATCCCTGTCACCTTTATGCTCCCTGGTTCCTATGCTGTCAAGGCATAAATTAACAATTTATTTACGGGAATGAGCATCTTGAACCTATATGCCGTTAAGATAGAATCGATCCCAATATAAATTTACAGGCTTTAGGTTGATTATATTTTCACCGGCCTACGTTGTTCTCGAAGTAGACTTAAAGATGACTTTATCAGCTCAATTGGCTCCTTTCTGGCTCGCAGAGCCGACACAACCAACCCTTGAATCTCAATTAGATTGGCTATTCCAGCGTGAGTCTTTCTTCCGACTCCAATATGGTGATGTGGGTCAGCCATTATCTGAATGGATAGACAGACACATTGATACAACTATTCAGATATTCAGCCAAGATGTCGATACGCGACAAGCTGTAGGTGCATCTTTGTGGTTGAAAAGCTTCACTGCACATCTGTGTTCAGGCTTGGCCGCCCTAAGGCTCAAGTTTAATCGCGTTCCCATGCTAACCTTTGAGCAAATCAGCCTTGATGTGGCGATGAATGGAAAGTTAAAACGAGTTGGTATTGCCAAAGGTAGTTCTTTTTACTGCCTTGACGATGATCCCCTAGCACATAGCCAACAGGCACGAGTCGTTGAATCAGAGCAAGCACTTGATGAGAAGCTAGCTCATTTTCTGCGAGAGCTCGGTCGCGTTCTTGCGCCTCAATTTAAAGCGCAAAAAGTTAATACCCCACAGTTTTGGGGGGCGATAGGTTATGCGTTGGGATTAGTTTTCCAAAAGCTGACTCAACATGGTTTTGATAGAGCGCTAATTGAGTCTGTACAGCCAAAAGCAGATGCGTGGTTAGCAGGGATATTACCTGAGTTTGCCGATTTAAATAGCGTGAAAGCAGCCAGCGAGGGAAAAGTGGGTATCTACTATATTCGTCGCGAAACCTGCTGCCTGAAATATAAGTTGGATGGCAAGAAAAATTGCGCCACTTGCCAGCAACGTGAGCCTGCAGAACAACTTGCTCTTTATCAATCAAAAGTAACGGCTTAATACCCCCCTATTCACTGATTTTTAGTTGTCCCACATCATCGGTATATAGCACTTTGTCCAAACTGTTACGAAGATCCACAAGGGGTTGTTGGCTAATCTCGATGATACTTCTTATGGGCCTGTCGAGCTCGACGATTAAAGTTAACACCAAGGAAAACGCTAGAGCAAAGGGGAGGGCCGCAACCAGCGCTCTTCCTTTGTTTTGCGCACCAACTTGAACACCGTTCAACGCAATGGTCAAGAATGTCAGTAGCCCCAGCGTAAACCAGATACTAATGGGAATCCTTCCTCTCATTCCTTTATTCACCCTATCGGTGTGGATATCAATCACCTCATTGAGTGAATTGATATACAGCAACAGTAACTCCGGTGAAGTGCTGCCATGTGAGTCAATGGCTTGGTTCCATAATTTGAGTTGTAAAGCTTCGCTTTCTTTGATGATGTTATTGATGACCCGCTTTGGGTCCTCTTTATAATCGACGACGCGTAATGTGACATATTCACGCAGTAACTCTCGGCTGCGAGAACGATAAGGTTCAGCCAGTAGACCGGTACGAAGGATGGTAGTGCCCACCGTATTGGCTTCAGTCAGCACCAGTTGCTTTCGTTCTCCTGATTTTGCCGCCGCCATACTAAAAGTGATGGCGAGAATGAAGGCGAGTAGGCTGGCTAACCCTGTGGCCATTGGGCTAATAGATTGGCTGAACTCGTTGGATGGAAAGCGAAGAGCTAAGCGATATCCGAACTCAAACATCAGAGCAATGGCTCCAAAAATCAGCCCTAGGATGATAAAAATTGACAGAGAATCGATGAAGGACTCTTGATACATACAGTAACCTTGAAGAGAAACTCAACCAAATGAACATATTCGCTCGGTACTTGGCCTGATAGGGTGAAATCAGTGATACATCAGGCATCTGGATAACAGTATAGCGGCTCATGGTCGTCCCGATTCTTAGATGCGCAAGTCTTCTTCAATTTTGTATAAGCTACACTCTTAGTGTTCTTACAACCTGTTCTCCCGAGGGGATAGCAAATGAAATATAAACATGTTTTATTAGCTGTTAACTTTGATGCGAATGCCAAATACTTGGTGATGAAAGCTGCTGAGCAAGCAAAAGCTCATCAAGCTTTGTTGAGCGTTATTCACATAGACCCTGACTTTACGGAATTATATGAAGGGGTCAGAGAGTTTAATCCGGCAGAGTATGACGAGTCTGTGCATAGTCAGTCTGTCCAAGACATGGCGGTATTGTTGAAGGAAGCAGATTATCCAATTTTTAAACATATTTTCTATGCCGGGTATGTAGAAGATCAAATCATCAAAGCCATAGAGGAGTTTGAAGTTGATCTTTTGGTGTTTGGCCACCATGAATCAAGCTGGTTCCATCAATTGACAATGTCCAGTAGTGAGCCGCTACTAAGAAAAATGCCTTGTGACCTGCTGTTCATCCGAGTTGAACGTTGATACGTCAACTAGCGTTCTAAAATAAGCGCTGTTGATGTCCAACCATAGACTAGCTCATCAACAAGACTGCCTTCTGGCGCTTGCCATTGTTGACATAGAATAGGTTTGCCACCCATGTAGTCATAAAAGTGTTTGGCACTGATATTTTGTTTCAATACTTCAAGGTAAGCGCCAGAATGGCTTGCTTCTTCCTGCATAATACGGGTGGCATGCTTCAGCAAAGCCTTTCCAATACCTTTCCCTTTCATCTCTTTGTCGACGTGAAGGTTTTCAATTAATGTGCCCAATTCACTATCCTGATCTAGGTAAATACAGATAAAGCCAAGTAGGTTTTCATTCTCTACAGCGACATAGATTCGCTGGTTTTCACTCGGTTGGCTGAACCGTTGATCCCAAATAGTGCCACGTTCTTAGAAAACGTCTTCAGAAAGGTATTTTTCGTCCAACAACCCGGCATAGACAGACTGCCAACTTGTAGCATGAAGCTGGCTAATAACGAGTTGATGTTTGCCTTGAGCTGGTTTGACTGTAATCACGAAACCTCTATGTTCCCTCTGTAAATATTATTTACTACATTGATATTACTTCAAAAAATTCCCGCTGCAATATCAGTTTTATCGTGTCGATTCTGTGACTTCGCAGCAAATAAAGTAAGTGATTCTATTTGTAAATACCATATCGTGATCGAGGTAAACCAAAATTATAAACTGGTTGATCTAGATCGATTTGCTGATATAAATTGGTTAACCAATGGGTGGCAAAGAGTAGTATTTCTCATGTTTCCAGTATTCAAAAAATATAAAGGCTAATAATGAAAAATAAACTATTTACTCTAGCGCCTGTCGCAGTGGCCCTCATTCTTGCTGGTTGTAATTCTTCTTCAAGCTCCAATGATGGCAAAGATGATCTTATCCAACCGGTTGTCCAATCACGTGTTCATGATCTACTCGATATTGATGGTTACCAATTCCGTGATGCTAACGGAGATGGTGAACTCGCACCTTATGAAGATTGGCGATTAACCTCAGAGGAGCGTGCTGCTGATTTGGTCAGCCGCATGACGCTTGAAGAAAAAGTCGGCATGATGCTGATTGATACGTTGAATGCTGAGGCCTACGGATATATCGGTAGTCAGCACCAAGACTTTGTGAACCGCCAGAAGATGAACCGCTTTATCTTCCGAAATAATATCCTGACTCAAGAAGAAATTGATGCGCTGACAGATGAAGAGCGACAAGATGGAGGCGCTGCAGGTGGTCCAGGCGGCCCGAATTATGTAATTAGTCCAATGGAAGCGGCTCAGTATATGAATACCATGCAAGAGATGACTGAGCGTACGCGTTTGGGGATCCCGGCACTATTCAAATCAAATGCTCGTAACCACATAGATCCAAATGCCAAAGCGGGTATTAACGTAGACTCTGGTGCTTTCTCTGCGTGGCCAAAAGAGGGCGGGCTTGCGGCAACGGGAGATATGGAGCTGATTGCTGAGTTTGGTGAAGTCATGCGTGCTGAGTGGAATGCAATTGGTTTGCGCGGCATGTACGGTTATATGGCTGATTTGGCGACTGAGCCACGTTGGTACCGTGTACATGAAACCTTTACCGAAGATGCAGATTTAGCATCCGATATTATGACTACTTTGGTCGGAAACCTACAAGGTAAAGACGTTTCCTCGGACAGTATCGTCCTGACAATGAAGCACTTCCCAGGTGGCGGTCCACAATTCCTTGGCTCAGACCCTCACTACATAGCGGGTCAGCACCAGAGCTATCCTGCAGGAAATTTTGATTATCACGTTAAGCCTTTTAAAGCAGCAATTAATGCCGGCGTCGCAGCGATGATGCCTTACTACGGTATTGTTGGTGGTGGTGAGTGGTCAATTAACAACCCTGATGAAACGAACTTAGATGCGGGGGGTGTACCTCTTGGTGATCTCTTACATGACCGCGTAAAAGACACCGTGCGTGTACCAAACAATGATTACTCTACAAGTGTAGGCACACCAGCTGGAAATGTTGGTGTTGCTTTCTCTAAAGGTATTTTGGACGGGCTTTTACGTAAAGAGCTTGGATTTAGCGGAGTGATCAACTCTGATACCGGCATCATCAATGATCAGAATGATGTACATACTGATTACGAAATGATGCACAACAACCGCGCGTGGGGCCTACAAGATAAAGATAAGACTGAACAATTTGTGATTGCCATTGAGGCTGGTACGGATGTGTTCTCTGGCTTTAACCGAAATGATGAAATTCGCTCAGTTGTAGAGCAGGGCTTGGTCTCTGAAGAGCGCATTGACGAGTCAGTGAAGCGTCTATTAACAGTACAATTTGACTTAGGGCTGTTTGAAAACGCTTATGTTGACGCAGAGAAAGCAAATGCGATTGTTGGTAATGCTGATTTCCAAGAAAAAGCACAGCTAGCTCAACGTAAAGCTGTCGCTCTGCTTGATAATGCAGGAGGTACATTACCATTACCTAAAGCGTCTAGTTTGTTTACCATGGGCTTAGATGGCGAAATTGCTGATGAGTATGGCTTTGACGTCACTGTGGGCGATGATGAAGATGGAAATAAAGTAGCCGATGCAACTGAAAGCGATCATGCATTAATTCGAGTACGTGTTGATAATATTCCAGCAGTTATCTCAGGTGATATCCCGAATAATCGCGCATTGGCATTCGGTGGTGCGGATTTTGACGAGTTATCAGTGCTAGACTTCACAGGTATGGCAGAATCTAACTCTTGGGTGATTACGCCTTCTCTTGAAGATATACAAGAAGTGATGGATGAAGTTGGTGCTGAAAATACCGTACTTTCTGTATATTTCCGTCAGCCATATGTACTTGATGATGCAAGTGGCCTGAAGAATGCGGGTGCTATTCTTGCCACTTTCGGCTCGGATGACCGTGCGGTTATGGATGTGGTGAGCGGTGAGTTTAATCCACAAGGTAAACTGCCATTTGCCCTTGCCAATAGCGCCCAAGCAATTATTGACCAGCATTCAGATGCGCCGGGTTACAAAGATGGTGATACGCTTTATAAATTTGGTCATGGCTTAAGCTATAAATAAGTTTTAATATTAATGAAAGATAATAAAAAAGAGCCTGATTTTTATCCGGCTCTTTTTTTGATCTTGCTCTACTAATTAACAATGATTGGTCAATCAATAGGTTCGGGTGGTATATAATGACTAAGCTATTAATCAGGGGGGCGAGGTTTCTGCGTACAGATATAATATTTATTATCTGGTATATAACCAGTCAACTTCATCGCTATATTGTTTAAATTTAAGAGTCTGAACGAGTTAAGTAAACGGCTATAAAAATGGATATAAAATAGTTGAATAAACTTATTGAGGTATAAAATGAATACTTACATGAATATGTTGGAATGGGAAGATACTTCTATACCACATCGGTTGTGGGTCGAGAGGATTGATAATAACGAGACTCGACTTTGTATGAAAGTGATTAAAGATGTTGACCCAGAGATGTTGTACCTTAAATTACCTGTCTCGCAAGAGAAAGTCATGGGGGCTTGGCAAGGAAGGGCAATGGTTGTTTCTGATGCATATGATGATGGTTGTCTTTATTCGCAAGTGCGTAGCTTGTTTAATTTAGACAATGGATGTGTCGTGTGGACTGTCAATCACATACAGTTGGCAGACAAAAGAAAGATGTCTGTAGATAAACTAGCCTTCATTCCAGGAATGATACATGATCGAGGTCTACTGAAGTCTGCTTTAGAAACTGTCTAGCAGACGATATTTATATTATTACCTATTTTTTGAGATAAACACTCTGCATGTAACAACAATATTCATAAGATAATAACCATCTTGATTAACTATATTTACACAATAAGTACGCCAAGCATTACTTGGTGTACTTATTATATAGCGCTTTTAGATAGCTTTATTCTTGATATAGTATATAAATTTATGATGATAAATGTTGACTCCATTAATGTTCCACCAATTGAACCTAAGAGTAAATTATTCGTTAACCAGCAAAATGAGTTAAATAAAATTATTAAGCGCAATTTAATGCCTTCGGCTTGGAATAGAGCCCACGTTGCTACTGATGCCCCGAATATTGTTATTATTTCATAACTATGTTGTAAGCTAGGCAGCCCCATTAGCCATAGCAAGCTAATAAAAAACCACATGACCCTAGTGGATTTTGTTTTGGTTGATGCATAACTCCTAAGTGCACTAATGCCACAACCAAACGCAGCGGTAAATGCCCCCATTAAAATGAAATGGCTACATAAAACGACTTGGAAAAGTGTCAGGTGTAGGCGGAACCGATTACCATTTTGATGTAAAAAAGCCGAAGCGCCGACAAGAAAAGCAATAAGACCGATGCTTTGGGCAAAATCAAGTTCTAACATAACGTACCTCTCGAGTAATAATTTGATTAGATCAACCTGGATATATATTGGCAACACAGTTCAGGGCTGGACAGAACTGGAGCTGGTGGCTTGTTGATATAGGCAATCGCTGGAGCCATTGAGGCTTGAGCGAGTACGATATTATCGTATCTGTTGCTTTCTCGTTCCACGTATTTTGCGATGACTTTGGCATAAGAATCGGCATCGCCATTAGCATAATGAGGCCAAGCGTTTGGAATAACGGCATAAGAGATATCAGGCGATGTACCTTGCTGCTGACCACATTGCTTTAGCAGAGTTAAGGTCGGTTCTATGGTGCTTTCAAGTGCGGCAAGAACATGGACTTTTCTTGCAGATACTGCTTGCTCTGCCATTGGGCGGTCAACACGAATGACCCGAGAATTGATATTGGGCGTTTGCTCTGCGGCGTCCCCGATGGTTGAGCAGGTACAGATGATAATATCAGCACCTTCAGCTTCAATGTCTCTGATTGCTTGCTGGACAAGCTTGGTGACTGTATGGGTCAAGCCAGCTTCCATCGCTTTACTTAGCAATTGTTCATTCACATGATGGGTGATAGTGGCAGTGTTATTAGCCAGGTATCGTTCGATGTAGGGACGAAACAGCGCTTTGTTGGCATCTAACGTGTAGAGAAAAGCTATTTTCATTGAGTACAACCCTTAGCGGAAACGTTTGAAAAAGAAAGGCTTCCCTAAGGAAGCCTTGGCAATCTAAAGTGATTGGTTATGCTACAAGATCAGCCGCTTCTTGTGCAAGGCGACCAATTTCGCCCCTGCGGCCTTCGTTAATCATTTTCTTATCAGCCATCCAAGTACCGCCACAAGCGAATATGCGCTCAATCGCAAAATAGTCTTCAGTATTCTTGGTCTTTCCCCCTCCGTGTCGCCAGCGCTGTAGCATGACTTCGCTGAATGCGTCGTTATCCAGCGCTGATACATACTCAATGTGTGCTGTATGAGCCAAATAGACGGCGGTATTGAGTGAATCGCCACCATATGTCTGCTGCATATCGCCAAAGGGGGGCCATTGAGTCGCCGATAAGGGCTATGCGTTTTATGCTTGCTCACCAGGAAGGGTGAAGAAGCGCTTAGCGTTGCCGAAGCAGATATCCTGTACCATCTTGCCGAGCATGTTGATGTCGTTAGGTACCTCACCATTCTCAACCCATTGGCCAATCATGTTGCACAGAATACGGCGGAAATACTCATGGCGGGTGTACGAAAGGAAGCTACGTGAGTCGGTCAGCATACCGACGAACTGGCTTAGTAGGCCAAGCTGCGACAATTGCTCCATTTGGCGTTGCATACCGTCTTTCTGGTCGTTGAACCACCAACCAGAGCCGAACTGTACTTTGCCGGCAATACCACCGCCTTGGAAGTTACCGATCATTGTTGCCATCATTTCATTGTCGCGCGGGTTCAGGCAGTAAATAATTGTTTTTGGCAGCTCATTGCTGAAATCCATGTCATCCAGAAGAGAGGCCAGCTGGAAAGCAAACGGACGGTCACCTATCGAATCAAAACCGGCATCAGCGCCAAGTAGGTTAAACATACGGGTGCTGTTGTTACGTTGGGCACCAATGTGTAGCTGCATCACCCAACTACGCTTAGCGTATTGCTTGCCAAGCCAGACTTGCACCGCAGTGCTGAATTGATCGACTTCTTCTTCAGAAAGTACTTCGCCAGCCAGACGGCGAGTGATCATAGTGTTTAGTGCAGATTCTGACGGGACTTTGCCGTAGCGTACGATTTCGATGCCGTGGTCTGCTGCGCGACAACCGTGTGCGGCGAAGTGATCTAGGCGGCGATCAAGGGCTGTCAGTAAGTCAGCAAAAGAGGAAATTTCGATATCAGCGGTTTCGCCTAAAAGCTGCATATATTCTGCAAAGCCATCTAGTTCGATTTTGAATGCACGATCTGGCCGCCAGCTTGGGGCGACTTCGATGTCACAGCTTTCATCTGCAGCAATGGCTTTATGGTGTTCAAGTGAGTGAATTGGGTCATCGGTGGTGCCCGCCATGACCACATTCATCTGCTTCATAATGCCGCGAGCTGAAAATTCTGGGCTAGCTAGCATTTCATTACATTCGTGCCAAATACCTTCTGCTGTCTCAGGGCCAAACAGTTTACCGGTAATACCAAATGGGCGGCGAAGTTCAAGGTGGGTCCAATGATAAAGCGGGTTACCCAATGTTTGAGGAACGGTTTTAGCCCATGCCATGTACTTATCGAAGTCCGACGTTTCTTTACCTGTAATTAAGGCTTCTGGGATACCGGCTGCACGCATACCACGCCATTTGTAGTGATCACCTTCCAGCCACATCTGGCCGATATTATCGAAGCGGCGGTTTTCAGCCACTTCCTGCGCGTTTAGGTGGCAGTGGTAGTCATAAATTGGCATGTCTTTGGCGTAATCATGATAAAGCACACGCGCAATTTCATTGGAAAGTAAGAAGTCATCGCAAAGGAAGTTTTTCATTTTGGGCTCCAGAAAAACATTGGGCGAACATATCGCCCAATATTAAAAAGGGTTATAGGGAAGCAACAGCGGCACGTGCGCCTTTGGTAATGATCAGTTGGTAAGCCTTGGTGACAGCGTCAACAAATTCAGTGTTTTTAATTAAGTCCGTGCCGAAAATAGCTTCGATACCTAAAATAGCTTTGACAGCCGAGATATTCATTCCGTGCTCTTGATAGATAGCTTTGAATTGGTTAACCATAGGGTCGCGGACATCAATTGGGTTGGCTTTTTCATCCACACCACTGATGTAGGTCATCCAGCCAGCAATCCCCATTGCTAACCATTTGTAATCAGTCCCATGTTCAAGGTGATGGCGCAGTGAACCGCCCATACGCTGAGGGATTTTCTGGCTACCATCCATCGCGATTTGCCATGTTTGGTGTTTCAAGCTTGGGTTGGTAAAACGCTCGATAAGCAGCTTAGCGTAAGCTTCAAGATCCGTGCCCTCAGGCATGGTTAGGGTAGGCGCTTGTGCTTTCATCATCATGTCGAAAGCGGCTTTACGGTAGCTTTCGTTGGTCATGGTGTCTGAAATGTGTTGGTAGCCGCCCAAGTAGCCTAAGTAAGCAAGAAACGAGTGGCTGCCGTTCAGCATGCGCAGTTTCATTTCTTCAAACGGGACAACATCAGAAACGAATTCTGCGCCAGCGATATTCCACTCAGGGCGGCCATTCACGAAGTTATCTTCGATCACCCACTGGCGGAACGGTTCGCATGCAATACCGCATGGATCTGCCACGCCAACGAGGTCAGTAATTTCGGCCAGTGTTTCTGGTGTTGCAGCCGGAACGATGCGGTCAACCATAGTACATGGGAAGGTGACATTGGCTTCGATCCATCCTGCCAATTCTTGGTCAATCAAGTTAGCAAAATCCAAAACGGTAGCACGGGCGACATGGCCATTTTCTTGTACGTTATCACAAGACATCACGGTAAATGGCTTAAGGCCAAGTTCACGGCGGATACGCAGTGCTTCAACGATATAGCCAATTGCAGATTTAGGCTCGCGAGGATTCTCTAGGTCGGCTTTGATCAGGCCATTGTTTTTATCTAAGCGGCCGGTTGCCGGATCGGCGCAGTAGCCTTTTTCTGTAATCGTCATTGAAACAATGGCAACTTGCTCCTCTGCCATTTTTTCAAGTACAGCTCGCTGGCCATCAAAGCTTGGATGCAATGACTCAGTCACCGAGCCGATCATTTTGACAACGGTTTCACTCGCCCCTTTTTCTGCCACAGTATAAAGATGTTCTTGTTCACGAAGCTGAGTAATTAACTCTTCGCCACCAAAAAGGTTAACTTCACAAATACCCCAGTCGCTACCGTTTTTTTCTAGCATTTCGCTGGTAAACAATGCTTGGTGGGCCCGGTGGAAAGCACCAAAGCCAAGGTGAACGATACGGCTCTTAAGAGTTGAGCGATCATAGTTAGGGCGAATAACATGCGTGTTTATGTTGTTGTTAGCTATATTGTCCATTGTCTTGTCCTTGGTTCCGCCAGACTTGCTGGCGGAATATTTAATTGGGGGAGTAGAAATGCTTGATTAGTAACCTAGCACTAGGCCAGGTAGGAACAGGCTTAGCTGAGGAATAAAGGTTACAGCCAGTAGCGCGGCAATTAGCGCGGCATAAAATGGCAGTAGTGGCTTGATAATCTTATCGATGGAGACTTTGGCCACCGAACAACCAATAAACAGTGCACTACCTACCGGCGGTGTACAGATACCAATCGCTAAGTTGAAGGTCATCATGATACCGAAGTGAACCGGGTCGATACCTAGGTCTAGGGCGATGGGTAGGAAGATTGGTGTAAAGATAAGCACCGCTGGTGTCATATCCATGAAGATACCAACAATCAATAGAATTAAGTTGATGATCAAAAGGATAACCAGTGGGTTTTCTGATACTGCCAGTAGGGCATCGGCAATCATATAAGGGATATCGGCATTGGCCATCGCCCAAGACATTCCCATCGATGCGCCGACCAATAGCAGCACGATAGAAGTTGTTACCGCTGATTCAAGAATAATTTTCGGTAATTGGCTGAATTTTACTTCACGGTAAATCAACACGGCGAGTATGAAAGTATAAACAACCGCAATGGCTGACGCTTCTGTTGCAGTGAAGATACCACCAATAATACCGCCCATAATGATAACGATAAGCATCAAAGAAGGAAGAGCTTTCAGTAGCGTGTCCCATACTTGCGCAAAGGTTGGTTTGGGTGCCAGTGGGTAGCCGCGGCGTTTAGCAATAAAGCCTGCGACACACATCAAGCTAAGACCCATGATGATCCCTGGAATGTAACCACCCAAGAATAGAGCCGCAATAGAAGTACCACCAGAAACCAATGAGAATACGATTAGTGTATTACTTGGTGGGATCAACAGGCCTGTTGGGCAAGAGGTAATGTTAACCGCCGCCGAGAAGTGTTCATCGTAACCATCCTGCTTTTGTAGTGGTGACATAGTGCCACCAACAGCAGCTGCAGAGGCCACAGCCGAACCTGAAATCGAACCAAACATCATGTTTGCCATCACGTTTACGTGCGCTAGTGAGCCTGGCAGTCGGCCACCTAATACTTTGGCGAAGTTGATTAGACGGATAGCAATACCACCTTGGTTCATGATATTACCGGCAAGAATGAAGAATGGGATAGCCAGTAGTGCAAAGTTATCCAGGCCCGCAGCCATACGCTGTGCTACGACAGCGATGGCTGGTTCTAGCGGTAGGCTCATCATGATTGTTGCTAGCGACGATAAACCGATAGCAAAAGAAACAGGGATCCCCAAAGTAAGGAGAACTGCAAAGCTACCAAAGAGTGTGAGAATGACTTGCCATTCCATAGTGGTAATCCTTTATATATTTAATTAATTCTGTTGGGCTTCAGCGGCTGGGATATCGCCAGAGAGCAATTGCGAAAGTTTTTCAAAACCGAAAACAGCTGAGTAGAAGATCATTAGCGCGCCACTAATTGGTAGGCAAAAATAGATGTAACCCATTTCTAGGCCTAGCGCTGGAGTTACCTGTCCTGTTGACAGTGTTTTTAGCGCTAGGTTTGTACCGCCGTATACCAAAACGATGAAGGCAAAAGCGGCAATTGCAAGCTGGATAACAATCTCGTTGATTAACTTTCGCTTACCACTCAGCTTCATTGTGAGAAGATCGATAGCGAGATGGCGTTTCTGGCCAGTGGTGTAGGCTGCGCCAATTAAGGCCACCCACATAAATAAATAACGTGCTAGTTCGTCAGTAACAGTGCTTGGTTTACCAATGACGTAGCGTGAAATTACCTGCCAAATTACACAGAAAACCAAGAAAGACGATAGCGAAACAGTGAACATCGCCAAGCCTCTATTTATATAACCAACCAGTTTATTCATCTTAAGTTCCTTTCAATGGGGATACGTGCCTTGTGGTTTGGTTAACCAATGTAAGAAAATATGAATGATTTCTTTGTAAAGGCACGGTCATTTCTAACTGGAATTATAAAGAAGGGCGCTAGAAAGTCATGTGAAGGGCATCACACTTGTATTGGTTGACCAATTTCGGGGTGTTTATTGTGATACGGGTCAACCAATTAAGGTTTTAGGTTTGACGATTTGCTAATTTGGCGACAATATTGGTTCCGTAAGCAAAAATACCCTACATAAATGGATTACCAATCTCACGGAGATAACAATAATGATGACACGTAAGAATGTGTTAACAGCAGTAATCGGCGCAGCATTAACTTTTGGTGCAACAGCTTCTGCATACGCTGCAACAACACTAAAACTAAGTCATAACCACCCACGTGACCATGCAGTACACCAAGCGATGGACGCGATGGCAAAAGAAGTGCGTGCTCTTACCGATGGTGAAGTGCGTATCCGTATCTACCCAGATGCACAGCTTGGTACCCAGCGTGAGTCGATGGAGCTAATGCAAAATGGTGCATTAGAAATGGTGAAAACCAATGCAGCTGAGCTAGAAGCTTTCGCCCCTGCATATGCTGCCTTCAACCTTCCATACCTTTTCCGTGATAAATCACACTACTACAATGTTAAGGAAGGTGAAGTTGGTGAAGAGATCCTAGCGTCTTCACGTGACAGTGGCTTTATTGGTGTGACTTACTATGATGCCGGTGCACGTAGCTTCTATACGTCTAAGCCAATTAATACGCCTGAAGATCTGAAAGGCATGAAGATCCGTGTTCAACCAAGCCCTTCTGCCATTGCCATGGTTAACGCATTGGGAGGTAGTCCAACACCACTAGCATACGGTGAGTTATATACAGCCCTTCAGCAAGGTGTTGTTGATGCCGCTGAAAATAACATTCCATCATTTAGCCTGAGCCGTCATGGTGAAGTTTCTAAGTACTTCAGCCTAGACGAGCACACCATGGTGCCGGATGTATTGGTTATTTCGACTAAAGCGTACGATGGCCTTTCTGAAGAACACCGTGAAGCGCTGAAAACAGCGTCATTCAACTCGATGGAGCTTATGAAGAAGCTTTGGGCTGAGTCTGAAGCGGAAGAGCGTGCAAATGCTGAAAAACTAGGCGTAACCTTTGTTCAGCCTAATAAAGCCGCGTTCGCCGAGGCAGTACAGCCAATGTATGATGCGCTAGAATCATCAAACCCTGAGTTGAATGAAATTGTTGGGCGTATCCAAGCTGTTCAATAAGACGAAAAAGAAAACAAAATAAATGTAATAACAAGGTGTTGCCATACTTTTTGATAAAGAGGTTGACCAATTATATTTGGTCATTATGATGGCGTAATAGTGCAATGGAAAATAGTGAAAATATCATCATGATGCCTTTTGAACCAAAACGCCCTTATCAAGAGTTAGGGTTGGTATTAAGACAAGAGCTTAGAGACGGTCACTACCAAATTGGGGATCGTCTACCGCCAGAGCGTGATATCGCAGAAAGGCTTAATGTCAGCCGTACGGTTGTGCGTGAAGCGATTATTATGCTCGAGTTGGAAAATCTTGTTGAGGTTAAAAAAGGGTCAGGAGTATATGTATTGAATATTCCTAATCACTCTAGCAGTCGTGAGAATGTGATCAGTGATGATGCAGGTCCATTTGAAATGTTGCAAGCACGGCAGTTGCTGGAAAGTAATATCGCTGAGTTTGCCGCTATTCAAGTGACGCCAAGTGACATTGTC
This sequence comes from Photobacterium pectinilyticum, assembly GCF_024357955.1. Taxonomy (GTDB): domain Bacteria; phylum Pseudomonadota; class Gammaproteobacteria; order Enterobacterales; family Vibrionaceae; genus Photobacterium; species Photobacterium pectinilyticum. Next base: position 35,132 of record NZ_JANEYT010000043.1, read on the forward strand.
AAAATGCGCACTGCACTTGAATTGGAACGAAATGAAATCGCATGTGGTTCTGTGAATTGTACAGGTGACGAGCAATTTCATCTTTGTATCGCAGAAGCGACTCAGAATTCAGTGCTGGTTGATATGTTAAAGCATTCTTGGGAGCGTCGTGAGCAAAGCCCTATGTGGAAAAAGCTTCACACTCATATCAATGACACGGCTTATCGTGAAGAGTGGTTGGAAGATCACGCTAAGATCCTGGCTGCCATGCAGCGTAAAGATCCTATCGCGGCTAAGAATGCCATGTGGCAACACCTTGAAAATGTAAAGCAACGCTTATTAGAACTTTCTGATATTGATGACCCGAATTTTGATGGTTATTTATTTAGCTCGAATCCGGTTGTTCTCCTTGGTGGTGAATAAACATCAATAATAATTAATGGTGCAGGCCAATATATATTGGCCTCTATTTTCTGACAGTTAATTCTTAGCTGTTACTTTAAAGTCAAAAATACTTAACATTGAAAATGTTCAAGCGGGTTAAGTATGTCTGTAAAAAGGTGATTGTCATGGAACAAACCTGGCGCTGGTATGGCCCTAATGATCCTGTTTCTCTTGATGATATTCGTCAGGCTGGTGCAACAGGTATAGTCAACGCATTACACCACATTCCAAATGGTGAAGTGTGGACAAAAGAAGAAATCCTTAAGCGTAAAGAGATTATCGAAGCGAAAGGGTTAACTTGGTCTGTTGTTGAAAGCGTGCCTGTACACGAAGAAATTAAAACTCAAACAGGTAACTACCAACAATGGATTGATAATTACAAACAAACATTACGCAATCTTGCTGAATGCGGTATTGATACGGTTTGTTATAACTTTATGCCTGTTCTAGATTGGACTCGTACTGATTTAGAATTTGAAATGGCTGATGGTTCTAAAGCACTGCGTTTTGACCAAATTGCTTTTGCTGCGTTTGAATTACATATTCTCAAGCGTCCAGGTGCTCAAAACGATTATTCAGCAGAAGAGCAAGCACAAGCTCAAGACTATTTTAATAATATGTCTGACACTGATATTGCCAAGTTAACCGGAAATATTATTGCTGGCCTTCCAGGTGCAGAAGAAGGTTACACGCTAGAAGAATTTCAAGCTCAGCTAGACCGCTATGCTGGCATAGATAAAGATACGTTGCGCCAGCATATGAAACATTTCCTGAGTGAGCTGATGCCTATCTGTGATGCAAACGGATTGAAGATGGCGGTTCACCCTGATGATCCACCGCGCCCAATTCTTGGTTTACCTCGCATTGTGTCAACTATTGAAGACATTGAGTGGCTAACCACAGAAGTACCAAGCAAGATGAATGGTATTACCATGTGTACAGGTTCTTACGGTGTACGTGGTGACAATGACTTGGTTAACATGATTAAGCAGCATGGCGAACGTATTTACTTTACTCATTTGCGTTCTACTCAGCGCGAAGATAACCCAATGAGCTTCCATGAAGCGGCCCACCTTGATGGTGATGTTGACATGTACAATGTCGTAATGGCCATTTTGGAAGAAGAACAACGTCGTGATGAAGCTGGCATTACTCGTTTAATCCCGATGCGACCAGACCATGGCCATCAGATGCTGGATGACCTCAAGAAAAAGACAAATCCAGGTTATTCGGCTATTGGCCGCTTGAAAGGTCTAGCGGAAGTACGCGGCCTAGAAATGGCGCTTAAGCGTGCATTCTTCAAAAAATAAATAGTCCTTTTATACCCATGTAAATTGAATACACTTACCAACCTTTGGCCCGAATGTCGGGCCTTTTTTTGTTTCTCGATCAAGCTGACATTTATTTTTTGGTTCTCCATGTATGCTGTTTCTCACACACTTGTCTATGGGTTATTTCTCGTATCCAACACTTGCCACAAAGGGATTACATATGGCAAATAAACTATCATTTAAAGTTAAAATTATTACCACTTTGATAGCTATTTTAATAGCAACGGTGATCACCTCATTCTTTAGCGTCAATTATTACCTTAGCCGTTATATTTTTGACAGTGATGCCCAGAGTATCAATGCTCAAATTAGCTTAGTGAAAGATAAGCTGTATGATGACATTATAAATAAAGTCTTGATTTCTGAAAATATCAGTTTGGATATAACAAGCGTCCAAGAGGTGACGGAACGTGCTGGATTTTACTCAGCTGCGAAGGTTATTTCTGATTTTGTTATCACAGATAAAGGTCGTATTGATGATGAAACAGAAGCAAGCCGGTATATAGAGTTGATAAAAAAAGCAAACGGTACAACAGTTAGTGATATTTTCTATCAAAATGATATTCCTTTAATCTCAATTACTGTTCCTAGCAGTAACGGTGGTGATATCTTTTATCTCGATTTAAGAAATACTCAACAGTTACTGTCACAGTCTTCGGTTGAAGGAAGCTACTTTGATTTGACGGATAACAAAGGTACTTTGTTGTTCAGTAACCGGATTGATGGTGATCTCATCCCTTATACTAATCAGTTTGATGTTGGTGATAGTCAATGGACCCTGACCGGCTATATTGATCGGGGCTACATTCAGCAAAATACCAATGCATTGAGTAGTAGTATCACCATGGCGCTCGTGCTGGTGGCATTGATTTCAATCCCTTTGAGCATTCTTTTTATCAATACCATTTTCAAGCACCTTAGTGCATTGAGAAGCATCATTGTTGGCCTGTCGCGTGGCGATGCAGATTTGACGCAGCGGTTAGATGTGTACAGTAACGATGATTTGGGCAAGATAGCGTCGGGTATTAATGGCTTTATTGAAAACCTTCAACGAATGATGAAAGAGGTCGCACAGTCGAGTAATGAGATAGAAAGGGAGGTTGTAGCGCTTAAAGCTAAAGCTGAGTCAAATAAGTTACTACTAAACCAACATACCCAAGAAACGGAAAAAGTGGTTACTGCGATTAACGAAATGAGTGCGACTGCCGACTCTGTCGCTCATAGTGGTGCTAAGGCTTCTGAGTTTACCCAGCAAACCAATATTGAAGCAGAAAAATCAAAAGAAGTTGTTCGTGTGGCTTCATCCAGTGTTAATTCACTGGCTGAAGAAGTGGATGGTATGTCTTCTTCCATTCAAACAATGAGCAATGACTTCGAAAAAATAGATGGGGTACTGCATGTGATTGGCGAAATTGCCGATCAAACCAATTTATTGGCTTTAAATGCTGCGATTGAAGCTGCAAGAGCAGGTGAGCAAGGCCGCGGCTTTGCGGTTGTTGCCGATGAAGTCCGCGCGTTAGCCGCAAGAACCCAACAAAGTTCTTCGGAAATTGATGCGATGTTATCTGATCTTCGTAAGGCAACATCTACCGTGGTGCAATCTATGGATACCACCAAGGGGAGTTGTGCTCAAACGGTTGAACATACCGCAAATGTGATGAGCTCATTGGATGTCATGACGGGATCTATTTATCAAATCAACGAATTGATGGCTCAAATAGCTCAATCAGCTAAAGAACAAAGTGTGGTAACTGAAGAGGTGAATCAGAACATGATTGTAATTCATGACATGATCCGCGAGTTAAATAATAACGCTGAAGATACTGTTGCAAGTAGCGAGCAACTCGCTGTAACGAACAGCCAACTGAATGGCATGGTGGGCAACTTTAAACTCCAGTAACAGATGAAACGCACTTCGCTTAGTTAAACCTAAATCATAACGAAATAATAAGCTCTATGCCTAGCATAGGGTTTATTTTTTACATCATTTATTTATCATTAATTTTAAATAATGTTATCCATCCTTTACTTTTGGTCTGTAAATCAATGCTTTATGTTTGATTCCATTTTGTCACTGTCATTTTGTGACAAAATGACGGGATGTTGTAAACATCCAAGATACATCTCATAAATGAATGGGTTTAACGGTTAATAATTGATTGTTATAAATATATTAAATATTGTCTTTGTGTTTTTATCTCCCCTTCATTATCTGAAGTAATATTTTTAATAACTAGAGTCTTCTTATTATATTGTTGACAAAGTAACCATTCTAAAAAGGGAAATTATGAAGTTCAAGAGAACACTTTTAGCGACGACAGTTTTTTCTGCATTAGCTTTAACGGGCTGTGGAAGTGATTCTGGTTCTAATGAGCCGGGCCCAACACCGTCACCAGAGTTAACACAAGGTCAATTTATCGATGCGGCAGTAGAAGGCCTATATTTCGAATCTCAACCAAGTGACAAAAGTGGATTCACCGATGCAGATGGTATTTTTGAGTTTGACGCAGACGATACCGTTACTTTCTATTTGGGGGGTGAAAATGGGCTACGTATTGGTCAAGTAAGCTCTCGCGCTATTGTTTCTCCGTTTGAAGCGACAGGTAATTATCAAAAAGCATTGAATTTGGCGCGCATTTTACAAACTGCCGATGAAACTGACTCTAACACGGTAATTACTCTACCAGAGAGCTTAAAATCGCCAAGTGCAGATATGATTGCGGCACTACAGAATGTTATGCTTCATGATCTTGATACGGCAGATGCACTTAAAACAGCGCTTAACATCAGTGATTGGATATCTGAAGAAGATGCCTTGGAGCACTTAGATAATGCGCTGAGTGGGCTAGAGCGTGGTAGTAATGAAATTTTAACTGAGTGGCAAAAAGGCTCAGGCAATTACCTTCGTGAAGTGAGCTCGAGCTTAAATGCAAAAGACAATGCAGACGCTGGTAAGCATATGTTTATTCATGCCGATAAGTTGCTTGATTCTGAAGTGTTTGAAGCAATGGAAACGATGAAAACCTCAACTTATCATTTGTCAGAAGATCAGTTTACGGTTGTTAAAGGCTCCAATGATACAGTTCAAAGCGGCACTGACGCGAGTTATTATCTAGCTTGTATTGATGAGCACGGTATTGATGCTGCATTTATTGGTTATCCGCAAAATACGTGTAATGGTGACGCCATAGATATCGCGAAGTTTGCACTTAATAACTTATATCAGCATTCCATTGTCGATCCACGTAAAGGGCGTTGTTGATCAATTCATCCTCGGGACGGCTCAGCCCCAAGGGCCTTTCTGGGGTTAGTTGACCATCTGACGAAC
>NZ_JANEYT010000044.1 GCF_024357955.1 Photobacterium pectinilyticum
GACGAGTCCCCAAAGGGTATCAAAAATGTGTTCAAGAGAGTGGATCAACCTGACCAGTTAATTTTCCAGTTTGGTATAAGTGGCAGCTCGGTGACATTGTGGGGGCTGGGTTAATCAGTTTCGGAGAAGATGGTGTCACTCAAGAGCAGCTATTTTATCTTTAGTAAAAACACCTCTGTAAATTGCAGTTGAAGGGGCGAAAATTAACGCTTAGCGTAGGTTACGCCCCTAATTATTTACTCTAAATGATGCTCAAGTGCATAATTGGCATCAGCAAAGCTAAATCCTTTTCGTACCAAGAATGCCGTCGCTTTCTTCTTATCGGCGAAGTCGGTGATAGGGGATTTATACTTTTTGTTAAGAAACTCCAACGCTTTACGTTGATCGTCACTCACACCGTCTTCTTCGACTTCGTCATTGAATAACAGCTGTTCGATGCACTCTTGACCGATCCCTTCACTACGCAGCTTTTGGATAAGGCCTGTTCTTCCCATTTTATTTTGGTGTTTATTTATCAGCCTTTCTGCCAGTTGCACCTCATGCTCGCTATCAAGTGATTGAGCCAGTATTGCTTGTCCTCTTGCAGTACTGACTCCTTCTTGGCGCAAGCGTAAGCTAATATCTTTGACACTCTTTTTACCGGCATATTTGTTGATGACCCGATTTATCAACTCATCTTGCTCAGACTCATCGATGGTCAGCAAGGCGTTATCTATATCGGCTTGGCTGACACCCTGTAGTTTGAGCTTTTGAGCCAACTTGGCGGGACCATAAGAGCGGCAACGTGAATTGACATACGTTTCGGCATAGCGTTGATCGCAAAGGTAACCTAACTCAAGCAAACGGTTGATGACTTGATTTATCCACTCGGTATTCGCCGTTTTTCGAGGTAGCTTTTCCTTGAGCTTCGCGACTGAATAACTGCGTTGGTTTAGCCACCAGATAGCATACTCGTAGACGTCTTCAACCTTTTGAGCAGGTTTAGGTCCGGCAGGCTTTGGTACCGACTGCTCTCTATTGGCTGTTTGTTTCTTCGGTGGATGCTCAGACGTCATATTTTCCTGATCATTCGTTTCACGTTAGGCGGAATTGCCAAAACAGTTCAGAGAGTCGGTTATAACAAAGGGCGAATACGGAAATCAAGGTGTTTGAAAAAACCTTATCGTATGTCATGCTATAACACTTGTTTTGTGCTACACTTCCGCGCTTCAGTTTTTCTTACTTCGCTTGGTTTAACTTATGGTTACTCGTATTCCGTCCTGGATCTTGGTGGGCGCTATTATGCTTGCATTTAGTGCTGGTGCACTTAATGCTATGGCTTTGCTGACGTTCACCAATAATGCCGTTTCGCATGTTACCGGAACTATTACCCAAGCAATGAGTGCACTGACGGTTGAGAACCACCACGCAACGGTTTATCTCTTGAGTATTGTTGGCTGTTTCTTTCTAGGCGCCGTAACATCTGGAATGATTATTCATAACGAAGCGCTCAGGCTGGGACGCAGCTATGGCACTGCTTTGTTTATCGAAGCTGTGGTGCTGTTTGCCGCTACGTACTATTTCTATCACCACAAAATGACCGGCGAATTTCTCGCGTCATTTGCTTGTGGCCTTCAGAATGCAATGATTGCCACTTACAGTGGATCTGTTATCCGTACTACTCACCTTACCGGAATCGTCTCTGATTTAGGGGCGGCATTGGGGCATATGATTAGCCGACGAGCCTTGAACTTACCGCAGCTCGTCATGCAGGGAAGTATTCTGGTCGCTTTTAGCGCCGGTGCATTTGTTGGTGCCAAGATGCTCAACGTTGTCGGCATGGTGGCCATGTTATTACCGGCGACTATCGTCCTGTGTGCCAGTATTGGCTATATGCTGATGTTACACAGGCAAAAAGCGAACTAGATGTTTATCAAGTCATGTCTTAAGCCCGGCGCTTTCTAAAGGCATATATGCCGGCGCTTGCCAGCGTCTTGAAGACGACGACCCAAGCATTCAAATTGGGTTTAGGATCGCTCCCTTTTGCCATGCGCCACAGTTGCTGCTCATACCAAGTAATACTCAGCATGCCTAAGTTGTCCATAGCTTTGTTACCTGTTGTCGGGTTGGTAAGCGGCATACTGTATTGACTGTCTGCCAATAGCTTATTGGGGAATTCGGCATCAACTGCTGTGGTTCGAGCTAGACCAATGAAGTCCGTCGCCCCGCTTTCAAGGGCTTCTGCCATGGCTGGTGCACTACGGAACCCGCCGGTGACCACTAATGGTGTATTAACCAGTTTGCGCACTTTTTCCATATATTCAAGAAAATAGGCTTCACGTTTAATCGTACTTTGTTTAATTTTGCTATCGGCTTTATTGTTTTTTCTACTGCCCATCATTGAAGGGCTTTCATAGGTGCCACCTGAGATTTCAATCAAATCAATACCAGCATCAGCGAGGGATTGGACAACTTGCATTGAGTCTTCTTCAGAAAAACCGCCTTTCATAAAATCGGCACTGTTTAGTTTGATACCAATAGGGAAGTCATTGCCCACCTGTTCACGAATTGCCTTGTAAACCTCGAGAACAAAACGCATACGATTTTCGAGAGTACCGCCCCATTGGTCATCGCGTTGGTTATGTCGAGGAGACAAGAACTGGCTAACCAAATAGCCATGTGCTCCATGAATTTGAACCCCAGTAAAACCCGCTTGTTTTGCTAATTGAGCGCTAGTAGCAAATTTTTGAATGATGACAAGGATTTCATTTTCAGTTAGCGCTCTTGGCGTATTGAAGCCTTTCTCAAGTCCTCTAGATAAAGAAATCGCGGATGGGGCAACAGGCTCTTTGGACAAAAAGCTGGGGATTTGTTTGCCAGGGTGGTTGAGTTGAGGCCAGATGTGGGCGCTGTTTTGTTTGCCGGCCTCAGCCCATTGTTTGAAGATGGTTAAATCACTCTGTTCATCCAAGACGACATTCTTCGGCTCACCAAGTGCATCACGATCAACCATGATATTTCCGGTTATAGACAGACCAATTCCACCTTGCGCCCAGCGGCGGTATAGGGTCACTAAACCTACCTTAGGGTTATGCTGAGTATCGCCTAACTGCTCACTCATCGCCGATTTAAACAGTCGATTTTTAATGGTTGTGCCAGTCGCAAGAGTAAAAGGGCTCTCAAGCGATGGCGTGATGAATGTTTCAATGCCTTGTTGTAACTCAGTATGCGCCATCGGTATTTCCTTATTGGCTATGTCGTCATAGGGTATAAATAAGAACGATCGTACTTTTATACCACCTTATAAATTGCATAGATACAGATAAGGTCTCATTGCGATAATTGTTTAGGCGCGATTGATATCATAAAGTGATACTAATGTTTCCGCAGTATCATATCGGCGCAGCCATAAGTTGCGTTATATGGTTCTCAATTATCGAGCGTTGTCTTGGTGTGCAGAGAGGGTGAGAAAGCGCCTGCTGTACGCCTTCATCGTTGTTACAAGCGAAAGCTTGCAATGCCAATAGCTTAGGTAAGTAGCATTCTGTTCTATCTTCATTGCATTTCTCGATTGCGGCTTTCAGCAATGTCGCAGCGGTTTCATACTGATGGTTTGAAAGCAACGTTTCAGCCAGTATCACACTGTAAATGCTATAGCAGAGCTCGCCGCCAGCGTTAACCATTTGCACTTCGTAGGCTTGTACAATTTGAGAAATGTACTTAGGATCTTGATTTTGAGTGAATTTTGACCATCCAATAATTAGCTGAGCTATACCACGATAAAAGGAATAATCATGCTTTTCACTGATTTCATATAACTTGGTAGCATAGAAATGGGCGGATTGTTGATCTCGATGTAACCAATAATAAAGCGCGGCTGTTTGATATGTCATTGCATGATTGAAGCTATTATTTTGATCCTCAGTAATATCAAGCAGGTTTTTTAGCATTACTGGACCATCTTCTTGTTCAAGCAACGCTTTAGATATAATGATCGTATGGTAAGGCAGCATCCTAGGATCTTGCCCATCCATGATTTGATAATTATCACGATCATTTTCATTATAAAACATCAGCGCTTCAAAAGCGTACTTGATCGTATCTTCATGGTTTCCCAGCCATAAACTAGTGTTACTTAATGCGGTTAATGTCATTACGCGATAGTAATCATCGTGGCAGTTTTCTGATATTTCCTGAGCTTTATGAGCATAATAGTTTGCATTGGTTATATTGCAATTTGAAAGGTTGTATGACCATAAGCCAAAAAGTGTCTCCATTTTTCTGCTAGTGGCTGAGACAAGCTCACATTGTTGAAGGACCTGAAGGTATAGAGGTTCAATCTTATAATATCCCCAACCTAATTGATGCATATATAGCTTGGCGAGTAGTAACTTAAGCTCAATCTCAACGGTAATATTATAATTGATATCGAGTTTATCATCTTCATGGTTGTATTGGCTTAGACAGTTAAGACCATAGTTTATACTTTGATGTGCTTTGTTATAATCACTTGATGACAGATAAATGCCTGCTATTCGAACACAACACCATGCTACCTTTGACTTATTATTCGCTTTGAGAAAATGTTGCTGAACGGTTAGCCAGTCAGTGATGATAAGTTTATCGGTTTTAAACAGGATTATTTTAGCTGCATTATTGTGACTAACAATTTTTTCTTTATCTGTTTGAAGTTCAATAATCGTTTTTTGAATAACTAAATTCACTAATTTAATAGTTTCACTATCTACAAACTTAATCAATCCATTGCTCAATAATTGTTGAAGTTTTACTGTTGGATTAAAAACGGAGTTTAATTCTTTGGTGCTTATACTTTGACCGTATATAGATAATGTATGGAGTAGTTGTGTTTCTTCAGGGCACAGCGAATTAATCTTGCTTTGGATAAGAATCTGCAGTGACTCTGCAGTATCAACGCTGTCTCTAGATAGCAACATTCGAAGGTATAGAGGAATGCAGCTTGAAGTGGATGTCAATGTTTCAGCTTGTTCGTTAGATAAACCCAATTTATTAATTAAGTCTTTTTTGCAAATATCTTCATCAAGATTTTTAACTTCCATTTTATTGTTAATGTCGATGTATTTATTGACCTTTTCAATGTTCTTAGTGTCTGATGAAGCAATTATAGAAAAAGAACTTGATTTAATAGATGATAGAATATTATTAATTTTACTCAGTGTCTTTATGCCGCTATGATCAAGGTTATCGATAACAATTATGACTTTATTTTTATCTATATTGATAAATGAAAGCACTATTTCATTTATTGACCACCAGTCTATATCTTTACGAGATAGATCATAATATGCAATTTTAACATCAAGTTTATAATAAAAACGACTGACCTCTTGCAGTATTCTAGTTCTACCGACACCTTGTTGGCCATGTATACAAGTCAGGCTAGGCTTTTTTGTGTCAAAGCTGTTATCAATTATCTTAATTATTTCATTGATTTCTTGGTCACGACCGATAAGTTCAACACAGGGTTTTCTTTCAAAGAATAACTCTTCATCAAGTGACCAAAGATTATTATTTGAATAAATACCAATGTGATTGTAATAAAGCTTGTCATTGAATGTAAGCTTTATGTTTTCACTGACAACAACGCAATTGGTGGGTATTAAATTAATGAGTTTCGTTAACTTGTTTTTTTTGTTTGAAACATAATTTAAGGCTTGTTCATCACTTCCTTCCTGAAAGGATGTAACGTAGAAAGTAACAGGGTGTAATAGTGATGTATGTTGTTTGGCTTTTAAAAAGACACCATGTATATGGCTTATGATATCTTTTTCGTAGTCTATATTTAACTTTTTTAAGTTGATGATGAAGCATTTTGAATATTGACAATCACTAATAATTTGTGGATTATAATTAGCTAGTTCTGATGTGATTGTTTTTTCAATATTTTCATTGTTCGTTTGAATTGAAATTAATAGATATAAACTGTTGGAATAGTTATTGTTTGTTGTGTGAGGGAGGGGCACGGCATCTTTATAATCAGTAACTAATTCATCTAAATCAACATCATAAAAAGTTGCGATATTTTTTGCAGTACGCAGACTAACAGGGCGGTTTGTTTCTGCTCTTTTTATTGTTGCAATTGAGATGCGAATTAAGCGTTGTTCACAAGCATCAGCAAACGCTTCTTGACTAAGGCCGTTTTGTTGTCTGAGTTGTTTTATACGTTTACTGTTTAACATTAATTTCTGCGATGTATTCATCGGCTACCTCTGACTGTCCATGTGTAAGGTATTAATATTAAGTAAACTTGACCACTTGCAAGCTAATATTACCTTGTATATTTATGCTTATTGTTTAATTATTCCTTGTTATTTAGATTTAAAATGTGATCGCGGTTCCATTTGGTGGCTTTGTTTTGCTTGTTATCAGTAAGTAAACCGATCTTAAGTGAATTTTTATTCTAGTAATTAACTTATTTGTGGTTGCTGGTGTGGTGTAGATCTATTAACTTGAAGTATAAACCTATAATTGATATTTAAATTGGTTTATATCGCTTTATAATATTTATTGTGGGCGAGACAGAATTGTGTCCTTATGGAGTTTAACAAAGTATGCTCTGGCCCTGATTAAGCGGCATTAGCTAGTTAAGATCCTTTTAATTATCTTTTCTTCTTACTTGAGTCCCTAATAACGAGATTGGTGTTTACAATGACCGATTTTTTATTGTCCTTGGAAAGCAAAGATTCAACCGTGTCATGTGCCATCTGTTGGTAGTCAATGGCAACAGAAGTGAGGCTAGGGGATTGGTGGCTGTTAAAAGCGGTGTTTTCAAAACCAATAAATCCTAGTTGAGATAGTCGGTTAGGGTTGGTTTTCCGTAGTGTTCCAATAAAACTATGCGCAATCGTGTCTGAGGCGCACACTAAAGCTTCTATGTTAGGGAATTCGTCGAACTTATTCGCTGCTTCTGATGCGAGCGCTTGTGAAAAGCCACAACTGATTACTTGTGCTTCTAAATTGCTTTCTTCTATTGCAATGCGATAGCCCTTTTCTCGATTACGAGCTGATAGCTTAGTTTCATCGCCTCCAATGAATGCAATATTCGTGTAGCCAGATTCGATTAGATGTTGAGTCGCCGATTTAGCACTATTTTCATCAGAGGTTATGACATTGAGTGAAGTGCCTTCTTCGCTAATAATGCGATCTATAGAAGCGATAGCATAACCATCTTCAACAAGTCGATCGATGAACTTGCAGTTATCGGTTAGGCCAACAAATACCGCTGCACATATCGACTTTGAATTAAAGACGTCACGTATGTGGGTTTCTATCGCTTCTTGACCTTCATTTTCCTCAATCATCTCGACTCTCAGTGAGTGGCCATGTTTTTTTGTTGCCATGATGAAGTGAGAAACAACGCCCATGACATAAGACGAATCAATATTACTCATTGAACTGTCTTTTGCATCATTGGTGGTTGTGTGGAGGTAGAGAGCGATAACTTTTTGAGGAATTCCCTTGAGAACAGAGGCGAATTGATTTGGTTTGTACTTGTGTTCAGCAATTACATCGAGAACCTTTATCTTGGTTTGTTCTGGTATATCAGCGTAGTTGTTTATCACTTTGGATACGGTGCTACGAGATACACCAGCCAGTTTAGCAATCTCACTACTATTGATATTTCTGTTATTTTTCATGGTTACTCTTTTTTGTGAACTACGACAGTAGAATACCGAAAACTCTTCCTATGTAAAGCCGAAATTCAAGAGCTGATCACAAATGAAGAACAGCTGTTAGTGCTAGGCTTTACTCAACGAACAGCTGTTCTTTATTAATGAAACCATTAGACGCAAAGGCATTTAAATGAAAAAGAAGTTTTGTATCGATGAATTCAAAGTTTCCTTTGATGTCACGGAAGATGTAAACGGTATTTCCTACGATGTCTCGTCCAGACGAGAGGGAGGAAGCATTTACATTGATCTAGTTATCAGGTCCTTATCACTTGTAGAGTTTCCTGTGTGTCAGTTAGCCGTATCGATGCCTTTAAATGACATGCATTCTTTATGGACGCCATGTATACATGGGCACCCAAAGTCGATCCGTAACAAAGGCATTCCAGAAATTTGGACCAATTTCTCTAGCCATATTAGTCACGTTTCTCCTGTTGGCTGCTTCTACAACTTAAATGGCGAAAATAAAGTGGCTTTCGCTTTTTCAGATATTAAGAACATCGTGAAAGTCCAAGCTGGCGCTTATGAAGAAGAGACGGCAGCAAAAATAATTATGAGCCTGTTTACAGTTAAAACAGAGCCTATGACCGAATACACAGCTACATTGCGACTTGATACTAGAACGGTGAGTTATCATGAATCAATCGCTGGCATGACTGAATGGCATGAGAATTATCTCGATGATGGCGCGATGCCAGCTCCTGCCTCTGCTTTTGAGCCGGTATATTCAACCTGGTACTCATTCCATCAAAATTTAGATTTCAAAGAAATCGAAGACCAATGTGAAATGGCAGCTAACCTTGGCTGCAAAACCATTATTCTCGATGATGGTTGGCAAACCGATGATAGTAACCGTGGTTATAAGTTCTGCGGTGATTGGCAGGTTTCAGAGAAGCGATTTCCCAATATGCGCGAGCATGTAGGGCGCGTTCAATCAATGGGCATGAAATACATGCTGTGGCTAAGTGTTCCTTTTGTCGGGCAAGGCTGCAAAGTGTGGGATGAGTTTAAGTCCAACCTTCTTTTCTACAGTGATCAAAACCAAACAGGCACTCTTGATCCGCGATACCCAAAAGTCCGAGACTTTTTGGTCGACACATACTGTCGTGTCGTGTCGGAGTTTGGTTTGGATGGTCTCAAGTTAGACTTTATTGATGAGTTTGACATGACTTACGCAACAGGAAATGCACTATTACCCGATCCGGAAAGAGATACTGAGTCTCTTCCAGAGGCCGTAGACCGCTTGATGATGATGGTTCGACAAGAGCTCACCAAAATAAAAGCAGACATCTTAATTGAGTTTCGTCAGCGATATATAGGCTCGATGATTAGAAAGTACGGCAACATATTCAGGGTGCATGATTGCCCACATGATTCTATTACTAACCGTGCTGGTGTTATGGATCTTCGCCTATTTTCCGGCGACACGGCGATTCATTCAGACATGTTCATCTGGTCAAACTCAGACACTGTAGAGAGTGCGAGTTTGCAATTTATCAATACGCTTTTCTCTGTTCCTCAAATTTCACCGAACTTAAAAGAGCAGTCGCCAGAGCACTTGGCAATGGTTAAGCATTGGTTAGCGTTTTGGTCTGCTAATAAAAGTGTTCTGATGAATGGGACGCTGAGCTCTAAGTATCCAGAAATGCATTATCCAGTGATTGCGGCGAAGAAGGGCAAAGAGAAGATAATCACGATTCATGCAGACATGGTGGCTGACATATTCGAAGGTAATGAGGAAAAAGTAACCATCGTAAATGGCAGCATGACAGAGCGTTTAATCCTACGTTCACCAACACCAAAAACGGTGCAGGTGCAGATTTATGACTGTCTTGGTTCACAAGTTGAAAGTGAATCTGATTATTACATTGAGAAACTTAATGAAATTCACGTTCCTAAATCGGGATACGTGGTGATGGACGCTATCAGCGAATAAAATAATACTACGGAACAGGTAGGTATAATATGTCTAATGCAATAATGAATAAGGTCGATTTCGGCACCAAGCTAAGCTTTGGCTTAGGAGGGTTCGGGAAAGACTTTGGTCTAAATGTAATCAACGTATTTCTCTTTTTCTACTACACAGATGTGGTCGGTGTTTCCGCGGCGTTTGTTGGTACTGTTTTCTTAGTCGCTCGTATTTGGGACACCGTAAACGATCCAATGCTTGGATACATCGTTGCTAAAACGAAATCGAAGTGGGGACGTTACAAGCCGTGGATCTTAGTCGGTAATATTCTGAACGCTATTACTATAATCGCTCTATTCTCTGCGCACATGCTTGATGGAACATCTCAGCTCGTTTATATCGCAGCCACTTATGTGCTTTGGGGTATGACTTACACGATGCTAGATGCACCATTCTGGTCACTGGTCCCAACTATTACACTGGATAAAAAAGAGCGTGAAGGGTTGATGCCTTATCCTCGTTTATTTGCTACCGGAGCGAGTTATCTTGCTGGTGGCGCAGGTGTCTATATTGTATCTACTCTTGGCGGTGGTGATGATGGTCAGGGTTATTTCTGGTTTGGTGTCATTGCTGCGATTCTAGCGGTAGCAAGTGCGGTTATTACTTGTATCTGGACTAAGCAAAACTTCGAAGAAGATCCAAAGTCAGCTGCTATGTTTAATTTGAAAGCGGCTAAAGATGCGATCTTTAAGAATGAGCAGTTCCTAGCGCTAGTCGTTCTGTCTTTGTTCTACAACGTAGCATTCAACTTTATGAATGGTTTGAATCTTTATTACTTTACGTATGTGTTGGGAGACGCAACATTATTCGCCAAATCTATGTTGTTTGGCGGCATCGTCGGTGTTGGCTCGCTTGTGATCTTCAAGCCGGTAGTAATGAGGTTTGGTCGTAAAACCCTTTTCAATATTGCGTTAATTTGTCCAATGTTGGCCGTATCAACTCTTTACGTCGCTTCTGGTTGTGGTCCTGAGCTTAAAGCAGCATTGGCGAGTGTTGCTGGTATCTTTAACGGGCTTTCTTCAGCAATGTTCTGGTTAATTCTTTTGATTATGGTTGCTGACACTGTCGATTATGGTGATGCAAAAAACGATGTTCGTTCTGAGAGCGTTCTGTATTCGGTGAACACTCTAGTGAGTAAGTGTTCTGGTGCCTTGACTGGGTTCTTGGTTGGTTTAGCACTAACGGCAATCAACTACATTCCGAACCAAGATCAGACAGCGGAAACGCTATCTGGTTTGCAGTTCATCTTTGTTGGCCCTGCTTTCCTTTGCTTAGTTTCTATGTTTATTTACAATAAACTATATAAGCTGAATGGGAACGAGCTGGACAGCGTTCAAGACTCACTGAAGCTTAAATATAGCTAAACGGTGGTACAGAAAAGGAAAGCCTCCAGAGGTTTTCAGATTGTTGAGGCTCCCCGCTTTTCTGAGCGGGGTTCTTTTGTGTAAGCGACCGTAGCTCGCGATCGTGATATTTATTTGTGCCTGTTAAGAGTAAATTTTGATATTACCGTTAAGGCTATCCAAGCGATAGCCATAACGAAAGGAACAAGGTTAGGCTCAAGACCTGAAGAGAAAACTGCTTTTATAACGTCTACTTGCCCGTTTGCTTGAGAGCTCAATTGATCCACTATAACTTTCAACGCCTCATATTTTAGAAATAGAAATACTCCTACAATTGAGTAAAAGCAAAAGCTTACCGATACAATGGGTGTAAATAATTGCTTTTTAGCTTTCTCACTTTGGATGAGTGCTATTATTGCAAGTGATATAGTGACAAAGAAACCCCAAATTAGATCGATATCTGAGGATATCCGTTCAGCAAGTTTTAGTAGTTGTTCTATTTCCATTGCATCCCTTCTCTTCAAGTATGAACTATTCTCCGAATAGTTAGGCTTTGTCGCTTCTGGCGGGTCTAATATTAGAGGCATGCATATTAATGCGTGTTTGTAATGCCCATTCGTGAAATGTTAATTCAGTATCTATAGCAAAGAAAGACAAAGCAACGTACCCGCTCACAAAATCACAACATAAAGTGGTTCTATTTAGATTTACAACATCCCAGAAATTTCGAGCGGGTTGCAAGCATGTAGAGGCCTTAAATTTACTGGCTGTGAACGCTCTTCAAAGGTGTGATAACAGCAGGGTGGGTGTAAATAATGGCCAAGTGAATTTATTGCACTAAACTCGTGCCAACCTCAGTATTAGGTTTCAATTAAACCCCGCTCCTCCGTTCGAATAATTACCGCGAGTTCGTGCGAAGGAGCGGATCACTGTTTAGTTTGATTCAAGTTAAAAAGTGCTCTGCATACATGCAGGGCCTTTGGGTTTGATGGTTATTCTTGGCTCTTGCGATGATCATTTACCAAGAAGTCAGCGATTTCCTCAAGTTTATCGTCGTGTTCAGTTGCGTTGCGTAGCCCGGCATTACGCAATCTTTCAAGGTTTTCAGGGCTGGCATTATCCAGCGCAAGATCTGCACCATGTAATTCAGGCTGGATCCAATGATATTTTGCTTCTGGTAATGTCGAGGTAATTTGCTTCATGTGGTGAACCGTTATTTGTGGGCCTCCTTCTAATGCAATGTCAACAGATGGTTTTGCCCAGCCAAGAAAGCCCAAGTCTTTCATATCAGGGTAAGAATAGCGTTTCAGCTCTTTACCTGTGCCGAGTGAAAGAATCATCACATCACTTATTCCTTCAATACCATCTGTCTTGATGGTTTCAGTAAATGCGCATAAGGTTGGATCATTAGCAACCATGCCGCCATCAACGAGGACAAACTTCTGTTGTTTAGGTGGTAATGAGTAAATGCGAGCAGTTTCGAAATAGGTGGGTGCTGCTGAACCGCCGCGTAGCAAGTCTCTTACTAAGAAGTCTCTATTTTTCTCAATGGCAGTATGTTGCTTGAAAATTATTTGCTCTCGATGGAAGATGTCGTAGGCAACAAAGCAGGTAGGCTTCAATAATTCGCTTAGTTTGGTTTCACCAAATGCCGCGTGAAGTGATTTCTCAAGCTCCTTAGCCGAATACCTTTCATCGGCAAGACCTTTAAGTGTTCCAAGGGAGCGCCAAACACTTACATCAAAAATGTCATCACCTTGCTCAAGGTAGATATCAACAGCCTCTTGGGCTGTGAATTTAGGTCTACCATTTGGGCCTGGGCAGAGATAGGCTGCACCCAGTATTGCACCGGTACTCGTTCCTGCGACAAGGTCAAAGTAGTCAGCGATTCGCGCTTCCGGGTTATTGGATTTCTTCTGAAGTTTCTCTTCAAGAGAAACTAACATCATACCGGGAATTATGCCTCTGATCCCCCCGCCACAGATTGATAAGATCTTCTTAGCCATGTAATGCTCCTTGCATACTGGGGTTGTTGTGAAATTGTATACATATGTTTGCCCAAGTATTACATGATGAAAGAGCAGGGTAAGATAAAGTTGTTTAAAATATAACCACGGTCAAATTAAATATTGTTTATAAAGCATTCAACTGGAAATGGTTGGTCGGGGAAGGATGATGAAATTGAAAGTGTTCCCTTCGGAAAGTAAGAGACTCTCTTGGAAAGGAGTTTATACTTTAGAGTATTGTTCGGTAATCCATGCATTGCTAATTTAGTCTGTACTGTAACTCAGTTCTTTCCAAAGTCGAGTTGGCCCGGTTAAATCGATGTGATGCATTAATAAAGATTAGAAACATCGAGAGTGAATAATGTCAGAGTTTGAAGTTAAATATGCAGTTATCATAATTTTTTTGTTTGTTGGTGTCGGTATGATGAACGTAAGGAACTCGTAAAATTAAAATGGGGAGCAATGAGATCCCCATATATATTAGCCAGCTAAAAAATCGGCTGAATCAGTCATCTGAACTGGTTAACCACAAGCCCCAATGTGACCACACGCTGTACAAAAGTCGCACCCGTCGCGGCGGATCACCGCAGCATTACCGCATTCCGGACATGCCTTACCGGCCAGAGTAACGATATTGCCTTTGTTTTGGGCTTGTGCAGACTCATCGCTCATCATGTAACCCATTGCCTTGAGCGGATAGCCCTCTTCATCAAGCAGGCCCAGCATGGTATAGCGATGGATCAACAGGCGAGCAATATATGCTACCGTAGATGGTTGGATGGCTTGTTTGTCACTACCCGGTACTTTGGCGAAGAAATCACCTTGGGGTTCGACCAGGTCTTTCAGGCTGCGTAACTTCTTGGCTATCCAAGCTGTGTCAATCACCCGCATATCTAAACTGAGGGACTTGGTCAGGCCGTCAAAATCACGCGGATAGGTGCCTGAGAGCCACACGCTATATGGTCGATGGGTGCCATCAGGCATCACCAACTCCTTGACGAACATAGCGAAGTCGTCGCCAGTGTTGGGGTTATTGATATCCACGGTCCAACTCAAGGTGCCTTCAGTACCTGACTTGGGCTCCTTACGACTGAACAGGGCATCGACTAGCGGGGTCTTGTCGGTCTTACCGTCAAAGAGACCCAGTTCATCACAACGGAAACGTACCAAGCGTGCCATGGCAGCTACATTACCTGGTACTGAGGTCATCTCACCCTTCGGTGGCATCGCCAACTCAAATGGGGTGCCTGCGGTTTTGCTTAGGCTATCCAGCTTGATTTTTAGCCATTCGCGATCATAGGCACGCATGTCCATCGAAATATTCTTAGCTAGCGCAGCCAATCCTCGCGGCTGTTCCTGTCCATTCACCCATATTTCGAACGGTTGGTTGGTCCCGTTGGCTACATGACCAACAAACAGCGCAAAGCCATGCTTCGGGCTGTTGATCATGTAAGTCACGCCCGGATTACCCATTGGGGTTTCTGGTCGCTTTGGCCACCGAAGGCTAGCTAACGCTACTTCGGGCGTATCGGTCAGATGCAACTTGCGATCCGGGGTGGATTGATCCAGGTCCTGTGGTACGGATGCCTGAGTAGATTCGACACTTAACACACTGCCGATGATGTCGTTAGGGCGATAGGTGGTGATCCCTTTCAATCCCGCTTTCCATGCATCTACGTAAAGGTCCTGAAACTGTTGGAAGGCATAGTCGGCTGGTACGTTTACGGTCTTTGAGATTGCCGCGCAGATATAAGGCTGGACTGCCGCTTGCATTAACATGTGGTCGTTGGCGCTGATCTCTAAAGCCGAGCGGAATGCTTCTGGCAGGTTATCAACATCTCCTCCTTGCTCACGGTAAACGCGATAGGCGTGATCCTCGACCTTGTACTCAGAGTGAGAACCATCGGCCTCCCGCTTTTTACGTGTGTAGAACCAACTAAAAGCGGGCTCGACACCATTACTGGCGTTATCGGCGAAGGCCAGAGAAATGGTCCCGGTCGGCGCAATAGACAATAGGTGTGAATTCCGGATCCCGTGCTCACGGATCTTGTCACGGATTGATTCTGGCAGACGAGAGGCCATGCCACTCTCGAGGTATTGCTCAGCTTTAAATTTGAGGAAAGGTCCTTTTTCCTTTGCCAATTCAATGGAAGCCTTGTAGGCCGCATCGCGCATCCAGCGGGTTATCTCTGCAGCAAAATCACGTCCCTCTTGGCTGTCATAGCGTAGACCAAGCATGATTAAGGTATCGCCTAAGCCGGTGTAGCCTAGGCCGATCCGTCGTTTGTTCTGTGCCTCTTGCTGTTGCTCCGGTAACGGCCAGGCACTCACATCTAGAACGTTGTCTAGCATGCGGATGCCGGTTGCAACCGTGGAGGCAAAGGCGTCAAAATTGAACTGTGCATTTTTAGTTAATGATTCAGTTACATAGGCGCAGAGATTAATGCTGCCCAGACAGCAGCACGAAAAATCTGCGCAGGGGATCTCGCCACAAGGATTTGTCGCTTCGATGGTTTCGCAGTAGTGCAGGTTGTTTTCTTGGTTAATGCGATCGAGGAACAACACACCCGGTTCGGCGGCATTGTAGGTGTTGCGCATGATCGTGTCCCACAGCTCACGCGGATCCACGGTTCGATATACCCACAGACCATCCTCACGCTGGTAAGCGCCTGCTTCCTGAATTTCTTCGGAGGGCTCTGCCTTATGTACCAGTTCAAATGGTACTCTGTTTTCCAACGCCTGCATAAAGGCATCGGACACACCCACGGAGATGTTGAAATTGTTCAGGCGACCCGACTCTTGCTTGGCTTCGATGAAGTCAAGGATGTCTGGGTGCTCCATGTTGAGGACTCCCATTTGTGCGCCACGGCGGGCACCGGCAGACTCGACGGTTGAACAGCTTTGGTCAAACACGTGCATGTAACTGACGGGACCGGACGCACTGCTGGCAGTGCCTTTGACTTTGGCCCCTTTAGGTCGGATATGGCTGAAGTTATAGCCAACCCCGCCGCCACGTCGCATTGTTTCAGCGGCTTGCTGAAGGGCGGTATAAATGCCTACCTTGCCGTCAACCATTTCCGATACGCTGTCCCCAACAGGTTGCACGAAGCAGTTGATCAGGGTGACATTCTTGATATCTGTACCAGCTGCACTGTTGATCCGGCCGCCTGGAATAAACCCAGCGTTCAGTGCACGGAGGAATTCTTCTTCGTGCTGTGCTGGCGTTTGTTCCTGTTGGGCTAACCCCTTGGCAACACGTGCACGGATGGCGGCAACCATCTCAGGACCATCCAGTTCCTTTTCCTTACCCTTAGCGTACTTCTCACGGAGGACATCTACACTGATAGGCTGCCAAGTGGTATCGTTAGCCATAATAGTTGGTTCGTTTGTATTGCTCATTGCTGTTCCCTCATGCTACGCAGCATTCTGCGTCTTTAACCAAGTTTTCTTTGGCCAGTCAGCTCGCAGGATAGTGTCATCGTTCTCAAGATTTGCCAAAGCGCGGGCAACGCGTTTGAAAGTATCGTCAAGCGTGGCATCAATAGCTTACTCACCCTGTTGAGCGTGAAGGGGGAAATTCAGCAAGGCGGAGAACAAAGCATTAACCTAGCAGATCTCCAAGCCTTGAAAAACCGATTAGTGGCCTTTGTAACTAATCGTTAATAATAGTCTTTTTTATAGATAGATTGGTTGTAAACGAGATTAATAAAGTGTGATCAAGTCGCTCGACGGGGGGGATTCAACCATAAACAAAAAAGCGCTAGTGTGTTGATTTTATAGTCAACACATTTGTTTTTATCTTTTCTCCAGTGCTAGCAGGTGTTGGTTGATGTGTAGCAAGCGTTAAGGTCTTTTTACGTTTGGTGTTAACTAAAAAGGGGGCACCAGAGGTGCCCCAAAATTGTCAAATTGATTCGACAGAATGAACACAATAAACGGATTAGTATTTTAGAAGTTGTAACGTACCAGCAGGCCTAGTTCGTTATCAAGGTTGGCATCTGAACCGTTGCCATTTGTGCTGCTTGCATCGATTTTGTATTCAGCGGCCAGGATCAGAGGGCCGGTGAAGTAAGCGGCACCAATCACACCGTATGCGTATTTCGCATCGGAGTTGTCATCTTCTAGGTGGTTGTAGCCACCCAGGATCTGGAATGAGTTGATGTCATAAGAGACAAACACTTCAGTACCAGTAGCTGACTTGATTGTACCGCCAACAGTATTTAGATCGCCGTCAGCAAACACACCGCCGTAACCGTTTCCTGCGCCCACTTGGTGGTTGCGGAATTCGTTATAGTTCGCTGCAATGTTTAGGTTGTTGGCATTGTATGACAGACCGAAGTTGGCAATTTTTGCATCTTCGCGATCATCGAATTTTGTTTGAGTGTAAGCTGCGCCTACGCCAAAACCGAAGTCAAAATCGTAGTTAATCATGGCTTGGTAACCAGACTCACGTTCGTAGTCATCATTGTTATCTTCAAATTGGTACTGCAAACCAACTTGCAGGCCATTGAAGTTGTTGCGGTACTGGATCACGTCATCCGCACGGCCGGTACCATGTACACCGCCGTCACTAGAAATACCGTCGTAGTTACCTGCCGCTTCACCGCCGTAGATCCAGAACATATCAGTGCGACCTGTCAGGTCGTAATTAACTGACCATGCTTTACCAATGGTGAAGTGGCCAATGCCATCTTTGTCAGCCGTGATTTGACCAAGACGGTTGGACAGGAGGCTGTCTTCATTGTTGTTTGCTAGAGCATCGTAGCCCCACTCAGCACGGGTACCGATATCCCAGCCACTTTCTAACGCATGAGTATAACTAAAGTTAATACGAGATGATTGGTTACGAAGCTCAGAGTCACCATCAGAGAAGCGAGCACTTGCAGCCAAACGACCACCTACTGAGAAGGTGTTAGTACCATCATTATAAACTTCCAATGCATGTACAGGCGATGCTGCTGCGGCTGCCACTGCTAGGGCAATTAGCTTTTTATTCATTTCTTAGTTCCTAGTTTTATTTTGAGAAGCACCTCGTAAGTGCTTGTTTTAATTTTTAATACTTAGTTCCCTGTAGTAATAGTGAAATGTTCTGAACTGGCTGCGGATAAAGAAATGTTTAGGTTTATGTTGTTGTTTATTAAGGGTAAGGCGTTTGTTTTTTTAGGTTTTTTGCTGGGTGAAGAGAAAACTGAGGCGGGGAAAGTGTTAATGACAGCGGTGGGGTGAAAAGCTATTTTTCATTAGATTGATATTTAGAACTTTCTGCTATTGATATAAGCAATGTAATTACATGAAATGCAGTTGATTTTCGAATGAATTTGAATCAGATTGAGGGTTTTAATTAAAGCAAGCAATATCAGGCTTCACGAAGGTAAAAAGAGGGGCATCTTCCTGATGCCCCAAAATTAATGGTCAAATCATTTCGACCACAAAGACAATGAACGAGTAATCACATTACTGTTTACTCTTTTGCTTGGGTTAAGCTTCGCTTAGAAGTTGTAGCGAACAAGGATACCAAACACATTGTCTAGGTCTGCGTTTGAACCTGTGTTTGTTTTGCTGCTGGTGTCGATTTTGTATTCAGCTGCAAGGATCATTGGGCCAGTAAAGTAAGCGGCACCAATAGTTGAGTAAGCGTACTTAGCACGAGAGTTGTCATCTTCTAGCTGGTTGTAACCACCAAGGATCTGGTATTGGTCGAAAGAGTAAGACGCAAATAGCTCGTAGCCAGTTGCCGACTTGATCATACCGTTGCTTGTCACGCTGCTGCTGCTGAAATCAGAGCTTGCGAATGCTGCATTGGTGCGTTCGCTCTGGTGGTTACGGAATTCACCATAGTTAGCCGCAACGTAGATACCACTTGTCTCATAGGAAACAACGGCATTGGCAACTTTTGCATCTTCACGGTTTTCGAACTTAGTTTCGGCATAAACGCCGCTTAGGCCAAGGATGCCTTCACCAAGCTCAAACTCGTAGCCGGCCATCGCCTGGTAGCCGTAATCACGTTTCCATGCTTCTTTTATTTCAACGACTTTATCATCTTCGCCTAGCTCAAAACCTTTCGATACAGAGCCTTTGCCTTCAAATTGGTACTGTAGGCCAACTTGTAGGCCATAGAAGTTGTTGCGGTATTGGATAACGTCATCCGCACGACCTGTGCCGTGAACACCGCCATCACCTGAGATACCGTCGTAGTTGCCAGCAGTATCACCGCCGTTTAGCCAGAAACGGTCAGTTTTACCTGTTACGTCGTAGTGAACTGACCATGCTTTACCAAGGGTAAAGTTACCAAAATCTTCATTATCTGCAGTAATGAAACCAAGGCGGTTAGTCACATTACTACCATCGTTGCTGTTAGCTAGAGCATTGTAAGCCCATTCTGCACGCGTACCGATGTCCCAGCCATTCTCTAGAGTGTGAGTAAAGCCAAAGTTAATACGAGAAGATTGGTTGTTTAGGCTTGAATCACCATCTTGAAATTTTGCACTTAGTGCTAGACGACCACCAACGGAAAAAGTATTGGTACCATCATTGTAAACTTCTACCGCTTGTACTGAAGTTGAGGCTGCCGCCGCTGCTACTGCTAGAGCAATTAGATTTTTATTCATTTTTGTATTTCCTATGTGTGTTTGCATCAAGCACTGTCAATGTGCTTGATGATATTTTTGTTACTAAGTGCTTGTAGTAATAGTGAAACGATATAAATGTTGTATTATTAGATTTATTTTTACGTAAGGTTATGTATTTTGAAGTTTTTATTTTTTAGGTTTTGGTTGGGGAATTTAGCTTTGCTGGATGAATAATAAGCGTGGTGTAAATTATGCTTTGAAAATAGTGAGGTATTTTTTGAAAAATGGAGGCGATAAATAGCTAGCTATTAATGTGGATTGGCATGATTATGTATTTTGCCGGTGTTTGCTTAGCGTTAGTCTAATCAAAAATAATAAGTCCATGTAGATTAACACTCGCAATGTATTGCGGTATCACTAAACAGGAAGCATTGAAAATAGAATGAGGTGATCAAAAAATAGGTGTGTGATTAAAATAATTTAGGGATTGGGCCAGTATAATTACCAGCCCTAATTAGGAGAGGTTTATTGCTTATCGGATAAGTAACGAATGGTGTTTGCTAAGTCTTCCAAGCTATCGTGTGCACCATTTTCTACAAGGTATTTACCTTTCACCAAGAAAGCTGGCACACCGGTGATTTTTGCGTTTTGCTCAAGTTGATTAGCACTGGTCATTTGCTGGTAAACTTGCTCTTTTTGCTCATCATTTAGATCAAATGGGCTAACAAGATCGTGTTGGCTGAAGATTTCACCCAACTTGTTTTTGCGACCCTCTTCATCTAAATCAGTAGCTTGATCTTGAACGAAAGCAAAAAGTGCTTCTTTTAACTCAGCTGCTGGCTTGCCGTTGCTCTGGATAGCGGCGGTGTTGTAAAGATAAGCGGCGTACTGGGCACTTTCGTTAAACGTGACGTGTACTTGGTCGATATCCACTTTAGCCAGCTTTTTAATTTCAGGTAGCATCAATTCCATGTTACGACAGTGGCCACAACCAAGGGAAAACACTTCAACAACGTCGGCAATACCTTCCGTTGGGGTTTCAACGACCGTGTATTTTACACCTTCTTTCGGCATTTCACTTTCACTACATCCTGTAAGAGCGACCAGAAGGAATAGGGTAGAGGCAAAGATTTTAGTTAGCGTATTCATACTGATAATTGTATTGAGTTTTAAAACAGTAAGTATGGATGAAAAAGAAGGTTAGGTCGCTAATAAGAATCAATTTAGTTGTATCTAGTACAAGATTTTGCTCATAAAGCATCACTGACTTTGTGATTGGTTGTTTGGCTCAAAGGGTCATTACGGTATGCATGTTTGGTTTGCCCGTCGTGAAAATGCGACGCTGATCGCTCCCTTCCACTATCAGCGTTATGCTGTTGAAATTGGGCTTATCATAGTAATTAATCGTACAGGCTATGCATTGTTATCAACTCATGATTGAACAAATGTCTAATTTCAGTATGATGGCCGGCTTTTCTTGGTTCGGAGGATAACATGTTTATCGGTTTTGATTATGGAACAGCCAATTGTTCAGTTGCTGTCATGGAGCATGGGCAGCCTCGCATGTTAGCTCTGGAAGGCGAAAACAGTTTTATCCCTTCGACACTTTGTGCCCCGACGCGAGAAGCGGTAAGTGAATATTTATACCGCCATATGGGCGTTCAGCCAGTCGATGAGTTGGGCGAACAGGTTCTGCGCCGTGCGATAGCTTTTAACCGTGAAGAAGACATTATTGTCGAGAAAGGTGATCTATTTTTTGGTCAGGCCGCGCTCGATCTGTATCTCGACGATCCTGAAGAAGTCTATTACGTAAAGTCCCCTAAATCATTCTTGGGTGCTAACGGTTTGCGCGATGTGCAAATCCGTTTCTTTGAAGATCTGGTCTGTGCCATGATGAGCAATATCAAACACAAGGCAGAAGCCCAATTAGATAAAGCCATCACGAGTACTATGATTGGCCGACCAGTCAACTTCCAGGGCACCGGTGGTGATAAAGCGAACCAGCAGGCGGAAGCGATATTGCGTCAAGCTGCCAAGCGGGCAGGCTTTGAACATATTGAATTTCAGTTCGAACCTGTCGCTGCTGGCCTTGAATACGAAAGCACCCTGACCGAAGACAAAACCGTTCTAGTGGTTGATATCGGTGGCGGTACGACTGATTGCTCAATGATCCAGATGGGGCCAAGTTGGGCGGGTAAAGTTGACAGAACCGAGAGCCTATTGGCTCACAGCGGTCTGCGTGTTGGCGGAAATGACCTGGATATCTACTTGGCTTTTCGCCAAATCATGCCACAACTCGGCTTGGGGAGTAAAACCCAGAAAGGGATTGATATGCCTATCGGTCAGTTCTGGAACCCGATTGCCATCAATAACGTGGTTGCCCAAACGGATTTCTATGGCTCAGCCAACCTTGCTGTATTGAAGCAGCTACAACGTGATGCGGCAGAACCTGAGAAATTGATGCATTTGCTAAAAGTGTACCGTGAAACACTGGGTTATCAGCTTGTTCGCAAGGCGGAAGAGTGCAAGATTGCGTTATCTGATTCATCGACACATACATTAACACTGTCGCATTTATCCTCTTTACTTGAAGTCGAGGTAAATCAGCAGCAAATGGCTCAGGCGATTGAAGCGCCAAGAGTCCACATTAGCCAGTTGGTTACCGAAGCAATTGCACAAAGTGGTATAAAACCCGATGTGGTTTATATGACCGGTGGTACAGCACGCTCACCGATCCTGCGTGCCTGTATCGAGCAGCAACTGCCGGGAACACCGGTGGTAAGTGGTAGTTACTTTGGCTCGGTCACTGCCGGATTAGCCCGTTGGGCAGAGCAGTGCTTTAAATAATTGTTTTTTACATTAGCGAAGTATTAAAAAGCCTGACTATCGATGGCACCATGACTTGGTAACATTGATAGCAGGCTTTTCTGTAGGTAGAAAAAACTAACTAGTAATTAAGGCTTTTTCACCCAAGCGCTACACCAACCATTGGTATTAACTGCTTTACCGGGGAAGATTGCGCATGGTCGCCATTCATCTCCATCATTACCCTGAATAAGTGCACAGTTACCACAGTGTTTTTCACTGTCTGCTGCTTGGTGAACGTATTGAAGGGCTTTTGCTTGAGGATCATCCTCAGTCAGTTGAGGTAAGTCTGCAGCATGGGCAGGCTTGACCAGTAGCTCTTTACCAACGGTAATACCAATGACACTGGCAAGCCCAAGCTTGAGGAAATTCCTTCTATTTGCTGTGTATTTCATATTACGACCTTCTTATTGCTCACATGTTTAACGACATTTGTTTTTGTTTATTATGTTGCACTACAAGGGTAATACGTATCGTCACTGAATGTTGGACCAAAAATGTGATGATGTTAATGAGATTGTTGTTTTTTTGTGATTGCACTTTGCGTAATTGTTGAATGCGAGGGGCTGCAAAGTGATTGGTTTATTCGTGAGTACTCAATGATTGATGCTGATGTAACGTACTGAGAAAGAACGCTTGATGTGAAACAAGCTTTTACAGATTACGTAAAATCAAGGCTTGCAACATTTTCTTTACAAGTGCATCATCTTGCGTCGAGTGCAGCAAATCATAAGGATAAAAAGTGGCTAATCTGTTTTTATTGGATATTGATGGGGCACTGGTAGATTCAAATAACCTAGAGCTGGGTTGCTATGTTAAAGCAGTTAATGAAGTGCTAGGGGTTGAAATGGATACAGACCTTACCCAATATGCCAATCTTACCGATGGCGGAGTGTTAGACGAGATCATCGCGAAACACGGTATTTCCGAGAGCCGATCACTGATTCACCGCAAAGTAGAGAGTCGCTTCTCGACCTTGGTTCAACAAGCGATAAAAGAGTCCCCTGAGGCAGTACATGAAGCAGTGGGGGCTAAAGCTTTTTTAAATCACATAAACGACCTTCAAAATACGCATATTGCTATATCCACCAGTGGCTGGGCGTCGACGGCTAAATTGAAATTACGTGCAGCAGGTTTTGACATTAGCAATATAACCTTTGCTTCATCTTCTGATGCATTAAGCCGTACAGAAATTATGGCGCTGGCTGCTTTTCGTGCCAAGCAAGATTTAGGTGTTGTTTTTGATCGTCGCGTCTTGTTTGCGCATGGTGATCGCAATAAGCATGCTTCACAAGAGCTGGGCTATGATTATGTTGAAGTGGGTCGTACAGATGGCCATCATACACATATTCCAAACCTTACTCACTATCAGGCGGCATTCTCTCAATTGGCCTTGTCTTCATAAACACATCCATTCCATTTAGGCGTGATATTGCTATGCTAACTTTACGCCCAATGGGTAAATGGTCGATACCCTTACTTTGCGCTTCTTTGTTGCTAATTTTATTTCCTCTTCAAGCGGCTCAGCGTATCCACTTCCCAAAAGAAGATGATTAGATAGAACCTTCTATAAGTTCTATGCTAAATAATAGCAACGATGGAACTTGGAGTAATATCACATGGATGAGAAGTGGGTTCTGCAATGGTTTAATGATGTTTGGTCTAACGCCAACAGTGCAAAGTTACAGGCATTGGCCACCGATCCTTTTCATTTCCACGTCCCTGGTGGAAAGAGTTACCTGCTTAGTCATACCGAGTACCTCAACTTTATTACAGTATGGGGGCAGCGGTTTAGAGACGTTACTTTTCGGATTATTGATACGGTTAGCGATGACAACAAAACCGTCGTCGTTTACCAATGCCATGCCTTGTATTGTGGAGGGTGGGCAAAGATCCCAGCCAAAAAACAAAAAGTTATGATGACCGGGATGGCTTACTTCAAACATAAAGGTGACAAAATTGTCGATTGCCGTCTTGAAGACAGTAGCTTTGATTTGTATCAGCAACTGACAAGGCGTTTAGAATAAAAAAACACCCCGCGGTGATATATACCGAAGGGTGTTTAGTGGCGACTATTTCATGAAATTGGTTAGCTATTGGGTGATGGCTACTTTAAAGCATCACACTTAAATCGTTTGTACCTGAGCGGCTGGCGTATTCAGTTTTAGGAAGAACTCTTTAGTTTCCGCAACAACCACATCACGCAGCAAGATCAAACCTATCAAGTTCGGGACCGCCATCAAACCATTCACGATATCGGCAATCAGCCAAATCATATCCAGTTTCATAAAGGCGCCAGCGGCAACCAGTACTAGGAAGAACACCTTGTAAGGCAAGATAGCCTTAACGCCAAATAGATACGTAATACAACGCTCACCGTAGTAGTTCCAACCCAGAATAGTCGTAAAGGCGAAGAACATCAGGCCGATAGTAACCATCATTGGGCCAATGAAACTAGAGTCCAAACCGCTGGCAAAAGCATAGCTGGTCATCGCAGCCCCTGCGTAGTCGCTTTGCCAAGCACCGGTTACCACTAAGGTAAGGCCTGTCATGGTACAAATGATGATGGTATCGAAGAATGTACCTGTCATCGAGATCAAGCCTTGCTCTACACATGAATCGGTTTTTGCAGCAGCGGCTGCCATAGGTGCACTACCGAGACCAGATTCGTTCGAGAATACACCACGAGCAATACCAGACTGGATAGCCAGCATGATGCCTGCACCAACGAAACCACCTGTTGCGGCATGACCGGTGAAAGCTGATTGCACCACAAGTTGGATGGCAGCAGGAATCGCACTGTATTGTGAGCCAAGTACAATGACACAAGCAATGATGTAGAACACGGCCATGAATGGCACAACTTTGCTGGCGACTTTAGCTATAGACTTCACACCACCAAGTGTTACCACAGCAACAAGAATGGTGAGAATAACAACTGTGATTTCACGTGGGATCTCAAATGATAAATAGGCTGCATCAACAATGGCATTAGCTTGTGGGAAAGTACCAATACCAAAGCAGGCAACACCTAGAGCAAATACGGCGAACATACGTGCCAGCCATTTTTGACCGGTGCCTTTTTCAATGTAATACATTGGGCCACCGAGCATTTGGCCATTGGAATCGACTTCACGGTATTTAACCGCCAGTAGGCACTCTGCATACTTGGTTGCCATACCGAACAACGCTGCAAGCCACATCCAGAATAGAGCGCCTGGACCACCCATTTTAATGGCGGTCGCAACACCGACAATATTACCGGTACCTATGGTTGCGGAAAGTGCTGTACACAGTGCGGCAAAACTGGAAACGTCACCGTCAGCCTTGCTGTTTTTGTTTCCCTTGAATAGATAGCCCAAAGCGAGGGGTAGGTAGCGAATCTGGATCAGCCCAAGGCGGACTGTCAGGTAAATACCTGTACCTACTAGCAAAAGAAGTAGTGGTGGGCCCCAAACGAGGTTATCAATAGTTTGTAAGAAATTATATAGTGGGTTCATTTTCTCTTTACCTTTAAACATCAAAGGAAGAGATAAAGAACAACAGTTATACCGTTGTATGGTGTATCAGAATGTTGGTGTTACTTTCTGTGCTGTTGATCTTATCTCCTCTGTCCTTTTGCCTGAGAGTTTCACCTGAATTCAGGTTTGCTCCTTCGGCGACCGATTAAACGGTTCTCTCCAGAGGCTCCTCCAACAACAGTCCATACCTTGCTCAGTGTTTCACTGAGTAGGGTGCCTGAAAGATTTACTGACTAATGCCTGCAGTGGCTGCAAACGGGATAGCGAGCTTACTTCTTCGGCGGGCTTGTACCTAGCGTTAATAGCGAGTACTTGCCACTCTCCTGCTGTCTTCATCGGAACTCAATTTTCCCGGACATATTAATAGATAAAAATGCGATTGTCTTCAAAAAATTCAACAAATTTTAATAGGATGGATTGACGTGCCAGAATTTTATGCGTGTATTTTCATTTGTTATGACCTTTTATAGAGTACAGCCGCTTCAGCTTGTTGATCGTAGTATGCGCCAGTGCATAACTGAATCTGCTTGTGTCATTCATTCCCTCCCTCTTTTTCCGATCTCCAAGTGCCTTGACATGACTTGGTGATTTTTATTGTCAGAAGTCGTTCTGTTAATGCTACTGGGTTTTAATAATTGTGATATTAGTTGGATATGATGTAAGTCTATTTAGTGCAAGTGTGTTGATATGGTCTTTTTCTTGCTTGTCGCCTTAAGCGCTATAATTTTGTGGTGTATAAGGCGAAAAATAGCAAAAAGTAATTTTAAGAAAATGCAATACGGAATAAATTAATAGATTTTTTTTGACTTAAAAAATTCCTTAAATTCAAATTTGATATAACAGAATTGATTTTAAAGGCAGTTATGCGCTTTAACTTGTTGAAGTCATCGCATTAGCAGATTATTTTGAAGAATTAGATTTAAAGTTGCAACAAATTTGCCGTCTGGAATTTTTTGGGTTTATAGACGTTAATTATCAATGTCACGTCACTTTTTTGACGGGCATAAAACTATAATTGATGCGACGAAGTTTTATGACAAGGAGAGTTTATACAGACTAAGCGTTTGTAATTTTCTTAATAGATTAAGGTGAAGCTGTGATATGGGTTAGTTGTAGCCACTTCGATAAAGTGGCAGAAGCGAAAGAAAACCTTAAGATGTCACATGATGTGGTGGACGTCTCGCCTTTTGAGCTGTTGTCAACAATGACAGGTCAGGAGCTGATCTTCCTTGAAGTCGTAGACTCAACGTCGAATGGTTTTGAATTGTTGCAGTCGGTGAAAAGTCGCTTCCCGCAGACTAAGGTCGTGGTGGTATATCACAGTCTTGACGCCGATCTTGCTTTGAATGTCCTTCGAGCTGGTGGCGAAGATGTGATTGCCGCCAACGCAACCAAACAAGAAATCGAAGCCTGTTTCAGTAGGCTCCATACTCATAATGTTGTCGCCGAGCCGGTGCAGGGTTATGAACAACGTGAACTGTCAATCAGACCTGCATTGAAGATCATCGATGAGAATATTAGCTCACCGTTGCGGGAAGAAGATCTCGCCAATGCTTGTCATTATTCTCCCACTTACTTTTCTCGCCTATTTCACAATGTGATGGGTGTGACCTTGAAGCAGTATATTATTAAGAAACGGCTTGATTTAGCGTGTGGGTTATTGAGTTCTGATAGAGAAAAAATTTCACAGATCGCTCACTCAACAGGTTTTAAGGATGTCTCTTATTTCTCTCGGGTATTTAAGAAGCACATGGGCTGCTCTCCCGGCGAGTTCAGGATGCGAAAGCACAATCTTCACACCTGATAGCAAAGCAACAAATGATCAAAGAACAACCTGTTACCCAGTGTAATAGGTTGTTTTTGTGTTTAAAGAGGAAAAATTATCAACTAACCCATTCAAAAGTCGATAACATTTTTACTTTTTGTAGAGAGGCCAGAATATTTTCCGTTTGCTATGGCATATCGCTTCTATATATGGCACATGACAGGGAGTGACGAAATGTGTTTAGCAAGGTATGTAATTGTCTGCATATAATGAAAGCGGGATATTGGTTCAAAAAATGCTATCGGTAAAAATGGAATGACAACATATTTCGATATTCTGGGCATAAGAAAGAATACACCTGTGACTGATGTGAAGCGGCGATATAAGCAACTTTCAAGCCGCTGCCACCCTGACAAGGGAGGCTCAAAGTCAATGATGCAGTTGGTCAGTCAGGCTTATGAAAAGGTGTTGTCTGGACATGGCCATGAAGAGGCAGTGCAGACTGTCTACCTTAAATCTAATGAGCAAGCCGTGATATGGCAGAAAAAATGCCAATTGCTTGAAGAGACTAATAGGGGCCTTCAGCAGTGCAATAAGGATCTGGAAAAAAAGCTGAAAACGGTGCTTGAACAGCTAGAAGATAAAAAGGCGACATCAGAAGGGGAGAAAAATTATAAGCAAATGATGGTAGAAGATATGCAGGCGTTGCGTCGGGAAAATCGCCGTTTGCAATCGAAAGTGGATAGCCTTCGCCGTGAAAAAGGCAGTAAGAAGACAGAAGTTGTGAAATCTGAACGACCGGGGCAACTCGTTGCTGCTTCGCAACCATTGACTCCAGCGGTAGTCAACCAAATTAAAGCCATTGGCAGAAGCCGTTACTGGGGACGCTTGGCGATGATTGTTATCCCTGTCGCTTTGGTATGGCTCGGGATGGGCCCCGCGAAAGAGCCGTTGCTGAATGTATGGCATAGCCTGAACCCTGAGCCTCAGAGAGTTAGTAAGCCGATAATGCGTTTGCTCCATCATGACTCTAATGAGGTGGAAAACCAGAATATGGCACAGATTGAATCACCGCAAAATGTAGTGATTGAAAAAGAAGTGATATTACCTCGAATACAAATGAGTAAAGATGTTGGTGTATGGCAGCTGAGTAAATTTGAGAATATGGCGAAGTACTACATCAGTGTACGGAGTGAAAAAGGCTCATATGTGATTAAAAGTTGTCAGGGTGATTTTCAGTATTACAAAAACACCTTGCAGCGCTCGGGTAGGATGGCCGCCAACCTTATTTATACGCGTGATGAGCGGCATTTTGAAATTTACGACATTCCTTACGGCAATGGCTCATTTGCCCATAACTGGGCCAAGAGCAAAAGTTTGCTGATCAATAACGAGTACTTCCCCAATAATAACTTTTCTGAGTCCTACAGTACGTTACAACAATACTGTCAGTAAAAAAAGAATGACGGGCAAGCCCGTCATTGACCATTTCATCACGTCATTGATTACCCAATCACTGTAGGCTCTCTTTTGGCTGTCGATCATAGTTGGGTTGTAGCTCAGTGTTACGTACCGCCAAAGGCTTGTATTTTACTGCCAGCTTGAACGCAGCGGGAACAAAGTAAAACGAGACCAGAGTTGTAAGCAGGGTACCGCCTGCAATTGCCACAGCAAATGGAGGCCAGAAGCCACCACCGGCTAGGATCAGCGGCATGAAGCCACCGATGGTCGTAATGGTCGTTGAGGTAATGTGCCTAGTACAGCTCATTACGGCGACCACAATCGCATCTAGGTTGCCCTTACTCGCTTCTGGGCTGCTCTTTAGCTCGGCCAGTATGACGATGGCGGCGTTAATCGCTAGGCCGACTAGGCCGAGCAAGCCGATGATCACAGTAAAGCCAAACGGGTAACCAAAAGAGGCCACTGACAGCAAACCTAACCCTGCTGAAAGTATCCCTACAAGGAAAATAACCAGGCTTAAACGGAATGAGTTGAACGACAGCACCACCACCATAACTAACAAGGTGATGACCATAGTCAGGTTTGCCATCAGGTTACCGACTGACTCGTTACGCTCTGCCGACTCGCCCCCAAACTCAATGGTGTAGCCACTGGGGATGCTGGCTCGGTACTTTTCCAGTTCAGCCTGAAAATGTACCAAGGCTGTTTGCGGCAGCACGCCGGCGCGGATATAGCCTTCAATGACGTTGACCCGCTGCCCGTTACGCCGAGGGATCGCGCCTCGACTAGGAGTAAGAGACAGGTCGGCAATGGCAAATACCGGTAAGCCAATCACATCACTGTCCGCTTTTATAGGAAGTGGCAGACTGCTCAGTTGACTCATACTTTCTCGGTTTTCATC
This sequence comes from Photobacterium pectinilyticum, assembly GCF_024357955.1. GTDB lineage: Bacteria > Pseudomonadota > Gammaproteobacteria > Enterobacterales > Vibrionaceae > Photobacterium > Photobacterium pectinilyticum. The sequence goes on from NZ_JANEYT010000044.1 coordinate 30,089, forward strand.
ACTGACACGTACGCGGACAGGAATGGATTCGGTAGCCTCAATAATGCTGCCACTCAAACGGCCAGTGAAAGACGCTTGCAGGAGATCAGCAAGGTCTTTAAGGCTCAGGCCACTTAGCTGACTGGCTTCCTCATTCACATTGAGCCACACCTTTGGTGTTCCCGGCTGTAGGGTTTCACGGGTATGTGTAACGTTCGGAGTTTTAGCCATGATCAAGCGGATATCTTCGCCAATAGCTTTAAGTCTGTCGAGGTTAGGGCCATATAGCCTGACTTCTAACGGCGCATTGAATGGGGGGCCTTGTTCAAGCTTTCTAACCAGTATCTGCGCATTGGGCATTTGTTGATCGAGATTGGCCTGAAGGGCAGGGATCAGGGTATTGGCTAGTTCGAAATCACGCACTTTTATCATGGCCTGAGCAAAGTAAGGCGCACCTTGTTGGCGGCTGACGAGGTTGTAGTAGAAAGAGGGAAAATTACCGCCAACAACCCAGCTAACCTGCTCGACGCCCTCATAGCTAGCCAGGATTTGGTCAACCTGCTTGGTCGCTTGCTGTGTCGCAAAAACACTGGCTTGTGGTGGCAGGAAAAGTTGTACCTCGAACATATCCCTGTCAGATGGTGGGAAGAACTGCTCGGTAAGTTGTGTTGCTGCCCAGAACCCAGTGAAGGGAAGGATACACACCAAACCAGCGGTGATCAGTGGGTGTTTAATCGCAAAACGAATAGAGCCTTCAAAGCGTTTACTGACCGCCGGAATGACGATACCTGTGTGGTACCATCGCTGGCCCTGATTGGCCGAAGGTAATATGCGAGAAGCAAAACCGGCTACCAGCGTATGGGAAATTAAATACGAACCAATCAACGAGAAACATACAGTGATGGCGATAGCGCTGACAAATTCACCAGCAGGGCCTGGCATGAGGAAAATTGGTGCGAATGCCAATACCGTTGTTAACGTTGATCCCAGTAACGGGATCCATAAATGCTGGATTGCCTGTAATGCCGCTTCCAGCTTGGCTTTACCTTGTTGGCGGTAGTGTTGGATGGTGTCGACCATGACGATGGCGTTGTCTACCATGATACCAAGCGCAACGATAAGACCGGTTACTGACATTTGGTTGATAGGCAGCCCTGTAAATTTCATCATCGAGAGGGTGACAAGGCTGGTAAGCGGTAATGAAACCGCCACAATAATGGCTGAGCGGACTCCTAAGGTCAGCAGTAAGACCACCAGGATAATTGAAAAGCCGAGCAATAAGCTGTTGTTGAGATCAGACAGTCGGGTTTCGGTATAGCTCTCTTGCTCAAAAATGACATCGACCGAAATATTGGAAGGGATTTGTTGTCGGTATTGCTCCAACAGCTTGTTCATCCGCTCAGTCCACTGATCAACCCGTAATGTCGGTTGCATCCGGGCAGCCACAATAATCGCAGGGTTTCCGTCTACAACGCCAATTTCAGAAGGTGGCGATGCAGCCTTGCGCTCTACCTCGGCGATGTCTTCCAATCGAATCAGGAAGCCATTGTCATCCATTGTGATAGGTACGCGCCTCACCCTGTCGAGGGTATCAAGCGAATCAGAGACTTCTAAGGCAAAGCGGTTTTGGCCATTAACCAATTCACCGGCTGAATTTTTAGCATCCGCTTGATCGATGGCTTGTGACAAAGAAATGGCTGAGAGGCCGAGAGCGCTAGTTGCTGCAGGATCTAACGTGACCTGGATTTCTTCATCGGGTAGGCCATAGGTATCGACAAACTCCACGCCGCTCATGATCCGCATCCGGTTACCGAGCTCAATGGCATAGCGGCGTAAAGTCAGCAAATCTGGCTGGCTATCGCCTTGCCAAGTGAGGGCTGTGATCATGGTATAGGCATAACCATGATCGCTTTCTAAATCAGGTACAGAAGAGCCAGCCGGAAGCAAAGGTGTGACATCGGACAGCTTATCTCTGGTTCTCGACCACACTGGTTCCGAATCGATTATCTCGTCATTAAGCTCGACTTGAATAACCGAAATCCCCGGTCTCGAGACGGAAGATAGCTCTTTGATTTCTTCTAATTGGCGCAGTTCGGTTTCAATTTTTTCGGTGATGAGTGCTTCTACCCGCTCGGCGGTTGCCCCTGGAAAGTGGGTAATGATGCTAGCATGGCGGTTGTGGATCACTGGATCTTCTGCCCTTGGTAGCGTCGTGAGGGCAGAAAAACCCGCGACGACCAAGAGCGCAACAGCTAAAACCAATAGACGGGTATTGCTAATTATGGCTTCCATCTTCATAGCACGGCCTCATCGTGTGTCTTCAGAGGCAGTGGTAACTTTTTTACCGGTTGTACTGCCTGACCAGGGACTAAACGGTGAAGCCCACCCGAAATCAATCTCTCGCCAGGTGTTAGTGCTCCGGTTACGTAAGCATATTCAGCGTTGGCATGGAGTACCTGAATAGATCGACGCTCAACCACATGCAGGTTATCTTCATCACTCATTACAAAAACATTCCACACGCCACGAAGGCCGTCTGTCATTGCCGAAAGCGGGATCCAGTAACCGGGTTTATCATGTACATCACTGAACAGTAAGTAAGCGAGTTGACCGTCGATCACTTCAGCGTTTTCAGGCAAGGAAAATCGGAGTTTGACCGTGCGCGATCCGCTGTCGACACGAGCGCCGGGGTTCAGTAGGGTGACAGGGTAACTATTGGTGCCGACACGCAGCTGCCAATCACTATGAGTAATCAACTTAGCAAGCTGTTTGGCGGGTATGCCGATATGGGCCTCCCTGCTGGTGGACGCCAGTAAAGTCAGGGTTGGTGCACTGACATTAATGACATCGCCTTTTGACACATGGCGAGCACTGATAGTGCCATCGTACGGTGCGTAGACAGTCGACTTTTCTTGACGGAGTTGGTTGGCAGCTAAAGAAGCTGTGAGCTGGCGGTAGTTGGCACGTAGTGCATTGCGCTGGCTATTGAGGGCATCAATTTCCGAATCAGCACTAAAACCTTTCTTCTTCAATGAATTCTGGCGCTTTAAATTCGCTTCAACTAAGTCCAGTTGAGCGGTGATTTGGGACTGTTGAGCACGTAACTCATCCGCTTGGGTGATTAAAAGTTGGGTATCTAGAATAAGGAGAGGATCACCAGCTTTTACGTCGTCGCCGACGTCAGCCAAGATACGGGCCACTTTACCACCCAGTTCGGCACCTAAATTCGCTTGTTGCCCAGCTTGTACCATCCCGACATATTCGCGCTCGACATTATAGTGATCGGAAGGGGCTAGCGTGAACGTATTGACACTTAACAGCTGGTTCATTTGTTGATCGGGTGGTGATGTCGTAGAAGTATTACATCCTACTAGCAATGCTGAACCGATTACGATACCGGCGATTGTTGTCCTTTTCATCTTGCCCTGCCTTAAGTTGTGATATCCAAATATTTGGGATATAAACTAGACTGTCCAGTCCATATGTAAAAAATAAACCATTGGAACTAGACTGTCTAGTTTGATTGTATTAAAACTTATATAGGTTTGTTAATTAAGGGTGAGCGTGTGTTGACTGCAAGAAGTGCCCAGAAAAGGGAACAAATTTTAAAAGCCGCGACAGATCTGTTCTGCGAGCAGGGCTATGGCATTAGCATGGAAGCCATCGCATTAAGAGCGCAGGTGTCCAAGCAAACGGTGTATTCACATTTCAAGACTAAGGATGAGCTCTTTGATACTTGCATTCGGGATAAATGTACGGCAAATCAGCTAGATATCTGTTTGCTGGATGATCCCAGAGAGCCTGAACAAGTACTTGAAGACTTCGCTTGGCGGTTTCAGAATATGTTACTCAGTGATGAGGCGTTGAATACCTACAAGACAGCGGTAAGGCAAAGTGATACTCATCCTGATCTTGCTAAGGTCTACTTGAATGCCGGCCCAAAGAATACCACTGAAATGGTGGCAGCATATTTGGAACAACTTGTCGTTAAAGGCCTGTTAAAAGAAAATTTGAATTGCGGCGATGCGGCGATGCAATTTTTATTGATGTGCCATGGTCGAGCTGTCTATTGGGCATATCTCGGTCAGCAAACTGAAGAATCAGAACAGGAACGCAAGCAGTACCTGAAATCATCTGTCTCAATGTTTTTACAAGGCTATAAAAGTTCCAATGGTTAAATTTGCCAAGATAAATTACTGCTATCTTTATAGATAAGTTTTTTTATGGGTATCAGGGGCATCTATGAAAACAGGGTACATCAAAAGTGGCGCTGTAATTGTTTGTATTTTGATGTCATTGCTTTCAGGGGTGACTCATGCCGCCAAAAGTCGGTTGACAGAGATTATTGACCGTGGCGTGCTGAGGGTAGGGACAACAGGTGACTGGAGTCCGATGACTATACGAGATCCTGCCACAAATTTTTATCGTGGTTTTGATATTGATATTACCACCGAGCTAGCCAAAGACTTGGGTGTGACGGTTGAGTATGTTCCTACATCCTGGAAAAAACTGGTTAATGGTGTGGTTACCGACAAATATGATATGACGGGGAGCGCCTCGTTGAATATGCACCGCGCAAGGTTGGCAGGCTACAGCGATACTTATTACTATTTGGCGTTTGTTCCTGTCGTAAATAAAGCGAATGCAAAGCGTTTTCGCAAATGGAGTGACTTCAATGCCTCTTCGGTCATTCTTACGACCACTGCGGGTACGGTGCAGCAAAGCTTGGTGGAAGAGTTGCTGCCAAATGCCAGAAAGCATGTTAGCGAGAGCGCCAAATTGACTCATCAATATCTTCTGGATAATAAAACTACCGCTATCGTGACATCGAATATAGAAGCCGCATCCTTGGTTAAACGCTATCCACAACTGAGCGTGGCCAAGGTCGATGGTATGCGCTTACCCACCCCCATTGCGATGCTGTTACCCAAAGAAGATCAAGTGTGGATCAATTACGTTAATCACTGGATCGAGTTGAAACAAACCCAAGGCTTCTTTGATCGAGTGGCGAAAAAATGGGGCTTGGTGAAGCTAAGCGTGAATTAGATAAGATCCTGCAACAAATAAAATAGACGTGTTTTAGCTGATCAATGAAGCAGCCAGCGTGATACGCTGGCTGCTCTGTTATTGCTTTATGCTTCTGTCGAACTAACGGTTGAAGCTTGAGCACTGCGTTGCCATTTTGCCAGTAAATAAACCATACACGCTTGTAAAACAAGAGCGAAAGCCAACACGACAGGGCTTTGCATCAAACCTGCAGCAATGAAGCTCACCAACGCAATAGAGCCATTGAGCAATGCATAAGGTAACTGCGTTCTGAAGTGCTCAAATTGATCACAACCTGATCCTGTCGACGATAGAATCGTTGTTTCTGAAATTGGTGAGCAGTGATCACCGAATAACCCGCCAGAAAGAACAGCACCAATACAGGCATACAGTGGGGCATCGATGGCAATGGCTGTTGGGATCACCAATGGTATCATGATGGCAAAAGTGCCCCATGATGAACCGGTTGCAAAAGAAATAATCGCTGACAACAAGAATGCTACTGCGGGTACTAGCCAATAAGGAAAGCCGGCCTGTGCTTGCTCTGCAATGTAGGCCGCTGTACCCAACTCTTTACCCACGCTGCTTAGTGTCCAGGCCAAGATAAGGACAATGGCAACTTGCATCATATTTCCCATGCCTTTGAGATAAACGCTGATCCCATCACTGAGTTTACGTACACCGTAAAACGCCATCAGGGCAATCAAAGTCATTGCGGCAAAGAAGTAAGCACTGGAAAGTGCTGCACGGAATACCGAGCCAGATACCTTTTCAAACGGGAAGCCAAGCGGTGCCAGCATCATTACGAGTACCAGTGCCATGACAAGCAGTGGCGCGAATACAAAAGATGATTTTGCATTTTTATGCGTAAACGTCTGTAAGGTATCAGTGCTGGCTGCAGTAATTATTCCTTGCTGAGCTTTCGCTTCTGCAATAGCCATCGGTCCGAAATCGAGCTTTTTGATTGCCACTAAAGGCACAATAAAAATAGCTAAAAATGCATAGAACTGGAAAGGAATCGCTCTGACGAAGGCTTCCCAGTCAGTGATAGCGACATCCATTGCACTGAATTCTTTTTGCAACAAGCCCATGATGTATACACCCCAGCCAATAAAAGGGATCAATATCGCGACAGGTGAAGAAGTAGAATCAATGATAAATGCAAGTTTTTGACGAGAAAGCTTGAGCTTATCAAATAACGGGCGGAAAACTGGGCCAACGATAAGCGGCGTACCTAAATCGGAGAAGAAAATAAAAATGCCACCAAACCATGATGATAGCTGAGCACGACACTTACTACTGATCCAGTGGGTAACCTTCGCAGCAAAAGCTTGTCCACCACCGGATTGTTCCATCAAGGCGACAAAGCCACCAATAAATACCAGCAGAACGATCACGCCTGCGTTATAGCTGTCGGTGAGTTGAGGGACGAGATAGTCCTTGACCAAAGTGCCGAACGTATCAAGCGGTGCAACACCGTTGAGCATAACGACGCCACTGAAAACACCGCCAAATAAACCGATGACAACGTTTCGTGTTGTGAGGGATAAGGCGAGGGTGACAATAATTGGTATGAGAGAGGTAATGTCTGGTTGGCCCATGTCGCGTTCCTTAGCTGTACGTCCAATATCAAAAAAGGCACAGTGAATATCAATGTTTATCGACTGAATATATATACAAAAGTGTTGCATGTATACCTAGTTCAGGAGGGTTTTGCTATTTTTTATGTGATCAATAGATTGTTCTGCTTAATATGTGAACAATTGCGTTGCTTTCTTATGCCTGGATGTCTCCATAGCTCTCACAGAATCAATCAAGTGTCAGTTTCTTGGGGCATACGGGTTTACTGAATGTAGAGGTTTACATTAGGCAGTGATTGCAATATAAGTGTCATACAGTGCCGTTACGATGCACGGGTGTATTGGAGGGAGATAAAGCCCAAAACACAAAGAAAATAACAAGGAGAAACATGGATTTATCAAGCTACACAGGTATCATTTTCGATATGGATGGAACGTTGGTTGATTCAATGCCAGCACATCTAGAAGCATGGGAAAAAACTTGTGCAATTCATGAGATACCCTTTGATCGTGAGTGGTTTTATAATTTGGGCGGAATGCCTAGCGTAAGAATTGCCAATGAGATCAATCGAGCCTTCTGTCAAAACTTTGATGTAGAGCGTTTAGCGAATACCAAATACAAGTTTTACGACGAAATAATCCATAAGGGTGAAGTGATTGATCCGGTGTATCAAGTACTGCTCGATAATGAAGGCAGTAAAAAAGTGGCCGTAGGTACGGGAAGCCGCATGTTTAATGCCGAGCCTCTGCTTGACCAGACAGGCATTCTACCTATGTTAGATGCATTGGTAACAGCGGATGATGTCGTTAACCATAAACCTAATCCAGACACCTTTTTAGAAGCAGCCAAGCGTATGGGTGTTGAACCACATGACTGCGTGGTATTTGAAGATACTGAATTAGGTCAACGTGCAGCATTGGCGGCAGGAATGGATTGCTACCTTGTTGTTGATGGTGAAATCACCACATTGACGAAAGCGCCACGTTAAAAGCCTTATAAAAATAGGCTGTTGCCGTTTCTGGCTTAGAGACATCGTTGTCCATAAAGGGTATTCTTCACCGCATTGTTTGAATACCCTGTCATTACCATGAATCAACCTCGCAAACCCTCCACTGATGCCAATTCATCTTCTGATAGAAAGCCTTCAGGCTCGAAGCGCGGTAAGTCTGTCCATCAAGAAGAGCTATTCGGCATGTCTGAAACCCGCTTTTGGATTCAGCGTTTAAGTAAAACGGCTATTCGTGCCATGCACATCCTCGGCATTGCAGGCAGTGCAGGCGGGTTCCTATATGGGGTAGATAAGTCGCTGTGGATTCATTGGTGGATTATGGCAATGGTGACAGGCTTAATTATGACTGGATTGGAAATTCGCCAATCGCGGCTATGGCTCATCCAGTTAAAAGGTGTACTGACTTACCTAAAGTTAGGTCTGCTCAGTTGCTTTTTCTTGATCCCGCAACACAAACCTGAGTTGTTCATTATCATCCTCGTGATGTCAGTGGTTATTGCCCACGGCCCAGCAGGACTGCGCCATTACTCTATCTGGCACCGCCGTCGTATTGATGAGCCTAAAGGCAAAAAAAGACAGATTAACGGATAAAATTGATACTCAATTAAATAAAAAGTCTTTTATACAAGAATTGAGACACGGCAATTGTAAACCCGCACTACACTGATTATTAGACATTTACTAATATATGTGTAGGAGACCGATTGTGAAGAAAGTACTGCTTGTGACTTTTTTGCCCCTGGTGATAGCAGGATGTTCCAAGTCTGTTGATGAGCGTGCTGACGAGTTTGTCGAAGCCAGTTTTACCTTGTGCGGCTCCAAAGTTCAGTCTTATGCCCAAGGTGATGACGGTAAAATTCGCGTCGTCTGCGATAACAACAGTTATTTCTCGGTCAAAGATCAAGATACCTTGGCCTACATGCATGAGCTCAATGGCGCTTTTTGTCGTGGCCAAGGTTTTTCTGCATTCCATGAGCGCAGTCGCTACTTTACCTTTACTTGTAAAGGTGAGAAGTCGTTTAATATTCCCAAATAGTGCTGACTGAAATAACTGGCGGTATTACTGCAACAGCTGATAATGCCGTTGCGGCCTACCGTTGGTTTTGTTATTTAGCGCTAAAGAGTAAAAACCGCCCATAAAGACGGTTCAATGATGATGTACTGGGCTATTTCAGCAATATTAGCTTTCTTTCGATTTATATCCCGGCGCAAGAGTAGCGCTGTTTACTTGGTACAGTGCTTGTGGGTTAGCTAAAGCTAACTGATAACCAACGTATTCATGCAATCGGCCATCTTCGCTACAATCAACTTCCCACTTTCTTAGCAGGTATCCTGCAAGCGCGGCACGAACTTCAATGGTCAGCTTGCCCTCTTTCATTTCGTAGTCCAGCTCGATAGCTTCTGGGTTCCCTTGATGTGGGTGAGGGATCAGCTTAACCTCGATGTATTTTTGCCATTGGCGATCAGCTTCAATTCGCTCATCAGTTATAGGCTCATCATCAAGAATCGTTACAGAGGTTACGCGGTTACAAACCACATCCATGAACTGTTCATTTTTACGGTCGAAAGAACGTACGTGCCAGCGATTACCTGAATCAACAAGACTGTGAGGGGCAATCACACGGCGGCTTTTACCACTAGAGGTGGAGATGTACTCAATTTCCAGCAGCTTGTTACGGTAAATACCTTCGCACAGCGCCGCCATGATAGGTGTACGCGGAACGGTCAGCGACGTCGGGGATTCACACTGAATTGGAAAATCCTGATGACCGGAGAAACCGTCGCCATAGCCCAGAGAGATCGTTGCTAGCGTCTTTTTCAGATCGAGATTAAACAACGGGCTGAAATCAGGCTGCTTGTAGTACTTTTTTGATCGCATATCTAGCTTGAGGTTATCCGGCGCGATCTCTTTATAAAGCGCAAAGTCTCGAGTAGTAGCAGCATGACCAACCGCAAAGCGGTCGATCAAATCTTTCCGTGTGACCTCACCAAGGAAGTAAAGGGCAAAGTCTATAAAGGCTAGCCGTTCACGTTGTGCTGAGCCAACGGCATTGAGCTTTTTCTCGACATCTATGTGTGATGCTCCAGCGTTGTTGTATGAGGTCATGTGTATTTATCCAGTACTTTTTTATCAAGGCCCTAATATATACTTAAAATCAGTAGAATCAAGGCTATTTATAAAGATTACACCCAGTTAAAGGCAGCTAGATCCCGAATTCAACTGCGAAGTGCGACACTCTCCAATATCAAGCAGCCAATGCCATTTCTTTAAAGACAATCGCTGGC
>NZ_JANEYT010000045.1 GCF_024357955.1 Photobacterium pectinilyticum
ATCCACGTTCAGTGCTCTATATTCCTAGCCGATATCCATTGAGATATAAGCGCTAGTGCTTAACCGAATGGCATTAAACCTTGTGTTGGCTTTTCCTAACCAGACAAAGTCAATCATTTTGAAGGGTACTCACCCGTTTTACCTTTATCTGAATCGCTCGTTACAGTCCAGTGCTCGTTAGAATCATATGCTTCATCGCAGATATCTAACGAGAAGCCCATATCCACGATTTCTTTTAATGTGAGGTTATCGGCAAGCTTTGCTATGTCACCTGATTTATTACGTAATTCCATATCCATCTACCTCTTAACAAACGCCCTTTCACCATATTAAATATAGTGGTCATGCGGTCACTTGTCCTGCAAGTAAGAAAAAGGCCCGCAAATTGCGGGCCTTAATTAAGAACGTCATCACTAAATTCATATTGAATCAGAAGCTTAACGCATCGATGTTAAATTTGTTGCCAAGGACCACCAGCATTTCCCGGCTGCTCACCTTTAGTCCACCACTTCGCTTTGTATGTCTGACCATTAAATGTGACTTGATCGCCACCTGAATAGGATTTGCTTGCGCTCCACTCGCCCACACTCCCGTCATCAAATGCTTCCCAGGCAGAGCTATTCCCTGGTTCTTCACCTTTGGTCCACCATTTCGCGGTATATTTCACACCATTGAACAGTACTGTATCACCAGTGTTGTAGACCTTGTTTTGATCCCAAGTCGTTTGGCCAGCTGTCGAGTCAGCTTGTACAGTCACAGCAATCGTCGCGGCTTCACTGGCAATGCCATCAGAAACAGTAACCGTCACATCAACAACGGTATCCACTGTGACAGTAGGTGCAGTAAAAATAATATCAGCACCAGTTGCGGTAGTTGCTATTGAGCCTTCAGAAGCAGTGAAAGTCAGTAAATCACCATCGGCATCTTCCGCTTGGACACTGATCACTACGCTCTGTCCACTCTTCACCGTCGCATTCAACGGCGCAGTCAGTACTGGCGGCGTATTATCTACGATACCGCTACCTTTAACGTTAATAACAACAGAACTCGTGGCCGACTTTCTCCCATCAGAGACTTTCACCGTAACGGTATCTTGCATGTCCGTCGCAGTGTTAGGGGCTTGATAAGTGACAGTCGCTGTACCGTCACCGTTATCAATCACGGTTGCATTAGTCACGGTAAAGCTCAGGAGATCGCTCTCTGAATCTGTCGCAGACACAGCAAAACTGATCACAGCACCAGCATCAACATTTTGCGAGGCTGGTACGGTCAAGGCTGGTGCAGTGTTTACAGTGCCATCACCAGCTGAGAATACCTTGTCGATTGCTTCAGCCAAAGGTGAGCTAAGGTTAGTGCATTGCTTTAGCTTAGTACCGTAGCTAACAAACGAACCTTCACACTTTATATCGCCATGTACCTGCCAGACAATAACACCGCCAAGCTGGTTATCGACAATATACTGCGCTTTTTGCTCGATCGAAGGCACATCGTCATAGCTGAGGAAGTACTTCCCCTTCACCGCGTAAGGAACTTCAGCATTGGCATCCCACATATGCTCCCAGCCCGCGGCTTGCATAATATAGTTATAGTTTGGCTGCCCTTCGAACTCTTTCCAGTTGTCTAGGTCAACAGCAGACTCTGTAGGGCCATCAACACTAAAGTTCACGGTGCGCTTGTCTGTTGGAGCCCCGACATACGCGGTTGCTTCGGTGGTTTGGACCCCACGGCCATAGAACGCCGCACCGAAGTTAATTTTATCTGACGGGATCCCTTTGGCTGCCATCCACACACGAAGATGATCAAGATCTAAATCCTGATACTCTTCTTCCGGGTATGGGTATAGCGGTGCATTGTGCCCCGCAACATTAGACCACCCACCATTTAGGTCGTAGGTCATCATATTGAAGGAGTCCATCGATGCAACCAAGCGTGGCCAATTATAGCCTTCGAGTTTCGCTGTAGAAGCTGAAAATGCCGCTGTCAGCAACTTGTTAGGGCCAATACGCTCGCGGATATCTTCCATTAATAGTTCAAAATTGCCGTAATCTTCCGGGTTACCCTGAAAGTTCATTCCACCGGTTCCTGGGTATTCCCAGTCAATATCGATACCATCGAAGCCCAATGCCATTAATTTATCGACATCTGCCAAGAAACGGGCTTTTTTCACCGGATCCGCCGCCATTTCAGGAAAGTGCTTTGACATACTCCATCCCCCCAGTGACGCCATCACTTTCACCCCTTTCTGATGGGCAAGATCAATCAGGCCGGGAGCACCACCCGCTTTCTTAAGTGGGATCGGCATTTGGCCAGAAACACCGCTTGGTGTATGAAGCCAGCCGTTACCTGATTTAACAAAGCCTTGCTCTTGAACTTTTCGCAGTGCATCCGCTTCCCAAGCTTCATTGCCCGGGAACTGATGGATATACTCTAATTCGCCCCACAGAATATGGAAGTCCCAGCTAGAGTAAACATCCGGATGTAGCAGGGGACCAGGCTCCTGCACAGCACTCGGTTGATAGATATTTTTATTGCGTAAGTCGCCACTGTGTAGCGAACCGTCTTTGGCTACGCCAAAAAAAGAGAAGTTCAAAATGGAGTAAATATCCATATTGACGTTCAAGTGTGTGGCTTCCCCTTTCACACTGAACCCAGCATTCGTCCCTTTCCATGCTTCCCACTGAGTAATATAACCAATGACATTCTTGTCATGGGTTGGAGCGGCCTGGACACTTGTGGCAGTGCCTGCCATCAGCATGGCTGCCATAGCGCATGCCAATTTACTCAGGTGTAATCCCTTTTGCATTTTTGTTCTCCACGTGATGGTTGTACCAACCTACATAAGTGTTTGATCAACCTTGCAGGTTAAAATACTTGATCAACGACTGATCCAGGTTGGTATTATTGGAAGTAAAAATTGAAGGCACATTTTTTCCGCCCTCAAAAAAGTTCCATTAAGTGTTAGCTAGGTTTTTATGATGTGTGAAAGCAAAAATGTACCCCTAGTGGCGTTTTTAATGTCATTTCAAATCAATATGAAATAGTCATGCAAGATAGCGACAAAACATCGATAGCCGTTCAAAATTTAACCGCACAGCAAAACATTGAATGATAGAGAGAAAATATATCGCTTATCTATATGGCTGAAGATCAAAGTCCGACCATTTATCTACCGCAGCCTGTTCCATCCTCACTATTTACCGTTAAAATATACCGATTGAGGCACCGCACGTTAGGCGTGACCCATAATATAAAAAAGGGACAAGCAATGATTAAAGCAGCAACAAATCAATCTCAGGGGATGCTGTTATTTAAACTGACTCATCTGCAGTCTTTTGCCATTGGCACACTTAAGGTAAAAGAAATTGTTCCCTTTACCCCGTTAACCGCTATCCCTCATTCGCATCCGACAGTCTTAGGTGCCGCTACCTTACGCGGCGATACCCTGCCTGTTATTGACATGGCGAAGGCCGTGGGCTATCCCCCTCTTTCTAAGGATGAGCTCAAAAACAGCTATATCATCATTACCGACTGCCGCCGTATGTTGGTAGGTTTTCTTGTCCGAGGCATTGACCGTATTACCGAGTGTAATTGGCACAATATTGACTCGCCGCCCAGCGCTCTGGGTAAGAACGTGTTCGTCACTGGCGTTACCAAGGTTGATAATAAATTGGTCCAACTACTGGATGTAGAGCTACTTCTGTCGAAGGTGTTTCCGGACAACCCAGATAGCCTACAGCCCATTTTGACCGACATGGAACGTGAAGTATTGAGGCCGCTGAAGATTCTACTGGTTGATGACTCAGCGGTTGCAAGACGGCAGTTGTCACAAGCCCTTGACAGTATTTCCATTCCCTACTTTATTGCGACAAATGGTCATGATGCTCTTGAGATGCTCAAGCATGCAGCAGGAGCCGGTACGCCATTTGACATTCTGGTCAGTGACATTGAAATGCCAGGGCTTGATGGTTATGAGCTTGCTTTTGAGGTACAGAACACAACACAACTCTCGCATGCTTATATTATTTTGCACACCTCTCTATCTAGCGAAATCAGCGTATCGCAAGCGCATCAGGTAGGCGCGCATGAAGCGCTGACAAAATTTGAAGCCAATGAGCTAATCCATGCCATGCTTCGCGGCGCTGAAAAGAAGAACAGCTTAACTGTGGCATAAACGCGATACCGTCACATCCGGGAGCTATACACTCCCACATAAAGCCAAATATTCTCGTTTGGCTTTATAGCCCTCCTTTCCCCTCAGCAATAGCATACCCACTCCTTCGTTGACGCTTATTAAAAGGGAATGACATTCCTGTAAAGCTGCGCCTTGTTATAACTTGGGTATAGGGATAAAAAGGTGAAATTAATCTTCACCAGCACGTTCTTTATTCCTAATTAAACTAATCTGATACCCATCCATTGAACATAGATCGCGTTTTCACCTTGGAGGCACTATGGGCGATTCATTAATCTTCGGCATTAATTTTCTATCAGGGCTATTCATTATCTTTGTCGGGCTAGGTGTAGTTGCGGTGATATACATGTACATCACTGACATCCACCAGCACAAGCATGCTATTCGTCATAACTACCCTGTGATTGGCCGTTTCCGCTATTTATTCGAAAAACAAGGGGAGTTCTTCCGCCAGTACTTTTTTGCCATGGATCGAGAAGAAATGCCTTTCAACCGAGCGGAACGAAGTTGGGTATACAAAGCCGCCAAAAACATTGACCGCACTCTTGCCTTCGGTTCAACCCGAAGCCTTGAACCAACGGGGACCATCATGTTCATGAACTGCGCTTTTCCAACACTGGAAGAGGATGCCGTCACTCCTGCCCCCATCACCATAGGTCCCACCTGTCGCACTCCCTATACCACCAGCTCAATTTTCAATATTTCAGGGATGAGTTACGGCGCAATATCTAAGCCAGCCGTCCAAGCGCTGTCACACGGTGCCAAAATAGCGGGTTGCTGGATGAACACAGGGGAAGGAGGCTTGAGTCCTTATCACTTAGAAGGCGGCGCCGATATTGTATTCCAGATCGGTACAGCCAAATACGGCGTCAGGAACGCAGAAGGTCACCTCAGCAAAGAGAAGCTCGAAGAAATCGCGGCTCATCCTCAAGTCAAAATGTTTGAGATCAAAATGAGCCAAGGGGCTAAACCCGGTAAAGGTGGGATATTACCCGGCGGCAAAGTGACAGCCGAGATAGCTAAAATTCGTGGTATTCCCGAAGGTCAAGACTCAATCAGCCCTAACGGACATATCGATATCCGTACTGTTGGGGATTTACTGGATATGATTGATTTCATCCGGCAGACCACAGGTAAACCGGTCGGTTTTAAATCCGTTATCGGTTCGTTAACCTGGTTTGATGACTTTTTGGAAGAAATTGAACGCCGAGGGAAAAACAGTGCTCCGGACTTTATTACCATCGACAGTGCAGATGGTGGTACAGGGGCTGCGCCTCAGCCACTTATCGACTATGTTGGACTACCACTGAAAGAGAGTTTACCGCTTGTTGTTGCCAGACTGGAAAAACACCAGCTGAAAAATCACATAAAAGTCATTGCATCAGGAAAGCTGATCACACCATCCAAAGTGGCCTGGGCCATTGCACTCGGTGCTGACTTTGTCGTTTCAGCCCGCGGGCATATGTTTGCCCTTGGTTGTATCCAGGCGATGCAATGTAACAAAAATACCTGCCCAACAGGCATAACGACGCACAACAAGCGACTACAACAAGGGCTGCATGTGGAAGATAAAACCCAACGAGTCGCCAATTACAATAAGTATATTCATTATGGCTTAGGGGTCATCGCCCACTCCTGTGGTGTATCCAATGCCCGGCTACTTAACAAGTCACACATTCGAATAGTGACAGAGAATGGCTTATCCATCGCACTGGATAAACTCTATGAGAACCATCAATAGACCGTTTCCGTCAATGCGTAATTTCAATCAGAAATTAAAAACAACGTTTTCAATAAACTCAATGGTTAAATAAGCAGCACACAACAACTTATCCTAGGCTAATTGATGGTAATGAACGGTGTTTTAATATACTTTTGGCACCCAGCGCCTTTGAATGCACTCAAAGGCGCATTTTCAACTGTTTTTACCTTGCTCTGACATTGCCTGACAAAAGCCGTGTCAAAGTAACCTCACTGACTGACAACATATTATTAAATCATGATATCCCGCACAATCGCAGCTATTGCATTACTGACAGCATCCGCATTCTCTTACGCTTCCCCTGAGCTGCTTGCCCCTATTGAAGTCCATAATATACAACTTAACGCTGTAGAAACGCTCATCATTGATGGTGATATCAATGACAGCCTACAGCAACTGGTGAACAACAAACTGAAAGATAAAAGTAGCGATTTCTACGTCATTGATGAAATATCAGAAGATACCTTCAACAATACACTGACGGTTGTGATTACCCTGTACAACCAACACCTATCGTTTCTGAGTGAAGATTTGTCTCTCAGCTAAAGACAAAAGATCATATATCAAAAACAGCGCCGCAAAGGGCGCTGTTTATAAATAACTCATGCTAAACATCCCCCGTCAGGAGACTGGCACAACCGCGTGTTGTTCAAGCTTATGCTTCAAGATCTTTAAAGATACAGGCTTAGAAACAAAGTCATTCATACCAGCGGCAAAACATTTATCTTTTTCTTCTTTCACGACATTGGCGGTGAGAGCAACAATCGGTGTAAAACCTCCAGTTTGCTTCTCTATTTCACGGATCTGACGAGTCGCTTCAAAGCCATCCATGACTGGCATCTGGCAATCCATGAATATCACATCAAAGTGCTTCTCTTGGTAGAGATCCACCGCGAGTTGGCCATTTTCTACCACCTCAACAATCGCACCGGCTTTCTCCAACATCATCCTTGCCACTTTCTGGTTGATCAGGGTATCTTCAACCACCAAAACCCTAACCGTCAGTTCGCCTTGCTGTGAGGCTTCGTTCCCCTTAACACTTTCTGTTAATGCTTTAGCACCATGAGTATTATCGCCATCGTCACGCTTGTTTGACTTACTCTTCAACACGGGGGGTTGCACTGCTTCTTCTATCACTTTTTGAGGTTGAGCACGAACAGTATCCTTATCTGGCCGAGACGGCACTGGCTCCAGTACCCTTTCCTTGTCTACCCCCCCTGTTTGTGGAGAGAGCAACTTCAATATCGCCCACTTCAAATGCGCATCTTTATATGGCCTAGTCAGAAAAGATTTTATACCTAGGTTCAGCGCTTTCTCTTCATCATTCATTTCTGGCGCTGCAGAAATCATCATTAACTTCGGACAATTAGCCCCAAAATGCTCCTGTAGCAGCTTGGCTAGTTCAAAGCCATCAAGCAGTGGCATAAACTTATCAATGATCACCACGTCGAAACTGACCCCTTGTGTCATTGCCTTTTCAGCCATCGGGATTGCCATATTTGGATCGAGGCAACTTACCGCTTTTGCTCCAAAAGCTTCGAGTTGCACCGTTGTAATACGCATATTCAACATGCTGTCGTCGACAAGTAGAAAATTCAGTCCTTCAAAAATAGATCGCTCTTCTACAGGGATAGTTACTTTTTCAGATGGTAAGTCAATCACGAAAGAAAAAATGCTGCCTTCACCAAGTTGGCTTTCAACGCTGACCTCCCCTCCCATAAGCTTGACCATTTCCCGGCAGATTGCCAATCCCAAACCGGTGCCACCATATTGCCTTGTCGTACTGCCATCTGCCTGCTGAAATTTTTCAAAAATGGTGTCTTGCTTATCCTTTGCGACTCCAATGCCTGTATCAGCAACTGAAAATTTAACTCGACAATAATCCTTTGTGCTTTTCTGTTGCTCAATAGAAAGCGAGACTTGACCTTTATCGGTGAACTTAATCGCATTACTCACTAAATTATTTAGAACTTGCCTCAACTTAGCCCCGTCCCCCGCTAGCATAGGACTAATACTTTTATCAACCGAGCATGTAAAATTCAGGCCCTTCTCTGCTGCTTTGACTATAAACAGGGACTCAACTTCTTTGTTCAGCTCAAACACATTTAACGGCACAGTTTCCAACTCCAACTGACCCGCTTCTATTTTTGAAAAATCGAGGATATCGTTAATCAAATCAAGCAGAGACAATGAAGAGGTATGGAGCATTCTAATATATTCTTTTTGATCAGTAGGCATCGACATGTCACGCATCAAACCTGATAACCCAATAATGCCATTCATCGGAGTACGGATTTCATGGCTCATATTGGCAAGGAACTCACTTTTCTTCAGGTTTGCCTGCTCTGCAGTTTCTCTCGCCGATTCCAGTTCTCTATAGTGGTGTCGAATGTGTTCTGCGGAACGATTGTACTGCGTGGCCAAGGTTGTCACTTCATCATCAAACCAGCGCTTCGTTAACTGCACAGGAAGCGGGACATTTTTCTCATCAAACTTGGTTACCGAAATAGACATCTTGATTAGCGGCTGAACAACAAGTCGATATGCAATAAACCATATACAAACACAGATAAAGAATATTTGGAGACTATGGCCAAATAGCAGTAAAAGAAACGTATCATAGAGGCTCTGATAAACTGGCTGGAGATCAGACTGGACAACCAAAGTGCCAAGTACAAATTCTTTTTTTCTTGTTTGATACGTCAATGGCCACTGCCGCTCAATAACATCCTCAGCAAGGGGGGTGCCTAGCTCAAGGATAATCTGATCACGGTCGAAAATTTTGACATAAGAAATAGAAGGTAAGCTCAGAACCCCTTCAGCCTGTGTCATTAACAATTCGCGGTCTTCTACCCACAAGCTCGACGTTAAACTGGACTGGTAACTGTCTTTAATTTGGACAAATCGACTGTCTATCTCTTTTAACTCACCTTTGTATTCTAGATACAAACTCAACGTCGTTGACAACAATGTAAATAAGGAGCTCAACAAGATAATCAAAAACAGTAACTGCTTAGCCAAGCTCAATTGACGACTTTTTTTTAACGATCCTGTCACGTCCTTCATCCTTAAACTCGCATCTTCCTATTCCTCTACTAATCTAATAATAGACCTTCAAAACGGAATATTTAGACAAGGATAGAAAATGAAGAAAAAATCGTTATTTTCGTTAGGTTTCGTGTTCGCTCTCCCACTTTTCGCTTCCGAAAGCAATGCTGAAACCATCAATTATTATGTCATTGCCAAACAAGCAGAGCCATTCCAGATTGAAAATGGAAATAAGCACAAAGGCATAGTGACTGATATTGTCAACGCCGTATTTGAGCAAAGCCAATACAATATCCAATACCACACTTATCCCTTCAACCGTATGATCGCCTTACTAGAAGCAGGCGATGAGACAAACTGGATCACCTATGGCAGCCCGCACTGGGGAGGAGTCCAAGCTGAAAACCTATCAAACTCCCCCATATACAATGTTCAACATGTGTTAGTCAGTAGCAACGCCAGCCCCTTTAATTTCAACACGATGCAAGATTTAAAAGACAAGGTTGTTGTCTTATTGCATGGCTTTGACTACCCAGAACTTATTCCTTATATCAAAGAGGGGACGATCGATGAACTAAGAGTTAAAGACTACAGTGCAGCCTTTCGTGTAATAAATAAAATCCCTGGTGATACCGCTTTTGTGGAAATGGCTTCGCGAATTAAGTACAACTTAAAAAAAGAAGACCAGGATAAAAACAAATATATACTGCAGCCTTTTAGTACTGTTATCCCTGACTACCCTATTTATCTCGCATTTGACCCTAAAATGGACCCTGAACTACAGGCGTTTATCAACGAAAGACTCGATACACTAAAGTCAACAGGAAAGATAGATACAATTATTGAAACTTATTTTTAATCAGTCCATAGGTATAAAGCCATCAATACATAAAAAAGCCATCTTCTTCAAGATGGCTTTTTTATAATCATATTTCCGTCGTATTACTTAATGAATGAGTTATCAAACATATGACCTAACTTACTGGCTTTAGTTTTCAAGTACCCCTGGTTATACGGGTTATTTCCCTCTTGTAAAGGAACACGCTCAGATATATTTATCCCCGCTTTTTCTAATGCTTTAACCTTCCTCGGATTGTTTGTCATTAACTTTACCGATTCAATATTTAAAAAGCTCAACATTCCCTTACAGAAAGAATAATCTCTCATGTCTGCCGCAAAGCCAAGTGCTTCATTAGCCTCAACAGTATCAGCACCGTTATCTTGAAGATGATAAGCACGGATTTTATTTATTAGGCCAATACCTCGGCCTTCTTGTCTTAGATAAAAGAGCACACCGCTACCAGCATTTACGATATTCTCCATCGCCCTTGATAACTGGAATCCGCAATCACAGCGAGCGCTGAACAAGGCATCTCCAGTCAAGCATTCCGAGTGCAAACGGATCAGTGGTGGCTCGCCGCTTTTCAGGTCACCGTAAACCAGCGCTAAATGTTCTTTTCCTGTTGCATGCTCAACAAACCCATACATCCGGAATGTACCCCACTGAGTAGGAAGCTTTGCACTATCAACAAAATGGACGTAGTTGAAAGGCTCTTGTTCAGCGAAGTAATCCCTCACTTCCATAAGAATTTTACCCAGTTCATTCTGGCCTTTACCATCACCACCATCCCCCCAGTAACTGTCTTTATGGGAGTGCTCTGTCAATAGCTTGTCACCCGTACTGACCAATAAATGCGTAAAATGTGGATTCTGACGAAATTTTTCAAAAACAATATAACGCATCACTGAATGGCGTACATCCATCCAGTCCGATTTTACCAAGTGGCCATATTTACGGCTTAATTGAAACGCCTCGTCTGGAGTTGAAGCATTTAGTATTTTTTGTTGAACAGAGTGGTCGGTAAACTTCTGAGCTTGATAATAATGTTCGCTGGTTGGCCAAGTAACGTCACTCAACTGAATAGGACTATCGGCAAAATTAGATAAAAATCCGAAATCTTCGTTGGGCTCATAGAACTGAATTTCTTCAATCATTTATTGCACTCCTAATAAATGAACAATTACAACTAATGGTATTGTAATGCCTCCTTTTACTTACAATTAAGTATAGTTAAAGTATGAGAACCACAACAAAAAAGTTAAACTATTTTATTAGCATTTTTTTCGTTGAAAGTTAAAGTCATTATAATTTAGAGCGTTATAGATAAACTATTGGATATCAAACAGAAATTATTACCACAAAATAGTTCTAAAGTGTTAGAAGTCTGCCTAGTCAATTAGCCAACCAAAAAGACTGTAATTAACGAGGACGCATCCTGTTCAAAATTTAAGCAACAGCAAGGAAGGAAGGAAAATATGAGATAAAAAAACGACACCACGATAACTCATGGTGTCGTTTTTTTATCTTTATTAACGCCAAGCCTCAAAACTTAACATTTAAAGGCTTAAGCTTTATTATTCGCTTTTAGGTGCTGTTCGTTTACCGGTCATAAACTCTTCAAGCACTTCAGGTGTCAGTTCACCTGCGGCTTCTAAGCGCTTTAGCTCTTCAACAATGCGCTTTTGCTCGTCAATCGATGGAATAGCCAGCTCAGGCTCTTGTTCGATATCTTCTGGAATAGAAATATTGTCTAGCATCATTTCACTCTTGTTTTGCAGTACCTACATTCAAACTCGGAGCAGTATACATGATTTACAACAAGAAATATTGATCAAAAACCATCAACTAAACTGGCCTATGACCAACTCCGTTTCCACTAGTACCTCGTAGTCATGGTCATGCTTGTGAATCACATGCAGTTCCACTTCACCGAGTTTAGGGTGCTTAAAGTGGTAGTGGCCATCAGGAAAATGGGTGCTACCATCACCTTGAAAAGTGATCACAAAATGTTCAATGAACCTGCCAAGGTCATCAAAACCGTGCCGAGGCTGCTGCGTAACACCACTCACCGTAAATTCTGCCTCATGACCGGATTGATCAAAAACTTTAACCTTCTCACCAACCAACTTTTGTACATTTTCCATCGACATTGGATTTCTAGACATTGTGTTAGCCCTTTCAACAGCCATTCTTCTGTCTTTAAGCGTAAACCACTCACCCTAAAAAACCACAAAGGGCGCCATAAGGCCCCCTTTATCGTTAAATCAACCGGTTAAATCGAGTCATTAAATCAATAGCTATCGTCGTACTCCGGATAAGCGTCACGCTGGCGTGCGATACGGCGCTTTTTCTTCTTTGATGATTGGTCGAAATCTTGAAAATCATCTTCAAAATCGAAGTTGTGTTTTGACTTAGACCCTTTAGAGAATTTTTGATCTAACTTAGCCATGCTTGCTTCCTGAAACCATTCCAGAGTAAGTAACAAATACAGATTAATTGAACGCTGGCAACGACACATGCCAA
Organism: Photobacterium pectinilyticum; assembly: GCF_024357955.1. GTDB lineage: Bacteria > Pseudomonadota > Gammaproteobacteria > Enterobacterales > Vibrionaceae > Photobacterium > Photobacterium pectinilyticum. Next base: position 12,367 of record NZ_JANEYT010000045.1, read on the forward strand.
CAGCAAAATATCACTACCAAACCGTATTGAAGTGTAACTTTGGATTATGACAAAAATACTAAAGATCATCGGACCGGCGACAAATAGTATCAAGGTCATCAATCCCATAATGCCATTTGTGATATGCATCTATATTCTCTTATCGCTACCTCCTCCAACTTAGAGGAGATATCGAGAGAATAGGAGATCACCGCAATTTATGTACAACAAGTAATTTTACTGGCCACGATAAAATTTGTTGATGATGTGCTCTTTTCGTTTTCCCGCTAAACACTTTCAATAACTTGATTGAACGGCACTGCTAGCATTGATTCCAGCATATCGGCTTTTTCTGTGTCTTCACGCCATACCAAATACAGCGATTGCTCCATTACTGGTGCGTTTTCAACAGGAAACAGCAAACCATCCTGCACACTGCCCGCAACAACAGGCGAAGGCAAGAAACCCACCCCCTTGTTGTTGATCAAAAACTCTAGCGCCATCTTGCTCGAGTGGGTATGCATAATTGGCGTCTTCTGAAGCTCAACAATCCGGCTATGCTCAACCGAAAAACGTGTTCCCCAATCGAGATACACCATTGGCAGTGACTTCACCTTCTCCATCGTGCAGTTTGTTTCTTTGGTAACGAGCTGCAACTGATAATCACGCACTTTAGTCACCTGCAGATTTTCAATCTTTGGTGGCTCAGAGGTAATCGCTACGTCAACACTCTTATCCAACAATTGCTTCGCCAAGCTTTGGCGAGGAATAGATTCCAAACGCAGTGCAAGCCCATCGACATGCCGATAGATCCGACTTATCCAATCTGAAATACCGTCGAATTCCCAGAACAGCGATGAGGCCCCAATGGTCACTTGCTGATTAAGCGTCTCGGTCAATGCCACATCCTGCCTTGCCCGTCCCCAAGTTTGCAAAATGGCTTCGGCATAAGGTTGGAGGCGTTCACCGGCAGCAGTTAAATGTACATTTCCGCGTTGACGCGAAAACAGATCATTCCCCAGCTGAGTTTCAAGTTGGCGTATACGAAAGCTCACCGCGGACTGGGTTAAAAACAGGTTATCTGCAGCACGGCCAAAGTGGCGCGTTTTTGTTACTTCCAGAAAGGTTCTAAGTAGTTCAGTATCCACAAGGTCCTCGACATCGAAGATAATAGAATAAAGGCGGCATAATACATGTGTATTCCCCCTCATATTAATCAATATTTTTTATCGTGACGAATAAAATTTCTTACTTTACAAATCAAACAACCTGAAAGAATATCTGCGTAAATTACCTTTGGAAGCATAGCCAATGAGAAGTGTAGGCAAATTTTACGACGATAATAATTTCCCACGAGGTTTCAACCGCTCAGGTGTTTTCACTGTTAGCGAAGCTCAAATACTCGAAAACTATGGTCGCACCATGCGCGGCCTCGCTGAAGGTTCATTGATTCCTGAAACAACTAGTGAGCAAGAGTTTTTGGCCGAAATCAGCGGCAGTAAAGAAATTCAAACCAACTATGCCAAGTGCTGGTTTAAGTATTTGAACAAAACCACCAACAAAGTCCGTAGTTACACACTTTGTGTTTCACAGAGAAGGCAAAGTGCTAACGACTTTGATGATGATGATGTCGAGACTGATATCGATATCTTAACTGAGTAAAGTACCTTTACTCATCTATTACCCATTACGAATAAGCCATCCACCTCCGTGCGATGGCTTATTTATTTATACCCCTGTCAAGGTTGACAGTAATTAGGCGACTGCTATGAAAATTTGTTTTGTTATGTATCCGTGGGACAAAGTTGAGCCAGAGAATGACTCGACATTACGTCTGATCCACGAGGCTGCCTCGCGCGGTCACACGGTCGCCATTACAACACCGAATAATCTGACTATGCGACACAGCACAGCTATCGCATTCTGCCAAGTGCTGAAACAGACGGAGGTATCTAGCAATATCCTAAGTTTTTACCGCAAAGCAGAGTTTCGTAAAGTCCAGTTGCCATTGGCAGGTTTCGATGTCATTTTCATGCGCGCCAACCCGCCGCTAGATACCATGGCATTGAACTTCCTCGACTCAGTGCGTGATCACACCTTCATCATGAACGATATCGACGGGTTACGTGTAGCAAATAACAAGCTTTACACTACATCGCTGCCTGATCCGAACAATGAGTTCATCCCGGTGACCCATGTATCGAAAAACCGCGACTACTTGGAGCGCGTGCTGGAAGAACCCCCTAACGATCGCATGATCATGAAGCCGCTGAATGGCTACGGTGGCAAAGGGGTCATCTTGGTTGAGAAAAGTGCCAAGTCGAGCGTGAAGTCACTGTTGGATTTCTATATCGGTGATGACAAGAACTACGTCATTCTTCAAGACTACATCGAAGGTGCTGAAGAAGGTGATGTACGCATCATGATGCTAAACGGCGAGCCTATCGGTGCAATGCGCCGCGTGCCAGCCAAAGACGATGTGCGCTCTAACATTCATGCTGGCGGTAAAGAAGTGAAGCATACATTGACCAAGCAAGAACTGCGTCTGTGTAAGCACATTGGTCCGAAACTGGTTCGCGATGGTCTTTACTTTGTGGGATTGGACGTTATAAACGGCAAACTGGTTGAAGTAAACGTGTTGAGCCCTGGTGGCATCACTCGTATCAACCGCTTGAACCGTACCAAGTTGCAAATGCAAGTTATTGATTTTGCCGAAACGGTTGTTAAGGCAAAAGAAGTCAGCATTACTCGTAAAAATGAATTTCGTCAGGTGATTGCCGATGCTACAACTTTCTGAAGCGGAAATACTGGAAAGGATCCAGCAGTTCATTCCGTTTGAAGCACAGCTTAACGATGGAAGTTTGACCATTCGTATCAGCGAATATCAGCCATATATCGCCACAGCTCTCCATCATGGTCACAACCTGCGCGGTGACCTGATGCCAAACTGTTTGCTTACAGAAGAAGAACGTTACTTCGAGGAAGATCCCTTCACCGGTGATTTCATTTCCTCGCTGCCAATCGTTCTTCAAGGCGAAGACTCGCGCTACGAGTACGACTTGAACCGTGCGCCTGAAAACTGCATCTACGATGAAGCATGGGGCAAACCGGTTTGGCAAACAGCGCTCACCGATGAGGAGCGTGCGGTTTCGCTGGCAAAACACGACGGTTATTACCGTATTCTAGCGTGTCTTATTGACACGCTAGAAAGCCAGTTCGGTCTTTGCCTGTTGTATGACGTTCATTCGTACAACTACCAGCGCATTGACCGTAATGTGCCAGTGTTCAACCTGGGCACAAAGCAGGTCAACACGCGTCGCTGGCGCAAAGAAATTGATAGCTTGGTCGATAAGCTGCGCAACATCGAGCTCCCGAACGTTGAGGTAACCGCTGAAGTCAATGATGTTTTCCAAGGTATGGGCTATCAAGCCAGCTTTGTGAAATCCAACTTCACCAATACACTGATCATGCCGTTGGAAGTGAAGAAAGTCTTCATGGATGAGGCCCGCGGTGAAAGCTTCCCGCTGGTTATTGACAAGCTTCGCGCTGAGATGAAAAACGTACTGACCGAACACGCCGCAGAAACCATTTTGCGCCGGACAAAGGTTAAAAAGCTGACAGGCAGCCATGTGCTGGCTTCTAAGTTGCCTCGTGAAGTACTCAAGCTCGATCGCCAACTGTTTTCGATTGCAAGGGGTGTCAATACACTTGGCTATATCACCCCGCTGAATATCAAACAGGAAAAACGCCGGTTCTTGCACCGTCCTTATGACTACCAGTTGAACTTTACTTATCGTCAGCTGGATTTGGACCCGTTCAAGTTCCGCGAGCAACTATACCGCTTGCCGGTAGAAGATATCCGTGACGCGGATATCCAAGCAATGTACCGCAAGGTGATTGATCAACTCGCGGTTCGTATCGACTTGCTGACCAGTATTGGTAGCGATGAGTTCCTATACAACTCGTTACGCTACTATGGCCAGCCGGATCAGAACGATATCGCCAACGCGAATTTCTTCTTGCACGCCGGTGAATACAGCGAACCAGAAGAGGAAACCATTTCAGCCCAAGAAGCGATTCAGGCTTTTAAGCAAGCCGCCGATGAATATGGGTTGAAATGTAAAGTTGCAGGTTCTAAACAGCTTATCGCCCGTGCAATGGTCAGTGGCCGGACAATCAAGGTTAACCAAACGGCAAAATTTAACCGTAAGGATCTTGATGCCCTTATCCACCATGAACTAGGGGTTCACCTGGTAACTAGCGCCAATGCCGATATACAGCCATTGAAGGTGCTTAAATTGGGTTTACCGGGCAACACCCATACCCAGGAAGGCTTGGCGATTTTATGTGAGCATTTATCGGGTAGCTTCCCTCTACACCGTTTAAAAACACTGGCATTACGTGTGGTGGCCGTCGATATGATGGTCAAAGGTGAAAGCTTTAATGAGACCTTCCATGTGCTAAAACATGATTATGGGATCAGTAACGATCAAGCCTTCACCATTACGGCCCGTGCGTATCGTGGAGGAGGCTTCACCAAAGACTACCTCTATCTGAAAGGGTTGAAAGATGCATTGCATGCCTATGCCAATGACAATCTGACATCGTTGTTTATCGGTAAAACTGGTTTTGAGTTCAAACCATTGCTTGATGAGTTAATCACCCGTGAGATCCTCAAAAAGCCGACTTATATGCCAAAAGCATTGGCTATGAAGGATACCAGCGATCCTATCATTAACTACATGCTCAAATGCATTAAGTAACGCCGGCTTCAAAACATAAAAGCCGCGAGAGTCATTCCTTGCGGCTTTCTGTTATGTCAATTCACTCACACTCTTTTTGCTCGTAAGCAATGACAGAAACAATCGCACCGTCTTGATCGCTGATAGCACAAATACGGCCAACACCGGGAATATCTTTGGGCTCATAGACAGCACACCCGCCCGCAGTCTTCGCTGCTTCTACCGTCGCATCAACATCATCAACCGTAATATAACTCCCCCAGTGGTTGGGAATATTCTCATACCCTTTGGGTTTACCCATGATACCGCCAACAGGTTGACCTCCCGCTTTGACAATATGGTAGGTCCCCTCCTCCATTGGCATCGCTTCAACTTCCCAACCGATAACCTGACGGTAAAATGCTATCGCTTTCTCAGGATCATCAGTCATTAACTCAGACCAGCTGAATGCACCATGTTGCTCAAAAACATTTGCCATACGTTTCTCCTTATCGACAATATACCAATCTGGATAAGCATTTAATCAAGGATTTGCGCAAGAAAAATCGTTGTTATCAAGGCAGAGATTGCAGCAACTAGTGGCGCTAATTATAAAATCTCTAACACAGAGAACAGCGATTTTAACCAGCAAGACTGATCAAATATTTATGTAGGTTGGTATTACATATCTGCTATTAAAGCTAGCCCAACTCGTCAAATCTGGGCCTATTTATACTGCTTTTCAATAAAAATACACGGGGTAAAATCACCTCTTGCTATCTTGATCCGAATTCTGTTTTTTAATGATTTTGACATGCACAGTACTTTGCTTTTATCAGTATGAAGGATACGATGAACCAATGTATCGTGAGAATTAGAGAGGATTGGTCGGGTAAACATGGACGATATCCAGCGGGCACTGGATGCCTACAATAGCCCCAGACGCCACAACTTCAATTTAAACGGCAAAGCCGTCTCGAACCTTGAAGCCGTGCAGCATTTCTTATCTCAAGCTTTGTGCTTGGCAAAGGATACTGGAAAAGCTGATATCCTCATGACCATGGCCAACATCAATAGCTTCCAAGGGAATATAGACCAAGCAATACACAGCTATAATCAAGCATTGTTAAGCGCTAACCACCACCAGCAGATCAAACTCAATAGCTACCTTGCGGTATGGCATCATTTCCTAGGAAAGCCTCAACTCGTCACTGCGCACATAGAGCAAATCTCTCATCTCGATCCAAAAAGTGCAAAGGCTATAACGGGTGTTATCACTATTATTGAAAATAACCTCGATACCCCTATCCTTTACCACCACACTGGCTCTCTCCCAATATCAAACTGTTCTTCACGCCATGCCATTGTAACGCTAGGTTATAAGCTCAATAGCGACGGCTCTATCGCTAAGCCTTTAGTACTGAGACTGAAGCACACCCTCAAGCTTGCGACCCAGTCACCAAACAGCTTAATCATTGTCACTGGTGGTGTTGAGACAGCTGGCATCACCGAAGCCGATCAGATGCAAACATGGCTAGTCGAAAAAGGAGTAAGTATCAGCAGAATAATAAAAGAAGAAAAAGCGGCCAACACCATAGATAACGCCCAGCTCAGCCTGGAGATATTGCAACGTCGCCAAATCCAACATGCCACTTTGGTTAGCGCGTCGATTCACGTACACCGTTCACAAATACTGTTCGAGACCATTCAAGATAGCCAGCAACAAAACGGCTACAAAATGCCTGACTCCCACATCGCTTTTAACCATCTCGCCGTTGATGACGAATTATCACCCGGGCGTTTTCCTAGCGGTCAAACACGCATTAACTGTTACATTGATGCGCTGCGTGGTTATGGGTTGGCGGCGTTTAGTTGTGGTGACCTTCGACAAATATGATCAAAAATAAAAAGGACCCGTCATGGGCCTAATTTCCACCCCCCTCATGGGCCGGATCAAATCAATAATAAAACCCTTCATACTGGGTATATTCAAAAGGCTCTAGCTCGTACTTACTTTCAAGGAAGGTAATAAGATCAACCAAGTCTGTTACTGTCATGACATCGTTATAACTTGGCATTATGGACTCACCCGAACGCATCACTTCTTCGGGTTCATATCCCTTGGCAATTCGGTGTGATGGATTGATAACGGAAACAACCAGTTCCTGATATTTTTTCAGGCTTGTTACCTTTCCGCCCAGCGCGACATTGACACCGGACTCATCCAATACCTCCGGCCGCTCATAGCCTTCCATTATATGACAGCTTAAGCATTGATAGTGCTGGAACAATTCTTCACCATGAGACACATCCCCCGGAGGTAACGTAAACGTTGCGGTATTTCCGCGCTCTGACGGTTCACAGCCGGTCAGCGCGATGGTCAATATAGAACCAAGTAGCAATGGGAAAAGTTTCATAAATCACCACCTGTTTTTGCTTAGATTTGTCAGCAGATTCTGTGGCTATGATAAGTGTAGAAGGATATAGAACGAGATAGTTGCCAAATCAGCAACTGTCTAACACTTGATTGACTGCGATCAAAAAACAGCTGTGCGTTCAAAGACAGAACAGAAGCTATCTTCGCAAAAATCAACGGTAGATTCCCTTTGCTTACATGGTTAGGATTAGCGATGAGCAGCTTACTGATATATGTGTCATCCTAATCGGACGACAATAATGTTCAGTTATGCGCTATAAACTAAACGAATACACCTTGATTAGTGAGAGTTACCCAAATGTCTAACGTAGTTCAGTTCTCGGCTTTCAGTGGCAACAAAAATAGCAGCATTCCCCAATCTAACAAACCACTGAGTCCAAAGGTATTAAGAGAGCAAGCGGCTATAAAGCAAGACAAACGCTGTTACTTCTGTGGTGAACGCAAAGAACCGAAAGAGCTAAACTGGCTTGATAAGACCGGCTTCAAGGCAAAAACGCATGTTATCTGTAGCGCCTGTAGTTCTGGTGCCAAATCACGTTCAATGGATGAGCTGCGAATAATTCTTGCGCTAAAAGCGTTGGATTTCAGAACGATAAAACTGCAGCAATACCTTGAGCTAAGAGAAAAAGGTGTTCAGATAGACGGTGTACGAGAATATAAGTTCTACTTTGAAAATGTAGCCAATAACCCTGTTCAGGTATAGTAATCTTCTTACTTTGATGCGCTAATCAAAAACAGCCTGGCAAAAGCCAGGCTGTTCAATAGATATCTGTAAACGAGGTAATGAGTTAAGTTATACCAATCTCGATATGTAGTTGATCAAGTATTTGCACTGGAGAAATCGTTGTTATCAAGACAGATATTGCAGTAACTAGTGGCTCTAATTACAAAATCTCTAACATAGATAGCAGCGATTTTAACCAGTAAAACAGATCAAATACTTATTTAGGTTGGTATTATAGTAGGAACAAAAAAAAGCCTCCGCATAAGCAGAGGCAATACCAGCAAATAACAAACACTTTTGAATCGCCTTCAATATAGCGTCAGCAGCAAACATAAACTTACCATTATGCGCCACCACCGTTAATTGCCAGCAGATAGTGTATTTTACTGGCTCACTTTTTCTTGAATAATGACAACGATACCCTCGACCCTTATGACTTCAACCAAGGTGCCTGCAGGTATGTTGGACTCTGATTTAGCGGTCCACGTCGTATCACCGAGTTGCAAACGCCCTTGCCCAAGCGGGAAATCATTTTCGAGTACGCATGTTTGGCCTATCAATTGTTCTGAGCGCTGATTCAAACTGCGTTGCTCGTCACCGGCTCTATCTTGTTTGTGCTGATAGCGCCACCACAACCAAGTCGTGAACAAGCAGAACACAGCAAAAGTCAGCCATTGCATTTCCCAACCTAATGGTAGGAAGAACATGATCGCTCCAACCAACAGTGCTGATACTCCTAGCCATAGCAAGTAACCTGCTGTGCCTAATAATTCCAATAGCAACAATACCAGCCCTAGCGCTAGCCAGTGCCAGGCGTTCATTTGCTCAAGTAACGTGATCATACCAGCTTACCTTTCTCTCCTTCTTTACTGCTCCCTGACTGGCTGAGGATCTCAGTGATCCCCGCAATTGAACCCATCAGGCCAGTCGCTTCCAGAGGTAACATAATAACTTTACCATTCTCCGCTTGGCCTATCGCTTTCAACGCATCAGTATATCCCTGGGCAATGAAGTAGTTCACCGCTTGAAGATCCCCGTTGGCAATGGCATCGGACACCATAGCAGTCGCTCTGGCTTCTGCCTCTGCCGCCCGCTCCCTTGCTTCTGCTTGCAGAATAGCGGCTTGCTTATCACCTTCCGCCCGCAAGATTGCAGATTGCTTGTGGCCTTCAGCTCGCAAAATTTCAGCCTGTCTTACCCCTTCAGCTTCTAGAACCTCTGCTCTCTTATTACGCTCCGCTTTCATCTGAGCATTCATTGCTGAAGTCAGATCAGCCGGTGGTTGCACATCTTTTATTTCGATACGAGTGACTTTAACACCCCAAGGGTTTGTGGCCTGGTCAACAATGGTCAGTAGCCGTCCATTAATGGTGTCTCGCTGTGATAGCATCTCATCGAGCTCCATCGAACCAAGAACAGTACGGATATTAGTGAGGGTTAGATTACGGATAGCATGTTCAAGATCAGTCACTTCATAAGCGGCTTTTGGCGCATCGATGACCTGCACAAAACACACCGCATCAATGGTAACATTGGCGTTATCTCGTGAAATTACTTCTTGCGCCGGAATATCCAGCACTCGTTCCATCATATTGATCTTGTTACCGACTTGGTCGATAAAAGGCACAATCAAATTCAAACCAGGACGAAGGGTTTTGGTATAACGCCCAAAACGTTCTACGGTCCACTCACTACCCTGTGGAACGGTTTTAACACCCGAAGCAATAAACACTATTGCCACTATGATAAATACACCAACAGTGACCAAAGTATCGTACGGCATGTGGCTCTCCTTAATAAACAGCGTTCAGTTAATAACCAGAATACCGTATGCAACCATATCAATACAATGGCTACATCCCTGAACTTTAATCAAAAAGCCCCACAGTTGTTGGGCTTCGCTAGCAATCTATGGTTATCAAACTTGGAAACGACCAACTTGCTGCCGCAATGTCTGGCATTGCGTTGCAAGTTGTATAAAGGCTTCTTCCGTTGCACTTACCTTCCCAACCACTTCTTGACTTTTATCCGCTATTTTTTGGACGTTCTGGCTAATATCTTCACTCACCTGGCTCTGTTGGCTCGCTGCAGTGGCAATACCACTCTCACGACTACGTTCCATTGCCGCTACCGCTTGCTTCGCAGCATGTTGCAGACGCTCAATCATCGTTTGGATTTCACCAGTGCTCATTTGTGTTTTGCTTGCAAGTGAACGTACTTCATCGGCTACCACCGCAAAACCTCTTCCCTGCTCGCCAGCACGAGCCGCTTCAATGGCCGCGTTCAATGCCAGTAAATTTGTTTGCTCGGCATTTACCTAAGTCTGTATAAAACCCACAAGGTATATTTTGAAGCGCAATTCTAACACCATAAGGCACTGATTTTATTTGCAATTAATGTAACTGAAATCATTACAAACCATTCATGCTCACTTAGATTGAGGCATTGCTGACTCAACCCCCATCCTTGTGTTTCCTTCGCCCCTAAGCTACCAAGCTAACCGAATGGGCAATCACTACATACTTAGGTATGATCGGTGTATGGTCCCATCAACATAAACTGCCCATGTATCTCAACAACCTTAAACAGTATTTTGGCTTCGATAACCTCCGCCCCGGCCAGGATGAAGTGATCAGTAAAGTCATTGAAGGCCATTCAGCTGCCGCTATCTTCCCTACTGGCTCGGGCAAGTCACTGTGCTATCAGTTACCTGCTTTGCAGCTTCCCAACCTGACACTGGTCATCTCGCCATTACTGGCGTTGATGAAAGACCAAATTAACTTCTTGCACAGTAAGGGCATTCAAGCGGCTTCCATTGATTCAAGCCAAAGCTGGGAAGAGACACAGCAAGTCATGCAAGGGGTACGGTCGGGGACCATTAAGATTCTGATGATTTCAGTCGAAAGGCTGAACAACGAACGTTTTCGTCAGTTTATCTCCCAAGTACCAATTTCATTATTAGTGGTCGATGAAGCCCACTGTATTTCCGAATGGGGCCATAATTTCCGCCCAGATTACCTCAAACTTCCTCAGTATCGCCAGTTGTTGAATATCCCTCAGGTGCTCTTGCTGACAGCGACGGCAACCCCAGCGGTTATCAGCGATATGGGACACAAGTTCGGGATTGAAGATAACAATATCGTGATCACTGGCTTCTATCGCCCTAACCTCGATTTGACTATCACCCCGACGTCAGAGTCCGACAAACAAGCTGCTTTATACAATACACTGGCTAGCGATCCGTCACTACCGAGCATTGTTTATGTGACATTGCAAAAAACAGCAGAAGAGCTTGCAGCGGCGCTGCAACAACAAGGGATCATGGCACAGGCATATCATGCAGGGATGGACAGCGATCGTCGCCAACAAATTCAACGTGATTTCATGGCGGGCAAACACCAATGTACGATTGCCACCATTGCCTTCGGGATGGGGATCGACAAAGCAGACATCCGCCGAGTTATTCACTTTGATCTTCCCAAATCAATAGAAAACTACAGTCAGGAAATCGGTCGAGCCGGACGTGATGGCCAGCATTCAGACTGCATACTGCTTGGCAACAAGTCAGGGCTCAATGTGCTGGAGAATTTTGTGTATGGCGATACCCCCGATCAATCTGCAATTGAAACGGTACTTAGGCTCATCAAACAAAATGTACCACAGTGGGAAGTGGTGCAACTGCGGCTCTCCAAAGAAAGTAATATCCGGATGTTGCCACTGAAAACCTTGCTGGTATATCTGGAAATGGCCCAAATCATCGAGCCTCAGTACACCTACTTTGCCGATTACCGCTTTAAACTGCTTACTGATCAGCAGTTTATTATCAATCAGTTCCAAGGTGAGCGACAAAGCTTCGTTAGCCACATCTTTGCCTGCTCGCCAAAAGCGCGTACCTGGCATACGGTTGATTTCGATGCCTTATGGCAGACTGCCCAGACAGAGCGTAAACGTGTTGTCGCAGCCATCGACTACTTCAGTGAAAAAGGCTGGGTTGCTTTAGAAAGCAAACAGATGACCGATGTGTACCGTGTTACCAATCCAAACTTCGATATTAAAGAAGAGGCCGCTCGCTTGTATCAGCTGTTCAAGGCCAAAGAGCAGAGTGAAATTGCAAGGTTAGACAACATGCTCGCCTTCTTCGAAAACGAGCAATGCCTAAGCCACGAATTAGCCAGCTACTTTGCTGATCACCAAGCCCCACAACAATGTGATCATTGCTCGGTCTGCCGTGGAAGCGTTGCCAAGCTGCCATCTGATAACCAGTTGGCTGATGTATCGGAAAACATGCTTAAAGCATGGTGCGATCCATTTATTTCCGCTTGCCCAGCAGCCCCTTCAGCAGCCGCTCTCACCCGTTTCCTATGCGGTATGACAAGCCCGCTTCACAACGTCATTAAAGCTCGCCAGCTATCAGGTTTTGGGAAAATGGAACAGTACCCTTTTCAGCAGACATTGACCCAAATTCATCATATTTATCCAAACCTTAGCTAACAGAATTAAATCATATATTTCTTGCCCTCCTCACAGGGTGAGGGCAGTGTCCTATTACACATCGTCATTTGTATTATGAAAAATAACATTACTCCGTGGCGATCTTCGTCACAAAGTTTTATGATGTCCACATAAACACAAGTGACTTTAAGTTGTAGGATTCAGAGCTACCGAAGGGCAAGCAAACACCTTGAAGTGACTTGGGTATAATATAAATGGAGATAGAGTAAACGCCATGACAAACGAAAGCCAAGAGTACCAAACCTGCGAAGCATGCGGTGTATCTGCTGAGATGGGTTTCATCATTAAAGAAAATGATGATGTTGCTGATGTCAAAATCTTTGGTGGTAACAAAGCTGCACTAGAAGCAGAACTTGCTAACTACCTTGCGCTCGCTAAAGAAGTTAATGCTAACTTCAAGCATGAAGTTAGCCCGCTTAAAGATGACAGCACTGAACTAACTGCACGTATCCAATTCGAGTGCAGTGCAGAAAAACTGATTTTCGAGCTTAAAACACGCTCACTAATGCGCTAAACCGCTTAGTAAACTGAAAAAATATGTAATTTTATAACATTTTTCTTATGATTTAGAAAAGCCGATTCCTTCATGGTATCGGCTTTTTTTGTACCATTTTTCAGCTATATTTAACAAAGCACTCAATAGGGACATAGTTACTCTTTTTACTTGCATATATTCCCATCAAACTGGTCAGATATGCTTGTGAGCGATTATCTGTTATCAATGAGTATCAATTTAAGTGCATTCGCAGAGCGAATTAATAGTGGAAATTGATCTCGCTTTGTATGAAAATGCAGCAGCATTATGAATCACTAAGCACATGATATTGAATCCATATCATGGATAGAAAAGGAAATATTCGATGAACAGCAATAAAGCACGAGTGATCTCTAACTGGAAACCAACTAACGAACGCGAGTCTGCAGCATTGAAAGAATTTTTGATGCAAGAAATGGGGGCAAAAACGGCTCATCATGAAGGCGGTACTGGCAAACTTGGCCCTGATTCAGGTCGCCTTATTCGCTAATCCAGACATTTGATATTCAAGTAACAGTTCCCCCTGTTACGATAATGCAGCCTGTCCTTTGGGATATGGCTGCATTTTCTTTAAGAGTACATTTTTATGGGTGCATGGTTGGTGGCAATTGAGCCTTAATTACGACTTCTTTTCAATCTTGGTCCACTTCAGGGCACCATTGGTTTCAAAGTGTTTTTCCGGCTGACATTCAATCAGCACGCCTTCAATGGCGATCACTGCCCCCAACGAGTATGACTGCCCTTGATAGAAGCAAACACGCTGAGTATTGAATGTCCCTTCAAGGCTCAATTTTGGCTGAGATTTTACCGATATCTCTTTTGCCATGACAGGCAATGACGCTGGCATCGCCAATAGCAAGAACAAAGTAAACACAATAAACTGAGAACGGGAAATGCATTTACAACAAGCCTGCCATACCGAATTCCGCTTTTTCATTACCACATCCTCCTTGATAAACACCTAGAGCCCACACACAACTAACCCTTAGCTATTATTATCGACCCAATTAGTCTTTTACTTAAGCAATAAGATGATAATTCGTTAATAGCGATTATTCTTTAACTGCAGCGACAACGGAGATTTCGACTAGTAACACGTCACGTGCCATGCTTGCTTCAACACATGCACGGGCTGGAGCATGACCGGCTGGCACCCAGTTATCCCATACCGCGTTCATTTCAGCGAAATCTTTCATGTCTTTGATGTAAATTGTCGCAGAAAGCATGTGCTCTTTATCACTGCCAGCTTGTTCCAGTAACGCCTCTACTTTATCCAACATGGTTTGAGTTTGTTCAGTGATACCTTGTGTCGCATCTGCACACACTTGGCCACACAGGTAAACCGTACCATTATGCTTAACGATACGACTCATACGCTGTCCAGTTTCTTGACGTTCAATCACAGTAAATGCCTTCTTATGTTATTGGGACCTGATAGAATGTAATTCTTTTAATTACGGAACAGCGCTATATTAACAACTGCACACAACGTAGTAAAAAGAAGTTATGACTATCAATTTGATAGCGAATCGAGTGTTTATAGATTCTTTAGCGCTTCTTTTTGGCTCAAGGGAGATAATTGTTCTTGATAGCGCTGAACAAAAGACTTCACATACTCCGCATCTGTCTTAGCGTATTCTCTCAGCACCCAACCAATCGCTTTTCGAATAAAAAACTCTTGTTCACCAGCTAGCATTAGAATTGTTTCTTCAAGCAGCGAGAGATTTGTCTCTTTCTTGTGTTTGAGGTGAATAAGCAATGAAGCGCGACGCAGCCACATATTGTCTGACTGACGCCAACCTCGAACGACATCTTCAAGCTCTCGGTGTTCTTTCACTAAAGGACCAATAAGGTTCGAGGATATTTTGTCCACCGTGTCCCAATGGCTCGCTTCAGTTAGCATTTCTTCGTAAACAGGAAACGCCTCTAGGGTACGAAACGAGGTGTAGTATTCGGCGGCATCCATCGCAAGGTATTGCTCTTCACGGTTTTCCCCCGACCACAACCATAGCACCAATCGTTTGTACTCAATGAAAGAAGTGATCTGAGTATGCTCACGAGCTTGCTTGAATATCGCCTTTCGTTCTGGTGCCTTTACACCATAAAAATCCTGTTCGGTTTTCATATACGCTTGCATGGCTTTTGCGTTATCAGCATTACCCACTTCGGCCATTCTCTGCTGTATGAATATCACCATAGGAATAACAAGTGACATCAATAACTTCCTTTTGTTTACATGTTATTAATATATTTCACCAATATTGGAACACAGTTACTGACTTAATACCAACGTCTCATACCCAAGTGACTTCAATTGGGAAATTCAGAGCTTCATCAAGGTGTTCAGTTCAAGGAAAATGACCGAATGAAACAGGAGTCTATTTCGAGGTTATTTGGGTATGTCTAAGACTTTTTCACCCTATTGATAAAGTTGACGAATGCCCGACCTCTTCCTAGGTTTATAACAATAATAAAATAATCCTAATTACAGTCATCTTTGCCTAATCAATTTAACACCGCTTAGCCAACAGAAGGGATACCCGCTTATGGTGCCAAGAGAGGTCAAAACGGTTAACGATGCCAAGCAGATCATCGAGGAACGCAAGCTCAGTCACGTCAAGGTTGGGCTGTTCGATAACGATGGCGTGATGCGCGGCAAGTACATGTCGAAGGAGAAATTCTTTTCTTCCCTCGATACTGGTTTTGCCTTTTGTGACGTTGTCTTAGGATGGGATGTCAAAGATCAGCTCTATGACAATGCCCAATACACAGGCTGGCACACTGGCTATCCCGACGCGCCAGTACGTATTATCCCTTCAAGTTGCCGCGATGTACTGGGTGAAGACGGCATGCTGCTGTTTATGGCTGAGTTTGCCGGAGAAGCCGAGTCGGTATGCCCAAGGGCAACACTACGAAGAGTATTGGATAAAGCCAAATCCATGGGACTTCTCCCCAAGGCTGCTTTCGAGTATGAGTTCTTCCTCTTTCGTGAAACCCCCCACTCTGTTCGCGAAAAAGGTTTTCGTAATCTGAAGCCTATAACCCCCGATTGGTTTGGCTATTCGATGATACGAAACTCAACCTACTCCGAACTCTATCAGTCTATCCTTGCGATGGCCGAGACCATGGACTTTCCCATTGAAGGGATCCATTCAGAGACAGGTCCTGGGGTGATTGAAGCGGCTATTGCCGTCGACTACGCTTGTCATGCGGCCGACAAGGCGGCACTGTTTAAGACCTACATGAAAGTACTGGCCCAGAAGAATGATCTCATGGCGACCTTCATGGCTAAATGGAGTAATGACTACCCTGGTCAGAGTGGCCACATTCATCTTTCCCTACTAGATCAAGACGGCAAGAATGTATTCTTTGGTGCCGATCAAGCCCATTCAATGAGTGCCCTACAACGTCATTTTCTCGCCGGTCAACAACGCCTGATGCCAGAACTGCTTTGTATGGTCGCACCATCCGTTAACAGCTACAGCCGAATGATCCCCGGGTTTTGGGCCCCAACCGATGCCACTTGGGGGATCGAAAACCGCACGACGTCACTGCGGGTGATCACTGGCTCTCAAAAATCACAACGCATTGAATACCGTATCGGTGCGGCGGATGCCAACCCCTTCTTAGCACTTGCTGCTGCCTTGGGTTCTGGTCTGATTGGTGTAGAACAAGGCTGGGAGCCATCGGACCCAGTGCTAGGGAATGCTTACCAACAAACTCACAGTGACACTCTCGCTTTGCCCCGAACGCTCTGGGATGCCACCCAGCAATTCAAGCAGTCTGAAGCTGCCGTTTCACTCTTTGGCCAGGCATTTGTCGACCATTTTGCCGCTTCGCGAGAATGGGAGGACAGGGAGTTTAGAAAGCATGTAACTGACTGGGAGCTCAACCGTTACTTCGAGATTATTTAACACAAGGAAAGGCGCTTGAATCATTCAGCCAAACCCAATAGGCAACAAGAAGGGGTTATCCAAAATACAATATCTCCAGCCGATGGCAGTGTTGTCGCGACTGTGACGATGGCGACTCCCGAAGTTATCCAACAAACACTGGATAAAGCGAATGTCGCTCAACAAATATGGAAACAAGTGCCTTTAGCCCAACGACAAGACTACTGCAGTCGGGCTATTGATGCGCTGCTGAGTCACCGAGATATGATTGCCAGCGAGTTGAGCTGGATGATGGGTCGACCGATACGGCATAGCAGTAGTGAATTAAGAGGTGTCGAAGAGCGGGCTAGGTACATGATAAAGCATAGTGAGCAGGCGCTTGCCACCATCAAACTTCCTGAAAAAAAAGGCTTTACTCGTTATATCTCCAGAGAACCATTGGGTACGGTCTTGGTGATCTCGCCTTGGAACTATCCCTATCTCACCGCTATTAACTCAATCATACCGGCCCTGCTAGCAGGTAATAGTGTGATCTTAAAGCCGTCTTCCCACACGCCTCTTTGTGCGCAACGATTCCAACAAGCTTTTGATGAAGCTCAACTGCCTGAAGGTATATTCCAGCATTTGTTCTTAAGCCATGACGCAACCGAAGATACCGTTAGCAGTGAGCAAATTCAGCATGTGGTATTTACTGGCTCCGTTACTGGCGGAGCAAACGTCGAGATCGCTGCAGCTGGTCATTTTCACGGACTTGGCCTTGAGCTAGGCGGTAATGATCCCGCTTATGTCTGCAATGATGCCGACATAAACCTCACAGTTGACGCTATTGTAGACGGTGCGCTCTATAATGCGGGGCAATCATGTTGTGCCATTGAGCGGATTTACGTCGATTATCGGGTACATGATGAATTTGTCGAAAAGGCAATTCAACGCGTCAATCAATACCAATTGGGGTTTCCGCTCGATGAAGACACAACGTTAGGTCCTTTGATATCGGTATCAGCGGCCGACCATGTCCGTCAACAAATTACAGAAGCCAAACACCAAGGTGCTCAGACTCATATTTCTGAAGTCTGTTTTCCAAACAGTAAACCCGGCACCCCTTATCTCGCTCCTCAGTTGTTAACGAATGTGAATCATCAAATGCGGATCATGACAGAAGAAACATTTGGTCCGGTATTACCCATTCAAAAAGTATATTCAGATCATGAGGCTGTCGATTTAATGAATGACAGCGAATACGGTTTAACCGCCTGCATTTTTACATCTAATATAAACCGGGCGATCAGTATTGGCGAGCAAGTCGAAACCGGAACCTTTTTCGCCAACCGCTGCGATTACCTGGATCCCGCTCTGGCTTGGACTGGGGTCAAACACTCAGGAAAAGGCTACGCTTTATCAACACTCGGATTCGAAACGTTAACTCGACCTAAGTCATTCCACCTTAAGCATCCGACCGAATAGTCATGCCACCTAACATACCGGACTAACCTATGACTCTGCTGCACTGGCACTACCCTACAGAAATTCTCGTTGGCGAACATGCCAGCTCGCAGCTCGCCTCAGTGTGCAAGACGCGATCTATCCAGCGCCCTCTCTTTGTTGTCGATCCCGCACTAACCGATAACCAAACTACCCGAAATCTTGTCTTATCTTGCCAATCCGCTGACTTACCGAGCTCTATTTTTAGTGACTTTTCAGGTAATCCGACAGGCGAGCAGGTGGAATATGGCATTGAGTACTTTTTAAAAGGAAATCATGACGGTGTCGTTACCCTTGGCGGGGGATCATCCATTGACATAGGCAAGGCCATCGCTTTGGTTGCAAAACAGCAACAACCCTTATGGCAGTTTGAAGATATTAACGAGAACTGGACCAAAGCTGACGCTAACCTTATCGCCCCAGTCATTGCATTGCCGACCACCGCTGGGACAGGATCTGAAGTCGGTAGGGCATCAGTCATTACCGATACTCAAAGTCAGTCCAAACGCATAATCTTTCATCCGAAAATGCTCCCCGTACAGGTGATCCTTGACCCGGTGCTAAGCGTTGACCTTCCTCCACATCTCACGGCTGCCACAGGGATGGATGCGTTATCGCACAACCTTGAAGCCTACTGCTCCCCCAGCTATCACCCCATGGCCGAAGCGATTGCCATCGAGGGAATGCGCCTAATAAAACTCTATCTACCTATTGCTCATATTGATGGGAACAACCTGCAAGCCAGAACTCAGATGTTAATAGCCTCAACCATGGGAGCAACAGCCTTTCAGAAGGGGCTTGGAGCGATGCACGCTTTGGCTCATACCCTCGGGGGACGCTACAACTTACATCACGGCCTATTAAACGCCGTCTTAATGCCCTATGTGCTGTGTGCAAACCGGCATTATCTTCATGAAAAGATGTTAAGGCTTTCCCATTATCTCGAGCTGGAAAATGAAGGTTTTGACGGTGTGCTTGAATGGATACTGGCTCTACGCAAGCAACTTCACATCCCTCATACCATGGCTGAGCTAGGCGTCAATATTCAGGATCAAAAAGCCATTGCGGCGCAATCTGTACAGGACGCAGCAGCCAGTGGAAACCCTATCCATCTTTCCCAAGAACAATACGAAAACGTGTTTTACCATTCACTTAACGGCACGCTCGATCTATAGGATGGCACATGAAATTAGGTGTATTACTGTGTGATGATGTTAGGCCTGAGCTGCAGGGCAAACATGGAAACTATCCCGCGATGTTTTCCAATCTATTTGCCGCTGTCGACCCAAATATCACACTTGAATTTTACCGAGTCATTGACGGTCAATACCCACAATCCTTGAATGAGTGCGACGGTTATCTCACCAGTGGCAGCCGATACAGTGTTTATGAACAAAGCCGGTGGATAAATGTTTTCCAGGGGTTCATTCACCAGCTCTACTTTCAGCAAGTCCCACTGGTCGGTATTTGTTTTGGCCATCAGATGATCGCGCAGGCGTTAGCCGGGGAAGTAGTATGTTCAGAGCGAGGCTGGGGAATTGGAGCGAAACAAATATCCATTGATTTAAAAGCAGCACAACGCTGCCCTTGGATAACCGAACCACCAGGCACCTTATCACTGCTGGTAAGCCATCAAGATCAAGTCCTTCGCTCCCCTGCAGACTGTATCACCCTTGCTGGCAGTGATTTTTGCCCAAACAGCATCCTATTAGTCGGCGATCATTTTCTGAGTATCCAGGGCCACCCAGAATTCACCCCTGAATACCTTTACGATTTAATGAAACTCAAAAAGAGCTGTTATCCCACCGCGACATATCAAAGCGCATTAGATTCGTTGGTTCAGCCGACAGATCACCTTCAGGTGACCCGATGGATCATTCAGTTCTTCCGCTACCGGCAACTTATCAACGAGCCCCGTTCCTTTAATAAAACCAAATAAGCCCTTCAAACAAGCCAACTCATCTCTTTCTCCTCACGACTAATCGTTAATCGTTAATCGTTAATCGTTAATCGTAAAGTTGGCCATGACGCAAACCCCAGCAAACAACCTCTCTTGAGTTACGATGTTGTTCACCGGGGCGTGCACCTTTGGGCTATCTCAGCACTTAGATATCCTTACCAAAGTCATTGAATATTAAATCAAACTCAGATGGGTACGTATCGTTGAATGTACAATTACTGGGTACTTTAGTTAAGGTTTTAATCGTATTTGCCATTAACCCAGCAGGTGACAAATTAGTTATTCTATTTTGCAGTAAATAATAACGGAGTGTTTTTCTACTGTTTATCTTCATACTGTAACGCAGCTGTGCCTTATCAATCAGCCTCGCCATGTTATTCTCAACTGTTTTAATTGATTTACCAAGAACCGTGCTGATAAAGTCGTTAGAAAATCCACACATAATAAAATATGCATACGTTTCCTGTAATGGTGTAAAGCTCTCACATAATCTAGACGCTTTAAAGTCAACTTCGTGACCTTGATTATAATACGTTGTTGGATCATTAAACGCAGAAGACAATGTAAAAATGAAGCCAGTATTATACATACTGACATCAATACCGACTACTTTGCCATCAGCATTTATTATTGGACGTTTAGAAACGTAATACGCTTTACAGCCTGACTCCAACCTTATTATATTTAATGAAAAAATATAATCTTTACTCTCTAGCACATGCTTGTTTTGAACATCTATCACCGCAGCGAAATCGCTAAAGTTACATTGAATCTCTGAATTTTTCGCCCCAATAGCAAGCTCACTTTTCAAGCCTAGAATATCTTCATAAGGTTTATTAATTGCAGCATAATTTCCCTTTTCATCATAAATGGCACAGGGAAATGGGCAAGAAATATTCTTGAGTCCGACCGCGTAAACATATTGCTCATCTGTTATGTTCATTATTCTTTTAGTGAGTTAAAACTATTAACTCAGCACCTAACTGACTTTTTATAATCAAAATTATTGATAGTAAACATACTTAGCCATCAGATAATATCAAGGTTTTTAATTGGTCTTATGTAAGGAAATGTAACAAGCTTTGGAATGAACAAAATGTAATCGATTTCAATGGAAAGGTAGATGATCAGCAATACACAATGACTCTCATACCTTTATATTTCAGCATTTATCATAACTAATAAGCAGTAGATATGACGCCCTACTGCTTACTGTATATCCAAGAAGTCTCAAACTCCCAAGGGGAAGGCATCAGCAACTACTTCACGCCAACAATAACGCGCTTAGCCAACGACATCGCGAGGTTGTTATCATAGTAAGCCGCTTCATTGATAAAGTGCGGGTACGCCTCGTAATCCCCTTCCCAGCAAATTTCTTGCCCGTTAAACAAGGTGAAGATAGGGTCACCATGACGAAGCACCTTAAAATCGGCATCTTGCACACTGTGATGAACCATGCCCATACGCTCACCATTCTCATTTTCAGGCAGCTTCAACGTTTCATGGTACTTGTATGCTTCATAGCTGGCCGGAAGCTCCGGTAAGGCATCACGATTATGCAAATCGACAAAGTCCAAAATATGGCCTGTCATTTCTTCCATCCAGTCTAAAACATCTTGGCGAATAACAGACTGTGGTTGCGGGCCAATTTCTACAATCACGCCCTTTTCAGAAATAGAGCTTAAAAAGCTGTGCTCATGGACCGGGATATGATCTTCCAATACCACAACAGCACTTGGCATCTTTACAGTGACATACGCTCCCAACTGTCGATTAAAAGCATCAGTCTGAAGTAAGATAAGAGATGGCCCCATATTGCTGGTCGTATTATGCAAATCGATAATAAAGTCGGTTTTTGCTGCGCCCTTTGGCCCTAGCTGCGCGTTAATAGCCTTCGCACGGCTTTGCTCATAATTTGCCAGATCAAGATTGTTAAGGTCGTCAGTTGCAAACTGGCGGTTCATATCACAATCGAGGTAACGTTTATTTTCTTCAAACGCTTTTGGGTTCGCAAAAACGGTTTCTACAGAAAAGCTCTCACGTTCAATCACCTGTGGTGTGTCACGCCATTTGCGCAATAAATAAATACCACTGAATTCATTACCATGGGTGCCACCAACAATCGCAACTTTATTCAATTTATTCGTCCCTGTCATCTTTGCTCAGACTCGTCTTCATCAATTAATACCATATCCACTGATAACAGTTTCACTGATAATTTTCCATTAAAATTGCATAATAATTGACTCATATGAGGCTGGTCGTGCCAGCATCCAATACACCCTAATTCCACTGGGGACGTGTTTGGGCCAATTTCAGGTAGGAATGTAGCTGGCCGTTTTTATATTCAATGGCTGAGTGAATACTGCTTCCTTGACTGGCGACCACAGTGCAAGCGTAGCGATTTTCGTCCTTATAAATAGTCAGTTCGAGCATGCCGCTAACCAACCGCCACTCACCACGGGTTTTCTGCCTTCTGAACAACGTAAACTCTTCCAGGCTACCATTCGGGTGGAGTAATAGCTCAGTAACATACCCTGCAGAACAGGTTTTGATCCAATGTTGTTGGGTTAACTCTGTCAGAGAAAAATCGCGCTTGCCTGATAACCACGTTTGCAGCTCATCTTGCTGCGAGCTATCAGGCGTCGGTAATCGATCCAGATCCAGTAGCCTGACTCGTTCCGATTCGCGGTAAAACAGCTGCAACAACTTTTGGGTCTTATTATCAGACATCCCTATCTCCCTAGAACAGTTTAGGCTTCCAAATGTAACGCTAATTAAATTACAACATTAGTGTTAAACATTGATTTTGCAATACAAGTCAAAACTTCACTTTGCCTCTCATCACTTTTTTCTGGCCTCGCTGTGTTTTTTTATCTACTCGCCTTTTCTGTGAATTGCGAGTCGGTCTCGTTGCGCGACGGGCTTTTTGCTGCACAACCGCCGCTTTGATCAAAGCGACCAGCCTTTCCAGCGCATCTTCACGGTTCAGCTCTTGAGTGCGATATTGCTGGGCTTTGATGACGATAACCCCCTCTTTCGAGATCCGGCTATCGGATAATGCTAGCAACCTTTCTTTATAAAAAGCAGGCAATGACGAGCGTGAAATATCGAAACGAAGGTGAATGGCCGATGAGACTTTGTTGACGTTTTGTCCACCAGCCCCCTGGGCACGTATTGGTGTCAGCTCAACTTCCCAGTCACCCAACTGGACTGCATTAGAAATTTCTATCATAAAACTAAAATGAAAAAGGGTTCTGAGGGTAGTATACCTTTACTTGACGAGTTTGTGTCGCCGACAGCGCTTAGAACAGTAACGAACACTATCCCAACATAGCCGCCATTTTTTGCGCCAATGAAACGGGCGCCCACAGGCTACGCACATTTTCTGCGGCAGATGACTCTTTTTCATTTAACCCTCACGCAATAGTGGTCGTCTTTCCTATTTACGATCAATAACGTAAAACCGCTCAACAGCTGTATTCGCGAGTTGTCCGGTATTCTGGGTTAAATCTTATGGAATTTATGGCTTCACTGATTGCAGATATCGGTAATTTGATCCGACCTTGGATTGATGATATCGCCACTGCAGTGATCACTTGCTTACTTGTAATGTTTGCAGCTGACATCAATCGGTTTATGCGCAAACAATTAGTCGGCACCAACTTCATCGTCAGAACGATCATTTTTATATTGGTTAATGCATTTGGTTACGGATTTTTTATTGTCAGTACCGCTCCATTATTGTCAACGCAACTAAGCCAGCTGGCTAACCACTGGCTTATTACGGTTATCTCGACTTTATTCATTGTCATCGGTGTTTGGGCCCAGCGACACCGCCAACAAGTCTAACGATGACTTTATCAATGTTAGCCGGCTAATCTGAAGATGTAATACATCATCATCAGCCACAGACCAATACCCGATACAGCGACAAATGAGAACACGATGAGCTGCTTTAACTTTGATAGAAAGCACGACATATGCATAACGAACCTCCTTGCTTACCACTGGACTTGGAATGTGTTAATTAACCAATATTTAACAACATCTTACCCCTGATGCTGAGCAAACAGTTAAGAGACAGATCGGCTTCTGGGAAAGTGGCCCAAAATGCTAAATCTTTGGCATGAAATGTAAAAAGCCCGGCATTCGCCGGGCTATATTTATCACGTCATTTTATACCCGACGGTATGGTAGGTAGATAGGTTCCCAAGTGTGCTCAGCCAACTCTTGAATAATATCTTTGCCTGCTAAGTCACATTTTGGGTCTTTCGCCTGCATATCGGTCAGAATTCGGGTGGCGACATGCAAAGATACCTGCTTCAAATTGCTGATGCGCGGGTATACACAACCGGAGGCCAAATCGTCATCCTCGACCATTTCTGCCAGCGCATAAGAAGCCGTAGTGAACATATCCAGCGTCACCTTTTGAGTGCGAGACACAATTGCGGCCAGCCCTACCCCAGGGAAAATAAAGACATTATTCCCCTGTCCTATCCGGAAGTCTTGACCATTGTAACTCACATCACCAAATGGGCTTCCTGTTGCCACGATAGCCTTGCCATCACTCCAACGGTATATATCTTCAGGTAAGGCTTCACAATTCGCGGTAGGATTAGACAACGGAAAGATCATCGGCCGCTGGCTATACTCCATCATTTTCTGGATGTGGCCTTCTTTGAAGGCGCCACCAATACCACTGGTACCCAATAGTACCGTTACTGGGTAGTTATCAATTAACTCGGTTAATGATACCTTGCCAGCCTCAGCGACATTCCAGTCTAGAGACATCGCTCTTGGTTTAGCGTAGCGCTTCTTGTATTCATCCAGTCCATCACGATCATCAAACACCAATCCTTGCGAGTCCATGATAAAGATTTTTTCTCGAGCCACCGCATGAGAGCAACCTTCCTTGAGCAGACCAGCAAAAATCTGATCAGCGACGCCGACACCGCCAGCCCCCGCCCCATAAACCACATAACTCTGGTCTGCTAATGTCTCACCTTTAATTTTGACCGCCCCCAGAATTCCGGCTAATACCACCGACCCCGTCCCCTGGATATCATCATTAAACGACGGTAAGTACTCCTCGTAGTCCGAGAGGTTGTCGAAGGCATTGGATTTACTGAAGTCTTCCCATTGAAGAACCGCTTTGGGGAAATTACGCTTAACCTGATGCACAAACTTCTTAATGAAGGCTTTATATTCCTCACCTCTCAGACGTCGACGAGGAACCCCTAAGTACATAGGGTCATCAAGTAAATCTTGATTATCTGTTCCAATATCCAGTGTTATAGGTAAGCAATGAGCAGGATGAATACCAGCCCCCAAGGTATATAAAGACAGTTTCCCAATGGGGATGCCCATACCTCCGACCCCCTGGTCGCCAAGCCCCAAGATGCCTTGGCTATCCGTTACCACGATTATTTTTATATCTTTGCCAGTGAAATGACGGGCAAGCTCATCCATACTTTCAACGTTGTCTTCAGTGATATAAAGACCACGAGCTTTTTGGTAGCGGTGACTAAACTCCTGGCAGGCCTTACCGACTGTCGGGGTATAAATAATCGGTGTCATCTCTTCTACGTGCTTGGAAAGCAGCGCATAAAAAAGGGTTTCGTTCCTATCTTGAAGGGCACGCAAGAAAAGGTATTTTTCGATATCGGTTGAAGCATTTTTAAAGCCGTCGTACACCCTATTCAATTGATCTTCAAAAGTCTGGACACGTGGTGGTAGCAAACCATCTAACTGAAAAGCAGCTCTTTCTTCATAAGTGAATGCAGTACTTTTATTTAGAGTTCGATCATTAAGCAATTCAGTGCCTGTTAGCGATACGGGCCTAAACTCATTGCCACTTTCATCCTTCCAACGTAGATACTTTCCTCTCGTCATTCATCCTCCGTTCACATTATTTTCATTGTTATTTTTCCGGCTTTCTTCTGTATAGAAAGCAGCAGAAATTATAATCCTTATGATTAATGAAAAATGTGACAATCGAAGACTTGTCTTAAATGAATAAAAATGACAGTTGACGTCTATACCAGCAACGCAATACTAATATTCAATGATACAGCATCTATGTAATTCAAAATTTTTGTTGTACAAGCTT
This sequence comes from Photobacterium pectinilyticum, assembly GCF_024357955.1. GTDB lineage: Bacteria > Pseudomonadota > Gammaproteobacteria > Enterobacterales > Vibrionaceae > Photobacterium > Photobacterium pectinilyticum. Next base: position 38,722 of record NZ_JANEYT010000045.1, read on the forward strand.
ATCTTTTAGCATGAAAAATGCATTTCAATGCCTTTTTATCCAAGTGCTTACTTCTTGTTTTATTAAGTAAATTTACTGACCTCGTCTTTACAAGGTCTCGCACTAACTGCTTATCCTTCATAGCCTTTTCTCTTTACCACAGTCAACACACTTCCATATTGATTTAAATTTTAACTTTTGAATCCAGTTACGGCGCACTTGTACAAGGCGCCCACTACAATAATCACACATACAGATAACCAGTAGGTTTAAACTTGAAAAAAACGAAAATTAATATGTCATAATCCTGGCTGTTTTTTTCAGGAGAAAGTCATTTTTATGTCTATTTCATGTAAGGCTGACGCAAATGGAATGCACATCACATCAGAAAAAAGTCACCATAATCACAAAAGATGTAAGCGTTCACCAGTAGGTACTTGATTTAGGGGTTACAAGCTAAATACGTTTGGATAAGGCTGGCGAGCAGTAACA
>NZ_JANEYT010000046.1 GCF_024357955.1 Photobacterium pectinilyticum
AGAGCGTACCACTTTCAGCAGTTGGCTTCCTCTTCTACACCTTTCCATGAATGTCGCACTTATTATCTGAAATCGGGCGTATTTAGCTTGTAACGCCTAAATCAAGTACCTACTGGTGAACGCTTACCATTATTTCATTCGAAATTAATTTAGATCTTCGCCATTGCTCGCCAATTTCAAGCACCTGTATCTTGTCGGTAACCGGCGCTGGCTGTCACCATATGGACCATGTTATGACCCAGCTGCCGTATGCATGCTCAATTGCTTTCGGTACCCTGATGGATTATCTCGCTATCGGTTATACCATTCGGCTTGGGCAGATGTTGCTGTAAGTGGTCTTGGTTCCTGGCTTTCTGCGCCTTTGCTGTACGCAAGAGCAAGCCTGTTATGGCGGCTGAGCCTGTGACAAGTTAAGCCGCCAACGTATTTAGGACGAGACCTTCAACCCAAAAGAGCAAGACCATTCGATAGCCTTGCTCTTTTTTATGACCATCCACCAGCTAACTACTGACTGTGCTTGATTTACAGATAAGAAAAATAAGCATCATTCCTAGGCAGGGTAATCAATCCGTTAGAATTTATAAATTAAAAAATAAAATAAAGATTAGTTTTTGTGATTTTTTCTATTCTTTTGAAAGATATTCAAAGTCACTAAAGTCTGCAAAGCAACCATCTCCACTTATATCTTCACAATGAAGTCCAATAAATGCTCCAGTAAAGAAACCTCGTCCATCTATATAGTCATCTGAGATCTTCCAGGATTCAAATGATTTATCAAATTGCTTCCATAAATTGCCATCAAAAGAGTAACTATAAAAATACTCAAGACCTTTAACATCAACTTTTAACCATATATTCTCAACATCATCAGGAATAACTATTTGATTGTTATCATAATAATGAAAGCTAGCAACTTGTTTGTCTACTTGAATTAATCTTAAACACCTTTTATTCAGTTCTTCATCAAAATCTACCAAGCAGTAAGTCCAATTACTTGTATTGTAGTAGCAACAAATACCTGCGGATTGCTGGAAATTTTCAGGCTTAAAAGCCATTTTTGTTTCTGCTGTGAAGTTATGGTGACGCCAACGTGTGGCTACAGTTGATTGTTCAAAAAGTGATAAAAGGCTATCGTTACCATAAAGTCTTAGATGACCTGGATTGGCACTTAAACTCCCTAACTTATCACTAAATGGGATTCGGAGAGTTTGCCAGTTGTCATCAAGCTTCTCTCCATCAAAATTATCCATAAAGTCTTCGGTAATACCCCAATCACATTCAGGTAAATCAGCATCGGGTATTTGAAGTTTTGCATGAGGACCACCAACAACTGTAGGCCAGCCATCAACCCACTCAATTCTATCAATTGCTGTTTCTCTTCCCATTGGGCAAGCTCCACGCCCCCATCGAGCTAGTAGAGGACGATTAGGGAAGCGAAGTGGTCTACTTGCTAGGTAAGTAATAAACCATTCACCGTTTTGTGTTTCAACCAACGACCCATGTCCAGCTTTTTGTAGTGGATTTGTTGGTGTATGCCATGTTGTTATAAGAGGTCCATTTGGACTAACGTCATATGGGCCAAATAAATCTTTTGAACGAGCGACAGTAACTGCATGCTCAAAACTCGTCCCCCCTTCAGCAGTGAGAAGATAATAGTAACCATCTTTCTTGTAGATATGAGGAGCTTCTGTATATTTTCTCTCAGTACCTTCAAAGATGGTTTTTCGTTCTTTTTGTAATGTTTTTGAGATCGGATCAAACTCTTGAATCACAATTTTGTTTATGGGATCAGTATGGTTTCGAGGTCCCCATAAACGATAAACATAGTATTTCTTACCATCATCAGCATGAAACATTGATGGATCAAAGCCACCATTCCCCATAGGTATAGGCTCAGACCAAGGTCCTTCAATACTTGGTGCTGTGACCAAAAAGTTACGTCCATTCTTCCATGGTGCATCGATTACTTTTACATCAGTGTAGAATAGCCAAAACTTTCCATCTGCGTAACTTAATGCTGGCGCCCAAATACCACCTGAGTCTGGGTTACCTTTCATGTCTAAAACATCTGTTGTATTTAATGGCATCGAAGCTAATCGCCAATTTTTTAAGTCTCGTGAGTGGAAGATTCTCACTCCTGGAAACCACTCAAAAGTTGACGTTGCGATATAATAATCTTCACCACTGCGACAAATACATGGGTCAGGATGAAAACCTTTTAAAATAGGATTGTTAATCATAGTTATTCCTTATTACTTCATGGTAGCAACGGTGTTGCTATCTAAATCAATGTCAGACTCTAGTTGGTTTTTATTTGAAAATTTAGAACGATTAGCTTCGAGTTCAACTGCGATAGTTTTAATTGTCTTACTATCTAATTTGTAAAGAGTAAGCATAAAATACATACCAGCATATAAGATAACAGGAATAATACAGAACAGAATTTTTATTGTCATCAAAATATTATCTGGTTGGGTTGTTAATGAAGAGTCGTAGTTCATGAATGCCAAGATCCAACCAATAAGAGCACCACCAATTGCGAGTCCCATCTTTAAACTAAATAGGTAAGTGGAAAATACTAAACCATCTAATCGACGTCCGCTTCGATGTTCTTCATGATCAATAATATCTGATGCCATCAACCACTGAACAGGGGTTGTTGTATTAAACACAAACATGAAAATTATATTAATTGCAAATAAAATAGTTGTATATTCTTCTGGCGCAAAAAACAAAGCAAGGCTTAACAAAGAGTATATAATAATAATACCCTTGAATGATTTAATCCTGTCGTGTTTTGCCAATAGCTTAGCGGATAATAATGAGCCTAACATTGCAGCAATACTTCCGTATAGTAAAAACTGAGGTGCCAACTCTGGTCGATTCATTACGTATTGAACAAAATAAAGGGTCGCACCACCTCTAACAACATTTGAACAAGTTGCCATAGACTTAAACAGACACATGATGCGCCATTGGCTATTGGATGCTAGTACTTTAAAATCTTTTCTAATATTTGCATCTTCTTTTTTCTCAAAGTGATTTCTTTCACGGGTAGTTTTAAAGCTAATAATTAACAATATAGCTCCGATTACACCCAAAGTACACATCGCTCCGAAGTAGCCTAATTGGGCATCTCCTTGCCCAATATAGTCAACAAGTGGTAATGCGACACCAGAAATTACTAATCCTCCGGCTGCCGCACAAAAGAATCTAATAGATTGTAGGGAGTGCCTTTCATCTGGATCATTAGTGAGCGTACCAGGCATTGCACAATAAGGCACATTGATAAAGGTATAAACAAGAGTTAGAGATATGTAGGTAACACAAGCGTATATGATTTTACCTGTTTCACTAAAGTCAGGAGTATAAAAAGTAGCCATACTCACTAATGCAAATGGAATAGCTCCCCATAGTAAGAAAGGACGGAATTGACCAAAGCGAGTACGTGTACGATCAACCCATGCTCCCATCAATGGGTCTGTAACAGCATCGAGTAGGCGAGATACAAGAAATAATGTTCCCATTACGCCAGCTGGAATTCCAAATACATCTGTATAAAAAAATGCCAATAAGATCATGGTAGCATTCCATATAAACCCACAAGCAGTATCACCTAGGCCATAGCCTATTTTTTCTTTCAGAGATAATTTTTCCATATTGCCTTCTTAAAGTTCCATTGGTAATTTTATATTTGGCACTACTACTCTGCCAACTTACGAAGTTGAAGATTTAATATTTTTATTTAGTTCACAGATCGATGCTTTAATCTCTTGCCACTCACCCTGTTTCAGTAAATTATTTGGCACCATCCAGGTACCGCCACAGGCCAATGTTTTTTCATGCGCAAGGTAAGCTTTAATATTCGTAGGGTTTATACCTCCTGTAGGCATGAATTCAACTGGGTAAACGGCTGATAGTGCTTTTAACATCCCTAAACCACCAGACTCTTCTGCTGGGAAAAATTTTAGCGTTTTAAGCCCTAGCGCCATGGCTTGTTCAACCAGGCTCGGATTGTTCACTCCCGGGATAATTACAATCCCATTCTGTTGGCAGTAAGCCACAGTGGTCGGGTTCAGCCCCGGACTCACGATAAAATCAGCACCGGCTTCGACAGCTTGGTCAACCTGTTCGGTAGTCAATACTGTACCGGCACCAATCAGCATTTCAGGATAAGCTTCGCGCATCAGACGAATTGATTCAGCTGCCGCTCCAGTTCGAAATGTAATTTCGGCACACGGCAAACCGTTTTCAACCAACACCTTAGCCAGTGGCTGTGCTTTGCCCGCATCCTTGATTGCAATAACCGGTACCACCTTCATCGCACTCAATTTGCTTTCGATTGTTTGTTCCATTTATCCCCCTCTCCATGGCACAGCCCGCTCTCTAAAACCGGAACAACTTTGTTGCTGCGTAGAACATGGTGTTTTGATGAATTCTTGATTCAGTGGTTCACAACCACTCAAGTTACGGGTAACATGTTACCAATAACATCGATAAAATAAACCCGATTTTTAAGATCATCTGAAAAATGAGATCTAGATCAGAAAAAGATTCAAGGAGCATACATGACGGGAAAAAGCATCATTGTGATGGGGGTAGCTGCATCAGGGAAAAGTACTATTGGTTATGAGCTTGCCCAGCGTATTGGCGGCAAGTTCATCGATGGTGATGACCTGCACCCTAAAGCCAACATTCTAAAAATGGCTCAAGGCGAGCCGCTGAACGATAAAGACCGCGAGCCTTGGTTGGAGCGGATCCGCGACGCCGCTTTCAGCATCGAGAGCAAGAACGAAACCGGTATAATTGTTTGCTCAGCACTGAAGAAATGTTACCGGGAACAAATTCGTGAAGGAAATCACAATTTGGCCTTTTTGTACTTATCAGGAACACAGGACGTGATTCTTGAGCGTATCCGCCTGCGTCAGGGTCACTTCATGAAAGAAAACATGATTGCGAGTCAGTTTGCGGTACTTGAAACACCTGTTGATGAAGCAGATGTCATTACCGTCGATATTGACCAAAGTATAGAAGCGATTCTAGATAGCTCTGTGTCTGCACTCACTGAACGATCTGTATCCGTCATTTCTCAGGAGCTCATCGCATGATCCACCCAACCATTACCCTGATCACCGAGCGTATCAAGGCCCGAAGCAAAGCTCTGCGCTCGAGTTTTGAAACCAAGACCACGCAGCAAGCAGAACAAGGAAAAGGCCGCGCTAGCCTTTCTTGCGGCAACCTTGCCCATGCGGTAGCCGCCTCCTGCCAGCAGGAAAAAAGCCAAATTCTGGATTTTACCCGCGCTAACCTGGCCATTGTCTCGTCTTACAATGACATGCTAAGTGCCCACCAGCTCTATAAAAACTACCCAGACCACATTAAAACAACACTCAAATCATTAGGGCATACAGCACAAGTAGCTGGCTGTGTGCCGGCCATGTGTGATGGTGTCACCCAAGGCCAGCCGGGCATGGACATGTCGTTGTTCTCACGAGACTTGATTGCCCAATCCACCGCATTCTCGCTAAGCCACAATGTGTTTGATGCCACCTTGCTACTGGGCATTTGCGATAAAATAGCACCAGGACAACTGATGGGAGCACTGAGCTACGCCCACCTGCCTACCGCATTTATTCCTGCAGGCCCAATGCCAACCGGGATAACCAATGACAAGAAAGTCGCAGTACGCCAGCAGTATGTGGCAGGTAAAGTAGGTAAAGATGCGTTGCTCGAAATGGAATGCCAAGCCTACCATTCAGGCGGCACCTGCACGTTTTATGGCACAGCCAATACCAATCAGTTGGTATTCGAAGCAATGGGTTTAATGCTGCCAGGTTCAGCCTTTGTGGCACCCAACACCGAGCTACGCACAGCACTGACCGAACATGCCAGTCTTGCTCTTGCCGCTATGACCGCCGATTCATCGAACTACCGCCCGCTCATTGATGTCTTTACTGCAGGAAATTTGGTCAATGGTGTCGTTGCCCTGCTCGCTTCTGGCGGCAGCACTAATCACACTATCCATATGCTGGCTATCGCCCGTGCCGGAGGCTTGCTGCTTACTTGGGATGATATTAGTGAGCTGTCAGACATCGTACCGCTGCTTGCCAAGATGTACCCGAATGGCCCGGCAGACATCAATGCTTTCGAAGCTGCAGGCGGCGTTCCTGCATTAATGAAAGCACTGCATGATCGCGGATTACTCAATGATAATGTGCAAACCGTTTTCGGTGAGTTTGCCGATCAACTGACCCTGCCGGTGATGAGTGGCAACAAGCTGGTATGGCAACCTGTTAGCAAAAGTAGTAATACCGATGTCATTGCAACCAGCGGACAAGTATTCAACCAAACAGGCGGAACAAAAGTTCTGAAAGGGAATTTAGGCCAAGCGGTTATCAAGGTGTCTGCGGTCAAGGCCGAGCACCAGTATATTGAAGCGCCAGCTAAGGTTTTCCGTTGCCAGCATGACGTGGAAGCTGCCTATCAAGCCGGTGAATTTACTGGGGACTGTGTCATTGTGGTCAGCCACAATGGTCCTGCGGCCAATGGTATGCCAGAACTTCACAAACTCATGCCCATTCTTGGCAATATCCAGAAAGCCGGTCACCAAGTCGCATTGGTCACCGATGGACGCCTATCTGGTGCTTCCGGTAAAATCCCAGCTGCTATCCATATCACGCCTGAAGCCCTCCGTGGCGGCGCGATTGGCCTGATTGAAGATGGTGATATCGTCAAACTCGATTGCCAAACTGGGCTACTGGAAGTGGCAGCGCAGTTTGACCAGCGCCAACCGGTCCAGCTGGATACAGAGGCAGGCCAAATCACCTGGGGACGAGATATCTTCAAGGTGATGCGTGAAAATGTCGGTGGTGCCGATGAAGGGGCAAGCTTCCTATTCTAATACCAATCTGGATAAGTAGTTGATCAAGTATTTATGTAGGTTGGTATAAGCCATTGCTTACAAGCACGACTTAGCAAGTACAAAAAAGGGAGCACTGTAATAAACAGTTCTCCCTTTGCAATAAGAAGGCTGAGGATTAAAGACTTTCCCCACGGCTAATGGTAAAGCCCATATCGAACACATTCCGCTCACTACGGTTACCTTCCAGCGCCTGGAGTAGCAACTCTGCGCTCTTTTCGCCAATTTGGTAACGCGGCGTATAGATACTGGTTAAACGTGGAGTAATGGCCTGACCGATATCCAGTGCGTTATAACCAACAACGCTAAGGTTCTGCGGCACCTGAATACCCCGCTCGTTACACGCCAGAATAGTGCCGATCGCAATATCATCATTGGTACAGAACACCCCGTCCAAATCAGGACACTCCGCCAAGGCTCGACTTAATAGCTCCCCACCGAGAGTGAAACTGGAATGTTCATGGGTCAGGATATGGAATTTCTCCAGCCCAGCTTCGTCCATTGCCTTGTCATAACCTTCCATCCGTAGTTTGGTACGGGTATCCAAGCGTGCGCCAAAGTAGGCAATATGACGCTTACCTTTGTCGAGCATGGTTTTAACCGCGGTGTACGAGGCATTGACGTGATCCAGCCCTACCACCATATCAACCGGGTGTTCTGGTAATTCCATCGCTTCCACCACAGGCACCCCGGCAGTTTTGATCATCTGCAGCGTTCGCTCAGTGTGTGCCGTCCCGGTCAGAATTAGGCCATCAACCTGATAAGAAAGCAAGGACGCTATTTTGCGCTCTTCAACGTCTTCATCGTAACTGAAATGGGCAATCAATATTTCATAACCATTAGCGTTTGTCACCGCTTCAATGCCTTGGGCAAAACTGGCAAATACTTGGTTCGACAACGAAGGTAGCAACACCCCTATCGCCTTGCTGGAAGATTTTGACAGCATGGCGGGGGCGCGGTTTTGAATGTACCCCAGCTCTTCCACCACTTCAGCAATTTTGTCGCGCGTTTTGGCTGACACCGATTCAGGGTTACGCATATAGCGACTCACGGTCATTTTGGTAATGCCAATACGATCGGCAATATCTTGCAATGTCGGTCGAGATTTTCGTTGTTCTTGTTTCATAACAATAAGATAGATTGCAGGTCGGCTTGAAATGTTACAGTAACATATCATTTAATATATGCCTAAACAACCATTTGCCACTGATACGCACATAAATATAAAATGGCAGTCCAAACAAAACACAAAACACAAAACACAAAACACAAAACACAAAACACAGATTATGTTATCGCATACCACTATTGTATGACTAATGAAGAATCCATATGCAACGTGCAAATAAACGATTGAAAAATCAACACCTCCTCACATTTATCATTTAGTAATATAGACGTAAAAAACACCCGCCCCAATTAATGACAAATCATTTACTGTTTTCGTTTACACATGAAGATAAGTGCTACTATACGTTTGATTTATATCACTTATAATTATGCCTTATGTCACAAAACAAAAAATATACAACAAAGAAAAAATATCTGTCAAAAAATAAAACACCAAAACATAAAATGTTGTTTATAAAGAAAAAACACCTAACCCCCACCATTAACAATAACTTCCTGCATTTTAAATAAGAGTACTACAGCAATGATAAAAAAACAGGAGAATTTCATTAACAATCGGGATTTAACTATTATAAGTAATACACATTTATCGCTATACAAAAACAGGCTACACCCCTTATTTATATTGACATATGTTGTATTTGAAATTTCTAACAACCATAAAAAGCGTCATCTATTCTGATTTAGTATAGATATAATGGTATTAACTAAATATATGCTTTCCCGTATTAAATCCCCCCTAGGATAACGTTTACATTAGCTCAAAGTAGATCACATTATTCCTAACTCACCACAGTATAGAATTGTTGCCATGAAACGACAGGACGAAGTGGTATATCGCTTTTAATAAAAATAACATCTACACAAATAGGATTAGGTGAATGAAAAAACTTACCGTATTAGCCGCATTATGTGCAGGGATTGCTTTTGGTACGCCAGCAGTAGCGAAGACAACATTGGGATTCACTGTATATAAATACGATGATAACTTCATGTCAGTTGTTCGCCAGGCCATCGTCAAGGAAGCAGAGTCCGATGGCGATATCAGGCTGCTGATGAACGACTCCCAAAACAACCAATCGATGCAAAATGATCAAATCGATGTATTACTGGCACGTGGAGTAAAAGCGTTAGCAATTAACTTGGTCGACCCTGCTGCAGCCCCTGTCGTCATTAATAAAGCAAAGATGGATGGAGTGCCGATTGTTTTCTACAACAAGGAACCAAGCGCAGAGGCATTAGCCAGTTATGATCAAGCTTTCTACGTAGGTACCGACTCTAAAGAGTCAGGAATTATTCAAGGTGATTTGATCGCAAAACATTGGCAAGCTAACCCAGAGTGGGATACCAATGGTGATGGCGTTATCCAATATGTTCTTCTAAAAGGAGAGCCAGGCCACCCTGATGCTGAAGCACGTTCATCTTATGTCATCAAGACTCTTAATGAAGAACACAACCTTAAGACTGAAGAACTGCACCTTGATACTGGCATGTGGGATACCGCAATGGCCAAAGACAAGATGGATGCATGGATTTCAGGACCAAATGGCAAAAGTATTGAGGTTGTCATTGCTAACAATGATGCAATGGCCATGGGTGCCATCGAATCACTAAAAGCGGCTGGTCGCTCTGAGATTCCTGTGTTTGGTGTCGATGCGCTTAATGAAGCACTTGCCCTTGTTCGTTCCGGTGAAATGCAAGGTACAGTACTAAATGATGCGAATAACCAAGCAAAAGCAACTTTTGAGTTAACCCGTAACCTAGCCAATGGCTTACCTGCCGGTGAGGGTACTGAATGGGTTATTGATAACAAAGTGGTACGAGTACCCTATGTTGGCGTAGACCTCTCAAACTTGAACTAGCCTTTCTCCCTTGGTGAAGAGCCTTGCTCTTCACCATTTTTTATTCCGAGAGCACACACAATATGAATTCAGAGCACCAGTCACAATGGCTGTTGGAGATGACCGGGATAAGTAAATCATTCCCGGGTGTAAAGGCGTTGGATGATGTTTCCCTGAAAGTTCGCCCCCACTCAATTCATGCATTAATGGGCGAAAATGGGGCGGGCAAATCAACATTGTTGAAATGCTTGTTTGGTATTTACGAAAAAGACGAAGGTGAGATCCTTTTTCTTGGTAAGAAAATTAATTTTCATTCCTCAAAAGAAGCATTGGATAATGGCGTTTCCATGGTTCACCAGGAGTTGAACCAGGTATTACAACGTACCGTGATGGATAATGTCTGGCTGGGCCGCTACCCCAAAAAAGGGATTTTTGTCGATCATGACAAAATGTATCAAGATACCAAGGAGATTTTTGACGAACTAGATATCGACATCGACCCGTGGGCAAAAGTATCAACGTTATCGGTATCACAGATGCAGATGGTTGAAATAGCCAAAGCTTTTTCTTATCAGGCAAAAATCGTCATCATGGATGAACCGACTTCTTCTCTCACAGAAAAAGAAGTCAACCACCTGTTTACCATCATCAAAAAACTCAAAGACAAAGGCTGCGGCATTGTCTACATTTCCCACAAGATGGATGAGATATTCTCCATCTGTGACGAAATCACCATACTGCGTGATGGCCAATGGGTAAACACCCGCCCACTCAAGGGGTTAGATATGGATCAAATCATATCTATGATGGTTGGACGAGAGCTCACCCAGCGATTCCCCAAAAAAGAAAATGTGCCAAAAGAAGTGATATTGAATGTCAAAAACCTTACCGCACAAAACCAGCCTTCCATTAACGATATCAGCTTTGACCTCCACAAAGGTGAAGTGCTGGGCATTGCTGGCTTAGTCGGGGCGAAAAGGACGGATATAGTTGAAACCCTATTTGGTATCAGGGAAAAGAGCTCAGGCCAAATCCTACTTCATGACAAAGAGGTACTAAACCGAGACTCCCACGAGGCGATTAATAATGGTTTTGCTCTCGTCACAGAAGAGCGGCGTTCAACCGGGATCTACAGCGGCTTGGATATCACCTTCAACTCCTTAGTTGCCAATATAGAAAGCTATCGCGAATCGTATGGTTTTTTGAGCAACCGCAAGATGAAAAGTGATACCCAATGGGTTATCGACTCGATGAGCGTCAAAACCCCTTCGCACAAAACGGCCATTGGCTCGTTATCGGGCGGTAACCAGCAAAAGGTTGTTATTGGCCGCTGGCTGCTTACTGAACCAGAAGTCCTAATGATGGACGAACCGACCCGGGGAATCGACGTTGGGGCCAAATATGAAATTTATCAACTGATTAATGACCTGGCGAAAAAAGATAAAGGGATCATTATCATTTCATCGGAAATGCCAGAGTTACTAGGTATCACTGACCGGATACTCGTCATGAGTAATGGGCAATGTGCCGGTATTGTTAACACCAAAGAAACCACCCAAAGCGAAATACTTAATTTAGCTTCAAAATATCTTTAAGGACATAAAATATGGAAATTGCAAAAACACTCAAGCCACCTAAAGATATTAAATTTGCCAATTATATTAAAGAAGGTGGAATATATGCAGTATTGCTGATACTGCTAGCCATTATTATTATCCAAGAACCTTCTTTTTTAAGTCTGCGTAATTTTAGTAATATCCTGACTCAGTCTTCAGTTCGCATTATCATCGCCTTAGGGGTCGCAGGGCTGATTGTCACTCAGGGCACCGACTTATCTGCTGGGCGCCAAGTTGGCTTAGCTGCGGTTATTTCAGCGACTCTGTTGCAGAGTGTCGATAATGTCAACAAAGTCTTTCCGGGGCTTGGTGATATACCACTGGTTGCCGTTATTATTACCGTCTGTGCTATCGGTGCGGTAATTGGCCTTGTTAACGGGATCATTGTCGCCTATCTAAAAGTAACCCCATTCATTGCCACACTTGGCAGCATGATCATGGTGTACGGCCTCAACTCACTTTACTTTGATTCTGTGGGGGCTTCACCAGTTGCCGGGTTTGACGCTCGCTTTTCTAGCTTTGCCCAAGGCTTCATCCAGTTCGGTGATTTCAGGCTATCTTACCTCACCTTCTATGCCGTGATTGCCATTATCTTTGTCTGGGTACTGTGGAACAAGACGGTTTTTGGCAAAAATATCTTCGCTATTGGCGGTAATCATGAGGCAGCCAAAGTCTCCGGGGTCAATGTTCCTATTACCTTACTAAAAATCTACGCGCTTTCCGGGGTATTCTACGCCTTTGGCGGTATGTTAGAAGCCGGTAGGATAGGCAGTGCGACCAACAACCTTGGCTTCATGTATGAACTTGATGCTATCGCGGCCTGTGTTGTGGGCGGTGTGTCTTTTGCTGGCGGTGTCGGCAGTGTAAAAGGGGTGGTCACAGGGGTACTGATATTTACCGTCATCAACTACGGTATGACCTACATCGGTGTTAGCCCATATTGGCAGTACATTATCAAAGGCGGCATTATCATCTTTGCCGTGGCGCTGGATTCAATGAAACACGCCAGCAAGAAATAACGTCTAAACAACGGTTATTTAGACGCAATGATTACCGTCCCGATAAGGGGTATAGAGTAAACTATGCTCATCAGTGAGTGAAAAGCTCACCCTGGTATGGCTTTATAGGTAGAAACATAACGTACACACTACGTATTAGTGTGTACGTTTTTTTTTATAGTTCAATAAACCTGATTGCAGCACTTCTTTCTTAGCGTGTGCCTTAATACCAACCTACATAAATATTTGATCAACGACTTATCCAGATTGGTATAATTCAAAAAGGAGAGATGAATTTACCGAGCATCAGGCCAAACAGGTCTAGCTCATTTCTGCCCGTGCGACGTGAAGTCGTATGAAACGTTGTTCACCACGGAAGCGTGAACCATCTGTATCACCAGACAAACTTATTGTTATAAGTGATTCGTTAATACCCTTTCCAAGGCACCAATTTTACCTCTAACCAACGCATGAATAAGTCAAAGGAATAGGCAATTAATCCGATGATTATAATGCCTGCGATGACCACATCGGTTACCAGAAACTCAGCAGCGTTAAGCACCATAAAGCCTATCCCTGCTTGGGCTGCAACCATTTCACTGGCAACCAATGTTGTCCAGCCAAAGCCAATACCGATACGAAGCCCTGTTAATATCTCCGGCATCGCGCTTTTAATGATCACATGATAAAGCACTTGGAATTTATTGGCCCCCATCGAGTAAGCCGCTTGGATCTGCTCACTTTTCGCAGATGTTACCCCCGCTCTAGCACTCAGTGCTATCGGTGCAAACATGGCAAGGAAAATCAAAGTGATCTTACTGGTCTCATCAATACCCAGCCAGATGATCACCAAAGGCAAATAAGCCAGAGGAGGAAGCGGGCGGTAAAACTCAATAAGTGGATCTAACACACCCCGCACCCATACATTGGTGCCAATTAATATACCTAGCGGAATAGCAGTCAGTGCCGCCAGAGCAAAAGCGCCGAACACCCGGGTCAGGCTGGCAGCAAGATGCTCACCTAAAGATACGCCCGAAAAGCCATTCACGGCTAAATCACCTAGCCTGTCGACCACAGACATCGGTGAGGGAAGAAACAGAGGTTTAATCCATCCGGAACCTGTCACCAAAGCCCACAAACCAATAAACACAATCACCGAGATAATCGACACAATCCTTGCGTCCCCTTGGCCCGGCTCACCGTAGTAATTAGGTGCTGTCTCGGTACGCTTTTTCAGTGCCGCTAATAATTTAGGTAGCAAAGGGAGATTACCATCTAAACCCACCGTATCTCGATAGTGAGGTCGCGGTGCATTAACCGGTTGAGGAGGAGCCACCTCCTGCAACACCTCTTGTACAGAATCAATCTGTTCGATAGACGTGCCCGTCGACTCTACAGCCTCAATATTCGATGCAATATTGCTCATGCCGCCACCTCCGGTTTTTCATCTTGGTGAATAATCGACAGCACCTTCTCACGCATCTCGATAAAATCAGGCATCGATTTCACCGCACGGGCATCTCGGCAAGCCAAAAATCGACGGTTGAAATCTAACTCAAAACTATGGGTGATCCGCCCTGGACGTGGCGACATGACGATAAGCCGTGACGCCATAAACAGGGCCTCCTCAACACTGTGCGTGATGAAAAACATCATTTTATTGGTCGCTTGCCAGGCATCAAGTAGTAGCTCCTGTAAGGTCTCTCTGGTGAGAGCATCAAGTGCACCTAACGGCTCATCCAACAGCAGGATACTGGGATCATTGGTTAGCGCTCTTGCAATACCCACCCGTTGCTGCATGCCGCCTGATAACTGGTAAACCTTGTGGTGATGGAAGTCTTTCAACCCGACCAGCTCAAGGTATTTGGCTGCTCGATCCAAACGTTCATTTTTCTCAACGCCTTGCAGTTTCAAACCGAAAGCGGTGTTTTCAATCACGTCCAACCAAGGGAACAGTGCGTGCTTTTGAAACACCACTCCTCGCTCTGCACCTGGGCCGATAATCTGATCACCAATCTCTCTGCCCATCGTTACCCTTGGCAAGCCTTCTACCCCAGAATTACCCAACGTCAGGTAACCCTTTGATGGCTGGATGAACCCAGCCATCAAGTTGAGCAAGGTGGTTTTACCACAACCTGAAGCTCCCAGAGCCACGACCAGCTCCCCTTGCTCAATTGTAAGATTGACCCCTGATAATGCTTTTACAGGCTCCCCGCCATTGCGATCATCGTAAATAACCGACACATCATGTATTTCCAGCACTTTTTCCTTGTCCATGACTGACCTCCATGTTGTTCCGTGACGGGTTAAAGCGCTATTTTTGCTGCATAGCTTGGATTGACGAAAACACTGTAGTCAGGTTGCAGGCCAGATATTTTTTTCTCTTGCAGCAGGAACTTCGAGGTAGCTTCCAATGCTTTGACCGCGCCGCCTTCAGCCTGACAACCAAGCCACTGGCAGGACAACTGAGTACTAACATCTGGGAACTCATACAGGCTCATTGCCTCTGGGACTGTGCTAACTTCACCGCCGGTCAGCTTAGCCACAGACACCGCGATAGGGTGATCAGCAGAGAACCCCTCTTGATTCACTCGGTACTCCTCATCGGCCTTGGCGATAACGGTTAGGAAATCAGTCATAAAGTCACTGTTTTTACTGGCGAAGGACTTACTTGCAATCAGGCCATCAAAGGTTGGCTTACCCCATGCACTCAACTGTTTGGATGTGATCAGCACTTGGCCTTCTTGCTTAATCGAGCCTAAAGCCGGATCCCAGATAAAGGCTCCATCGATATCGCCACGCTGCCAAGCCGCCACAATTGCACCGGGCTGCATGTTAATCAGCTTGACGTCTTTCTCGGTCAGACCAAATTGCTCTAGGGCAAATAACATATGGAAATGAGTCGTGGACACAAATGGCACACCAAGGGTTTTCCCTTTCAGATCTGCCGGTGAAGTAATACCACTGCCGTTTCTCACCACAAGTGCCTCGGCATCAGCGATGTTTTCCATCACCCACACCAGCTCCATATCGATGCCGTTACTGGCCGCGCTGGCAATCGGGCTTGAGCCTGCCACCGTCATATCCACCGCACCCGCAGCCATCGCCGTGATCGCTTTGGCTCCAGAATCAAACTTTCGCCACTTAATGGTGTAACCCGTTGCTTCCTCGAAGTGTTTTTGGTCAATCGCATATTTCATTGGGTTAAACATTCCTTGATAACCCACGGTTACTTCTTTTGCCGCCATGACAGGTGTCGACAGCAATAAAGCACCGGATATTGCACTAACTAAGGCCACGTTTTTGATGCCAATAGATGCTCGGTTATGTTTCATAATCAATTCCCTTTCACCAGTGGAGTTAGCTCTACCCTACGGAATATCCCCCTACATTCGGTAGTACCAATTCGCAGCTTAATTGGTCCAGATTTGCACCACTAGCAAGCGCACATTAAGTGCAATAGCCAAGATGCATATAGCAATACATCAAACAAGCATCAAACACATACCAAACCAACAGGTTATGTGATCAACCGGAGAACAAAGATCAAAAAAGGCTGCCAATGCAGCCTTCGGTATCAATGAATTAATGGTTGTTAAATTTAGCGAATGAGCGCTGAAAAGGCACTATCGAGCGCTTCGACAATCCTATCTGCTTCATCTTTAGTCAAGGTCAGCATTGGGCTCAGGCAGAGTGTGTTGTTGTAATCTCGGAAAGAGCGATTTGTCCGCCCGATCAGCACACCGTGTTGGGCGCACAACCCCACTACCTGCATCGCGATTGTTTCATCCACTGGCTGACGGGTCACGGGATCCTCCACCAGCTCCAACCCCAAGAATAATCCCTTCCCCCTGACGTCACCAATAATGGGGTAGCGACTTTGCAGGCCCTGCAACTGTGCCCGCAGATACTCGCCCATATGGGCAGCATTCTCGACCAAGTTCTCTTGTTCAATGATCCGCAAATTTTCAAGCGCAGCCGCTGGGCCAGCAGTACAACCGCCAAAGGTACTGATATCACGGAAAAAGCTTTCCTTTTCAAGAGGCTCATCAGCAAAAAGATCAAAGACCTCATCGGTAACTACGGTGCAGGAAATTGCAGCGTAGGCTGACGCAACCCCCTTCGCCATGGTGACAATATCCGGTTGAATACCGTAATGCTGATAGCCAAACCATGCCCCTGTCCGTCCCATACCACACACAACCTCATCAACATGAAGCAAGATGTCGT
Source organism: Photobacterium pectinilyticum (assembly GCF_024357955.1). Classification (GTDB taxonomy): domain Bacteria; phylum Pseudomonadota; class Gammaproteobacteria; order Enterobacterales; family Vibrionaceae; genus Photobacterium; species Photobacterium pectinilyticum. The sequence goes on from NZ_JANEYT010000046.1 coordinate 16,736, forward strand.
ATTTTTGGCATATCGCCTGAACCGCAAGTAAATACCCTTCTGGTGGAGTGATCACTCCACCACCGGCAGTAATAGGTTCAATAACAACAGCCCCGACCGTGTCTGGCCCTTCACGAAGAATGACGTCCTCAAATGCCTTGGCTGCCAGTTCTCCGTAATTATCAACCGGGCCAAACTGGCTGCGGTACTCGCAACAATGAGGAAACTCAATAAACCCAGGGGTAAAAGGTCCATACTGGTTTCGCCTTTCTTCCTGGCCCGTCGAGCTCAAACAGGTGATGGTCGTGCCATGGTAATCACGTTCCCGGTAAAGGATCTTATGCTTCTTCCCGCCATATTTCTTAGCCGCAATTTGACGGACAATCTTATATGCCTTTTCATTGGCTTCCGAACCTGAATTGGAAAAGTACACCTTGCCCATACCCGGCATCAGATCCAGTAACTTAGACGCAAACTGTGCCGCAACAGGCGTCGCCGCCGTCCCCGCAAAATAGTTAAGGCTCACCAGCTGCGCTTTTACCGCCTCGGCAATACTCTCCCGACCGTAACCGACGTTGACACACCAAACACCACCTGATGACGCATCCAAATACTGGTTTCCATGAACATCCCACACATCGCTCCCCTGCCCCCGAACCATCATCGGTGCTGTTTGCGTGCCATGCTGGGTCATATGGTGCCACACGGCATCCTTGTCCATCGCCAACAGCTCATCCTTGGTGTATTGCTGACTCTGTGATTGCATATCCTGTCACTCCCTGTCATTACTTTTCCCCACCATAGGCAAGCCACCCAACACGCCATAGCGCCAGTTTTATCTTTTTGTGGGCACAGCTTTTTATCTTGCTACTCAACATGGCACATATCCTGCTGAATACCTTGCAGAAAAGACTATCGATGTTTTAGACGTAAAGGATCCTGCGATGAAAAACGAGCACCTTATTCACATTCAATTTTCACCGGAACGCAGTCTTCAAGAACAGATCCGTGAGCATTTATTAGAGAAAATCGGTAACGGACTATTTTCTGACAAGGCACTGCCATCCTGTCGTAAGCTGGCTTCGATGCTGCGGGTATCACGCAATACGGTTGTCTTGGTGTACGACCGCTTAGTCGACGAAGGGTATCTACTCTCGCACCAGCGCAGTGGTTATTACGTCAACCCTACGGCCTCACAACAGTCTGTAATGCCTGATGACATCACGCCCAACGGCAGCACAAAACCTGCACAGTTTTGGCGCAAACGGTTCAAAACGGATGTGTCTCAACAGCGTAATATAGAGAAGCCGAGTGATTGGCAACGCTATCCGTACCCTTTCATTTTTGGCCAGCCCGATCACTCACTTTTTCCGCTCAACCATTGGCGCGAATGTGGACGACTAGCCCAGCGAGCCAGTGTGATCAAAGACTGGGTCTCAGATTCCGTCGATTGTGATGATCCAGCCTTGATTAAGCAGTTACAGAACAATGTACTCAGCAAAAGGGGGATTCATGCCAAACCGGAACAAATCCTGATCACTATAGGCACCCAAAACTCACTTTATTTGTTAGCAAAGCTGCTGACCGGAAAGGAAACGTCTGTTGGTGTTGAAGATCCTGGCTACCCTGATGCGCGCAATATCTTTGCCAGCCATGGTGCACAAATACAGCCTTTATCGATCGACCTACAAGGCCTTACCGTCAATCCAGCTTTATATGGCTGCGACTATGTCTATACAACTCCCAGCCATCAGGTGCCGACCAATGTCACGATGTCTATGCCACGCCGCCAAGCCTTGCTTGATGCTGCCGAAGAACACGATTTTATCATCATCGAAGATGACTATGACAGCGAGGTCAATTTAACCGCCCAGCCCCAACCTTCGCTTAAAAGCCTCGACCACCACAACCGGGTGATCTATGTCGGCAGTTTGTCGAAATCCCTTTCCCCCGGCCTACGGGTTGGCTTCATGGTTGCCGATGAGGCTCTGATCACCGCAGCCAGACAACTCCGGCGATTAATGTATCGCCATCCACCTGCAAACAACCAACGAACCTGCGCACTGTTTATCTCTATGGGGTATTACGATACATACCTGCGAAAACTGCGCAGTCACTATGCCGAGAAATGGCAGATCATGCGACACAGCCTTGAGACCTACCTACCTCATTGCATGACCAATAGCACCTTGGGTGGCAGCGCTTTTTGGTTAGCCCTACCATCAGGTATTTCGAGCAAGGAGCTACAGCATCACGCCAAACAAGCTGGGATACTGATAGAAGCTGGAGATGTCCATTTTGCTTCACCGAACCAACAACTCCAAAGTTATGTGCGGTTAGGGTTCTTTGCTATCCCCGAGCAAAAAATACAACAAGGGATACACAAATTGGCCGAAATCCTTGATGCACTGTCCCAACAAAAATACTGAACTGGCTCTAATCAACCACACTGCCAAACCGTAACCTAGTGCTATGTTTCAACGGCAAAGACCAAGGAAGGCAGTGTGATTATCTCTATTGTTATACCCGCAACGCTGTTTTTTGCTGCTTTCGTCCGCGGCTATACCGGATTCGGTTTTTCTGCCATTGCGATTTTGGTACTGACCCTACACTACCCCGTCGCCGAGACCGTTCCAGCGGTCTTGTTACTTGATTTACTCATCAGCCTACCACTGGTGGCTAGCAGCTGGGATCGTACCGATTTTCGCGCCTTACGCCGGATATTACTGGCGACATTTGCGGGTGTTCCAGTCGGCCTTGCGCTGTTGCACTGGCTGCCGGAAACAAGCCTGCAACTACTGGTGCCTGCGACAGTCCTTGCCATGGCATTACTGCCTAGATTCAATCATGCAATCGCACGTAAAGCCCTCGCCTCTCCAGTGCTTTGCGGCATCATGTCAGGCTGGACAACCAGCGCGGTATCCGCAGGTGGCGCGCCGGTGGTGATCCATTTGCGCTATAGCGGACTACCCGTTAGCCAGCAGCGCGATACCTTGATTAGTTATTTTTTTCTCACGACCTGCCTTGCCGTTAGCTTGGGCTATGCCGTCGAGAAACAGTTTTATTTTCTACCAGAGGCTCCACTTTTCACCGGCCTGCTTGCCGTCGTGGGGGTTACTGTAGGCCAATACCTTTTCCGCCGTAAACATATCGCGATTGCCCATCACGGCGCTTATTACTTACTGCTGTTACTCTCTGGCTGGTTGTTAATTCGTGCCATTACCAGACAATTCTTACCGCTGCTTTGGGATTAATAAGGAGATTAACCATGGCTCAACCAACCGTCTTCATTACTGGTGCTACGTCCGGGTTCGGGCTTGCCACTGCCCGGCATTTTGCTCGCCAAGGTTACGCCCTGATCATTACAGGCCGCCGCGAAGAACGCTTACGTACTCTTACTGATGAGTTGTCAGAATACACAAGTGTTTACCATGCTCAGATGGATGTGAGGGATGCCCAGCAAATTCAGCAGGTCATTACTGACTTACCGCCAGCATTTCGCCAAATCGAAGTCTTGGTCAATAACGCCGGCCTTGCACTTGGAGCCTCACCCGCAGATCAAGCCAAGCTAAGTGACTGGCACACCATGATCGATACCAATGTGACCGGCTTAGTCAACGTGACCCATGCCTTACTCCCAATTCTTAAGCAACAAACCAAAGCCAGCATCATTAACCTCGCCAGTATTGCAGCCAACTGGGCCTATCCTGGCAGCCATGTCTATGGTGCCAGCAAAGCCTTTGTCGCCCAGTTCAGCCGTAACTTGCGCAGTGACTTCGCAGGCACCGGGGTACGTGTTACCAGCCTTGAACCCGGCCTGTCAGAAAGTGAGTTCAGCTTAGTCAGGTTCGAGGGTGACCAAGGCAAGTACAACGCTATTTATGAACAAGCTAACCCGCTGCAACCAGAAGATATTGCAGAGATCATTGGCTGGATCGCCGAGCAACCAGCTCATATCAATATCAACAGCCTTGAAGTGATGCCGACCTCGCAAGCATGGGACAACTTCAAGGTGATCAAACAAGATAAATTCGACATTGTATAAAAGGAGTTAACGATGAAAATTGGCGTACCTAAGGAAATTAAGGTCCATGAATACCGCGTGGGCATGACCCCAGCCAGCGTCCGTGAAGTCTGTGCCCAAGGCCACACCGTGTATATAGAAACCACGGCAGGGATTGGTATCGGGTGCAGTGATGCAGAATACCGTCAAGCCGGCGCTGAAATCTTGCCTGACGCCGATGCGGTTTTTGCAACGGCAGACATGATCGTCAAGGTCAAAGAGCCTTTGGCGATAGAACGCGCTAAGCTGCGTGCCGGACAGCTCCTCTTCACCTACCTTCACCTTGCACCCGATATGGCACAAACCGAAGATCTACTTGCCAGTGAAGCGGTGTGTATTGCTTATGAAACTGTCACCGGACCTAACAACAGCCTACCGTTGCTGGCACCTATGTCGGAAGTGGCAGGACGGATGTCGATACAAGCTGGTGCCGCTTGCCTAGAAAAATCCCAAGGTGGGGTGGGCCTATTGCTGGGCGGGGTTGCGGGTGTCGCCCCGGCAAAAGTGAGTATTATTGGCGGTGGTGTGGTGGGTTCTAATGCCGCACAGATGGCTGTTGGGCTAGGCGCTGAAACGACTATTCTGGATAACAATATAGATACCTTGCGTAAACTCAATGCTCAATTTGGGGCCAGTGTAAAAACCGTTTATTCCAACCAACAAAACCTGGAAGACGCAGTGGTCGGCGCAGATCTGGTGATAGGCGGCGTGTTAATTCCAGGGGCTGCGGCACCGAAACTGGTCAGTGAAGCGATGATACAAGCTATGCGCCCAGGCTCTGCGGTGGTTGATGTCGCTATTGATCAAGGCGGCTGTTTTGCAACGTCAAAAGTCACCACTCATGATGCGCCAACCTATATTGTCGATGATGTGGTGCACTATTGTGTCGGTAATATGCCCGGCGCCTTGGCCCGGACTTCCGCTTTTGCCCTCAATAATGCCACCCTGCCATACATTCTCCGCTTGGCAAACCTTGGCTACAAACGTGCTTTGCAGGCCGATCTGCACCTCAAGAATGGTCTTAATGTCATCCATGGCAAGGTTACCAATGAAAGTGTTGCGAAAAGCCTCGATTTATCCTTTATCTCACAGGATAAAGCACTAGAGATCGCTTAAAACAAAAAAGGCCGGTAGCGAGTCACTCAACGCTTATCGGCCAACGGATACATTCCGCGCCCTATTCCTTTTCCTCATACCCCTAACATTTTATTCGTTTGCTCGCCGTCCTGTTTCGTTCAACAATCAAACAACCCTTTGATATGCAAGGAATCTAGTAATGACCCATGTTTTCCATCGTCACTGCCATGCCCAGCTACCGACCGTTGTTAGTGGTGATGGGATATACCTTACCGATAGCGAAGGGAAGCAATACCTCGACGGCTGTGGCGGTGCTGCCGTATCGAACTTAGGCCACAGCCATCAGCGGGTAAAAGTCGCTATTGCCGAACAGCTTGAGAGTATTCCCTATGCCCACACCGGCTTTTTCACCAGCGATAAAAGTGAGCGGCTAGCAACACGATTAGCTGAACTTGCACCAGACGCTTTAAACCATACCTATTTTGTCAGTGGCGGCTCCGAAGCTGTTGAAGCCGCATTGAAAATGGCCCGTCAGTACTTCGTCGAAAAGGGAAAACCACAAAAGAGTCAGTTCATTGCCCGGCGGCAAAGTTACCATGGCAATACCTTGGGGGCGCTCTCGGTCGGAGGCAATGAATGGCGTCGTGAGCCGTTCAGACCGATACTCTCTGCCGCACACCATATTGCCCCTTGCTACGCCTATCGGGATCAACAACAGGGCGAATCAGAGCTCGCCTATAGCCACCGGGTGGCTGATGAGCTGGAACACAAAATTCTTGAGCTTGGAGCAGGCAACGTCATGGCATTCATTGCCGAGCCCGTAGTCGGAGCCACTGCCGGTGCCCTTCCTGCTACCGAGGGCTATTTCCAAAGGATCAGAGAAATATGCGACCGTTATGATGTGTTGTTGATCCTTGATGAAGTCATGTGCGGTATCGGGCGTACCGGCAGTTTCTTCGCCTTCGAGCAGGAAGGTATTGTGCCTGACATAGTGACTGTCGCTAAAGGGCTCGGCGCTGGCTACCAACCAATAGGTGCAGCCATCGTCCACGACAAAATCTACACGGCGATCGCCGAAGGATCGGGCTTCTTTCAGCACGGTCATACTTTTATGTGCCACCCAATGGCATGTGCTGCAGCCCTCGCAACTGTCGATACAATTATCGACGACGACCTGCTCAGTGTCGTTGAGCGACGTGGCGAGCAGCTAATGTCAAAACTCAATAAGGCGTTGGGGCCACTGCCTTATATCGGAGATATTCGCGGCAAAGGGTTATTTATCGGTATTGAGCTGGTCAGCGATAAATTGTCGAAGGCACCACTTCCGAGCAAAACGCAGGCCCACAAGGCCATTAAATCAGAGGCGATGAAAAATGGCCTGATGTGCTACCCCATGGCAGGAACTATCGACGGCATAACCGGCCACCATATTTTACTGGCACCGCCCTTTATCATCGAAGAGCGCCAATTGGACGAGTTGGTTAGCAAATTAAAAGTGTCGCTGCTCAGTGCTTCGGCACAATGGATGTAGTTATTTACTGTTAGTTATTGGCTATCAAAAAACAGGAATTGAACAGATGGAAAACAGACTCTCTATCGGTCAAACTGCAATTATTGTCGCGCCCAACGGGGCAAGAAAGACCAAAGCTGATCACCCTGCGTTGCCGATATCTCATCAGGAAATCATTGACGAAGTGATCGCCTGCCGCGACGCCGGCGCAGCCATGGTACACCTTCATGCCCGGGATAATAGTGGAAAGCACTCATTAGAGATCGAAGATAACCTCCTCTTATACCATGCTCTCAAAGAAAGAGTTGGAAGCAGTATTATTGTTCAGCTCACTACCGAAGCCGTCGGGCAATATTCCCCCGAACAACAAATGGCCCTAATCAATGAAGTCAAACCGGAAGCCGCTTCCTTTGCCTTGAGCGAACTGATCCCCGACAATAGCTACCTTGATAAAGCCAGTACCTTTTTTCATACAACCGCGGCACAAGGCTGCATCGCCCAGTACATTCTCTACAGTCCGGACGATTTAGCGCGTTATTTTGTGCTGTTGGAGCAAGGTATTTTACCCCAAGATAACCATCACATATTGTTGGTATTAGGTCGTTACGACAAACACCAAACCGCCACCCCACAAGACCTATCACCCTTCATGCAACAACGGCTTTTTTATCATAACAAGCGTTGGGCACTCTGTGCATTTGGAAAATATGAACACCTTTGCCTAACAGGGTCTATGATTATGGGTGGAGATATTCGAGTTGGCTTTGAAAATAACCATGTTAATCATCAAGGTACATTAGCCTCAAGCAATGCACAACAAGTGGCTAAGCTTGCCGATACAGCCAAACAACTTGGTTTGGCAACCCTTGATGCTGACCGTTTTCGCCAGCTCCTCACCGCTTAGCCAGACGCCGTATCCATTGGCTTTGCTTTATTGCGTAAAACTCATTAAGAAGGGACTTCTATGGGATCTATCAACAAGCTTTTTGCTATCACCGGTGCCGCAGTGCTGCTCGGTGCATCTTCACTTTCCGTTGCTGAAAGCCGCTTTGTCACCATTGGAACCGGTGGTGTAACTGGGGTTTACTACCCAACAGGCGGGGCAATTTGCCGCTTGGTCAATAAAAACAGAAAAGAACACAATATTCGCTGCTCAGTAGAAAGTACCGGTGGCTCCATATACAACATCAATACCATTCGAGCGGGTGAACTCGATTTGGGTATCGCCCAGTCAGATTGGCAATATCATGCTTACAACGGCACCAGTAAATTTGCCGATAATGGTGCGTTCAAAGATCTGCGCGCTGTATTCTCCATCCATCCCGAACCGTTTACTATCGTTGCCCGTGCCGACTCTGGAATCAAAACGTTTGAAGATCTCAAGGGCAAACGCGTCAATATTGGTAACCCAGGTTCAGGTCAGCGCGGTACTATGGAAGTACTAATGGAAAGGTATGACTGGACCATGGAAGACTTTAAACTGGCATCAGAGTTAAAAGCCTCGGAGCAGTCAAAAGCACTTTGTGACAACAAGATCGATGCCATGATCTACACCGTGGGTCACCCGAGTGGGGCAATCAAGGAAGCAACCACGTCTTGTGATAGCAAAATCATCACCGTTGCCGGTGAGAAGGTGAATAAGCTGATTGAAGACAACAGCTTCTACCGCGTTGCGACAGTACCTGGCGGTATGTACAAAGGTAACGCCATTGATGTCACCACCTTTGGTGTCGGTGCCACATTTGTTTCTTCTACCTCTGTGCCAGATGACGTGGTGTACAACATCGTTAAGTCCGTATTTGAAAACTTCGATGACTTCAAGAAACTTCACCCAGCTTTTGCTCATTTGAAAAAAGAAGAGATGATCAGAGACGGCCTGTCTGCACCGATTCATCCGGGTGCAGCGAAATACTACAAAGAAGTCGGCTTGATGTAACCACACCGTCAGTAATATCAAACGGCAAATACAACAAAGAGCGCATATGCGCTCTTTGTTGTTTAGCGACAAGCCAATAAGCCAAGCCATAGTGGTAGGTATCTGTCTTAACGTTAGGTATGCCTTAACACTAACCCTTAAGACAACATCTCACCGATCCACTGATTGAAGACACACACCTTCCGAGCATGACGTTTATAGTTAGGCACAATAATGTAATAACCGTAGTGGCTTTCCATCGTTATGTTAAGCGGATTGAATAACTCTCGTTTAGCAATTAAACCCTCGACCATAAAATCAGGCAGTAACGCCAAACCCTGTTGACATTCCACCGCAGCGAGAGACATATAGAAGTGCTCGAACCCCACACCATAAAACGCCATAGGAAACTCAATATCGTGGTGGGTTTTAAATTGCTCCCACAACTGCGGCCGTGTCACTTGGGGGAGAAAAACATGTTTTGCCAAGTCATCGCTATGTCGAATCGGCGTTTTCCTAAGTAACTCAGCCGAGGCAACCAAGCGAAGGTTTTCCCGGCACAGCAACGTGGCATTTTCATAATATTTTGCCAGCGGTAAACACCGAATAACAATATCATTTTCATTGCTGATATCTTGCACTGGCCCATCGCCCGTTTTCAGCTGAACCTGAATATTGGGAAAGGCTTCAGCAAAACGGTTAATGAGCGGGATCAGCCAAAGGCTAGCAAAGGACGGGGTCACATTCACCGTCAGCACCTCGTCGACTTGATCGAGCTGACGCAAACTGGCCGTGGCATTTTGTAAGGCTTCTAGGGTTTCAGCAATTTGTGGCAAATACCGCAAGCCGACACTTGAGAGCCGAATTCCATTGAGGTGGCGTTCGAACAATGGCTGCCCTAGCTGCTGCTCCAGATGAGATATCTGCTTACTGACAGCCCCCTGGGTAACTGACAGCTCTTTGGCTGCTTTTGAAAAACTCAAATGATTAGCCACAGCGATGAACGTTCTGAGCGCCCTTATAGAAGGAAGCTCCTGCATATTTAGCACAACCCTATTCCTATTCCCTTAGCTCCAAGTATTAATCTATGTGTTATAGAAGCAATAGGCAATTGTTAGGTAGAGTGACAATTGCAGATGGACTCACGAAACGTTCGTTGGCCGATAGAGTTCCATTATCAGTTGAACAGATGCCCTTAATTTGGCATTAATCTCCTCTAATGAAAGTACTTCACTCTTAGGCTTAAGCACTGCACGGCCATCCGCCTTCCGTATCATGGCAAAGGGAGCTTCAATGCTGAAAAACGGCATACTATTATGTTTAGATACATGCCTGAACAACGCTTGATAACGGCAGATCCCATCACCAACAGCACAGAATTGGTAGCTATTGCCATCAAACACAAGATCCTTGATATGAATATGTTCAGCGACATCCAAACTTCGCACTGCACACTGGAACAAATCATTCTCTGGTCGGTGTGAAGCGAGGTTACCGGGATCAAAGTTGATCCCCAAAGCCTCTGAATTAAACTCATTAATTACCGGTTCAAAATCGCTCGAGTCATTGAGCATATATGGCTGCTGATCACCGACATTTTCAATCAAGATCTTTATCTCTAACGCCTCCGCGCGAGCAATGGCCCGACTTGCGGCTCGCTGAAACTGGCTTAAATTGCCATTTCGCGGTGCATATATAATTAATCGCTGACAATCGAGGATGCTAGCAAGGTTGATCCTCTTGAGTAGCCGCTCATCGCAATTATCCAGCGTCATATGACAGTGTGCCGCTAATGAGGTACAGCTCATATGCCGTCGGTTAAGTAAATCACGAATATGCCTGACATTAGACTCGCTAACACCCTCCTCATCCAAATCATATATAGCCCCTTGAATCAGGGCTAACTCAACATTGTAAACATCCAGCGAGCAAATTGAGTCAAGTGCAGATTCGATACTGTGCCCGGCATAAGCAACCGTACTGATAGAAAAGTTATTTTTCACAATATACCTCTACTCACAATAGGCTCTAGCGCCCTGCTTAGCCCAACATACCTTTTTCATGCCACGACCTCAGTACAAGCATACTTGGCCATAAATTTTAGGAGCAAAGACATGGAAATAGCGCCAGGATCAGGATGCCCAAGCGAACGCTCGCCTAGCGTTTTCGCTTTCCCCGTGGTAGCAATCATTTCTTTTGTTCTTTCGACACCCTGTTCAGCGGCTTCTGCCACTTCAGCAATCGCTTGTCTGAAGTCGACATCAGCAAGCTGATAGGCACGTCGCATGGCGGGCGCCAAAGCATCAATCATCGTTTTGGCCCCCTCACTTGCCCCACCTCGCTTATAGATCCCTTCAAGCCCTGCGTCTAGGAAGCGCGCAAATACAGATGACGTTAATTGCTTTTCGCCCGCGATAGCCTTCCCGCCAGCCCTGAACAAAGTACCAAATATCGCACCGGAGGCCCCCCCCATGGTTGACATCAGTTTTGTGCCGACTTTAGTCATGACATCACCCACATCACGCGCAGAGAAATCGTCACTCAGGTAAGAAGCAACCTGAGAAAAACCGCGTTCAATGCCTAAGCCATGATCACCATCACCGATAGCCTGGTCATACTTTGTCAGTGCAGGTTCATTTGCCACCATCCCCTTGGCAACCAATTGCATCATCTCAATCGTTTCACGTGTATTCATCATTATTTCCTCAGGGCAAAAGAATGGCACGAAGCGTCATACAGGCACTTAAGTTGTTCGTCTAATTTAAAAAGGGAGATGGAATACCCTGACATCTCAAGCGATGTACAATAATTGCCAACCAAGCAATCGTATACAGCAATCCCATTATCGTTCAAATAGTTGTTAACAGCCCGATTCGCAATCAGAAGTTCCATCTGGGTAGATGCGCCGAGGTTATTCACCAATACACATACTTCATCGCCAGCGTGCAAATCCAGATCTTTGTGTAATTTATCCATCAATGTCGAGACGGTTTCATCAGCAGTACCTAACTTAGATTTGCCAACACCGGGCTCACCATGCAACCCCATTCCGATTTCAATTTCATCATCGGCAATCTCGAAGTTGAAAGTATCATTTCTCGGAATAGCGCAAGGACCAAGAGCAACACCAACTGAAGCCGTGTGTTTCAAGGCTTTTTCTGTTGCGGCAACAACATCATCAAATTCATGGTACATATCTGCGGCTGCACCTGCCGCCTTCAGAACATATAACGCTCCAGCAATGCCCCGCCGCTCAACACTGTTCGATTTAGGCGCTGAAATTACGTCATCATTAATACGAACCGTATGAGACTTGATATCGTCGTCTTCCAGCAGCTCCGCTGCGATATCAAAATTCATATTGTCACCAGCATAATTTCCGTAGACAAAAATCACACCTTTGTTCGGATTCAATGCCGAGCAGGTTTCAATAATGACATCCGGAGACGGGGCGGCAAACACATCCCCAATAGCCACGGCATCAGCCAATCCGGCCCCCACATAACCACCGTACATAGGCTCGTGACCAGCACCGCCACCTGTCACAATAGCCACCTTGTCCGAACAAAAATCTTTGCGAAAGGCCGCAGTATACGAACCAACCGGCTCCAAATGATCGACGGCTGCCATAAAACCCTCAAACTGCTCTCGGGCTACGGCATCAGGGTTATTTAATAACTTCTTGGGCTTTCTCATGTTGCCTCCTATCCGAGCTGAATGGCATCTTCCAATTCCATGATACGTTGGACTTTAGGTAGTGATGACTCATCAATTTGATCAGCATCCAACCAGCTTTTCAGCACCGTTTTAGCTAACTCCGGTCCAATCACTCGTGATCCCATTGTTATAATTTGAGCACCATTGCTCTTTCTTGCCCTAACGGCAGAAAAAACGTCATGACAAAGAGCAGCACGAATACCTGGTACTTTATTGGCCATAATAGAAACACCTATACCGGTGCCACACACAATAAGCCCTCGTTCATGTTTATTACTAGCGACAGCACGTGCAACCCTCTCAGCAACATCCGCATATAAATTAGAACTATGTTTAGGGGCTTCACTATAATCTGTATATTCATAACCGAGTGAAACAAGGTAATCCTTTAGTATATTTTTAAATTCTACCGCTGCGTCATCGCAGCCTATTGCAATGTTCATAACAAGCTCCACATCAGGTAAACAAACAACATTTGATTTATATTTACGCTAAGGCATAAACAAATAATAATCTAATTAATCCATCGCTCTATTTGACATATATCACGAAATATCCACATCACCATGAAAATTAAAAAGTAAGAATCTAATAAAAAACCAAAAAAATTAAACATTTAAATAAAAACTAGAAGCAATATTTATTTATTATTTATTGGTGTTTTTAATTAAAACAGTAACGTACTTTTTTTGTACGTTACTGTTTATTATAAAAACGTGTTGTTGCGTGATTGAGTTCAAATTTTAATCAGTTCAACTCACCTATACTGCCCTCAACATAAAAAATTAATTAAGAAATTTTTTAGCGTATGAGTCATAAGAACATGCTTATAATGGAGCTAAACAAGGACGCATACGGAAAAGGTCAAAGGACGATGAAGTTATCCGAGCAAGCATACCAAAAGCTTAAGACTATGATTCTTAACAATGAATTTAGAATCAGCCAACAACTTCTCGTTGAAGATGCTGTTGAAATATGTGGTTTCAGCCGAACGCCGGTTCGTGAAGCCCTGCTGAGGCTGCAAGCTGATGGGTTGATAAAACTGCACCCAAGACACGGATTACGCATCTGTGCATTGTCCAAGAAAGACTTACAAGAGTTGTATGAACTCATTGCTCATCTGGAAGTAACAGCGATTGAGTTATGTATTCAACACCAGCTTAGTGACGCGCAAATTAACACGTTAAGAGAGTACACAAAGCTTATGAATGTGGCTCTAGAAAAAGATGACATCTTTTTATGGGCCGATTATGACCGGCAGTTCCATGAAGAAATATTTGAATACACTGGAAATTCAAGGCTAATAGAAACAGCCAAAAAATACAACGAACAGAATAAAAGATGTAAAGATATAGTGATTAAACTTCGTCCTTTACCTTGGGATTCAATTGCTGAGCATAATAAGTTGGTTGATGCGATTGAAAAAGGTGATGCTCTCGGCGCTAGAAAAATGCACTTAGAACACTGGCGAGAAGTATCAAAACAGTTTATTGGTTTTTTAGATAATTATCACTTCCTAGATAGCTAACGTTAAATAGCTAGATTTAAGAAAACTTCATCACTTATTTAATTAAGGAGGGCACTGCTATGCCTAAAAAAAGTGTGGCAGAGCTTTATGAACTTACCCGAAATATTCGTCTTGATATTTTGGATATGGTTTATAAGGCCCAGTCAGGTCATATTGGCGGTTCCTTTTCAGCTGCTGAAATAGTAACAACGCTGTATTTTTCAGAGATGGAAAATCTAGACCCCAATGACCCGCACAAAGAAAACCGGACGCGTTATCGTTGCTGAGGGCCATCAACAGCGCAATGGCATGGCATATGAGATTGCAACACGAATGGCTAAAGCAGGCATCAGCGCAAGGTTTGATCATATTGGTCTAAATGACACGTTTGCAGAGTCTGGCGCCTACCCGATGTTACTTGATAAGTACGGCCTATCCGCCAAACACATTATCGACGCAGCAAGCGCGATGCTTGTTAAGTCAGCGAGCCAGAAATTCACCAATCAACCTGCACATCAACAAGCACAGGGAGTTACCAATGTTTAAGCATGCAGTAATCACCCCATTCTTGGGGCAAACCAAGGATCGTTTTTCAGAATACAACGAACCCAAAACACTGGAACAAAAATTCCAGACCCTACGCATGATCGAAGGAATGACAGGTGCTGAGCTTGTCTACCCTTACGAAGTGAATTTCGACAACCTCAGTGAAGTCAAGTTACTGCTGGCTAAATATGACATCAAGGTTGCCTGCATTAATGTCAACGTCAAAGTTGAACCTGAATTTAAATCAGGCGGGCTAACCTCGCCAGACAAAGCCGTACGAGAAAGAGCGGTAAGCTTTATCAAAGAAGCAAAAGATTTTGCACAAGCCGTTGGTGCAGACAAGGTTCAATGCTGCCCGCTAAGTGATGGTTATGAATTCTCATTTCAGGCCGATTACACAGAAACCTGGCAACGCCTGTGCGAAACCTTCGCAGCGGCAGGTGAATATAAACCGGAGATACCGCTGTTTATTGAATTCAAGCCAAATGAAGTGCGAGGTCGTTGTTACCTAGATAATGCAGCGAAAACCATTTGCCTGATTAAAGATATTGGCAACCCGAATATCGGCGTCACTCTGGACTACGGCCATTCTTTATATGGTGACAACAATCCAGCGGAAGAGTTAGCACTACTGAACGCCCTGGATGTGAAGTACTACATCCATATTAACGATAACGATGGTAAGTGGGACTGGGATTACTTCTGTGGAAGTCGCAGCCTGATGCAATATATCGAATTTATCTATTATCTAAAAAAATTCAATTATCAGGGATGGCTGACCTCAGATACCTCCCCTACCCGCTGGGACATCGTCAAGATGTTTGAAGCTAACGTCAATATGACCAATCGAATTTCTGCCCGCATAGACGAAATCGGTATGTCCAATTTCGAAGAAAGTCTCCACAAAAAGGAATACATGGATATCTGGGCAGACCTGCAAAGTTACTTTATGAAGTTTTAGTGACTTCCTCTACAAATCGTTCAATAACAAATTGTTAAGTTAACCGCATACCCTACAAACATATAATAAAAGGTACACAACATGAAAAGAATAACCTTACTTGCCGGAGCGGCACTGGCTGCTGCCTTGTTATCTAACGTCGCTGTCGCGTCGGAACGCTACCCCAGCCGTAACATCACCGATGTGGTGACTTGGTCTGCAGGTGGCGGCACAGACGTCATCAACCGCGTGACAACGGCATCCATGGCAAAATATCTAGGTACCAATATTAACGTCATTAATAAACCTGGGGGTGTCTCTGGCTCTGTCGGGCTATTGGAAGGTTACGGGGCCAAAGCCGATGGCTATACCTTTGTCGGCCTTTCTGAGTCCAATGTCGCCGCTGCCGTTATGGGTGGCTGGGATAACCGCATGGATGTTTTCGATTACTTTATTGTTGCTAGTTCACCTGACGTTATTTCCGTGTCCCGAAAGTCTCAGTTCAATACCATCGAAGAATTGGTTGAGTATGCCAAGAAAAACCCGAACAAACTGAGAGTCGGTGCAGGGTCTGCCGGTTCACTGCACCACATTAACTACCTTGCTTTTGCGAAAGGTATTGATGCTGAAATGAACTTTATTCCCTACCCGGGCTCATCAAATAGTCAAAATGCGACACTGAGTGGTGAAGTTGATGTGGTTATCACTTCGGTTGCCGAACAAAATCAGTTAATCCAATCTGGTGATTTTAAAGCGCTTGCCACTTTAACTGAAGAACCATTTACAGTAGGCGATATTACTATTCCTTCTGGCTTGGAAACCTATCCAGCATTGACTCAACACTTGCCAATCTCGCAAGCGATCGGCTTCGCCATGAAAAAAGAAACCCCGAAAGAAATTAAGATGAAGGTTGCCAAAGCCTTCGCCTCAGCGATGCAAAGTGATGAAATCAAAAACTACGCCAATGAAAACCATTACCAGATCCTAGGTGAATTTGGTAAGACAGCAAACGCGCGTATGGCTCGACTGGAATCACTTTTTAGCTGGACACTGTGGGAGCTAGAGGCAGCCAAAGTAAACCCTGAATCACTGGGTATTCCTCGCCCTGAGTAACACACCTGAGCTTGAAACCGGAGCCCAATGGTCAATCCAGCCAGGGCTCCCTTCACGCTTAACTATCCCATTTAACTTCTCTTATTGGGGGTCATCATGACTAGCGCAACCATGCACTCAAAAGACGAAAAAGTAGATGAAGACAAATTAGCAGCTCAAACGTTGGAACAGGAAAAAATGCATGGATGGGACTTTGCGTTCTCCCTTATTGTTATGCTGTTTTCACTTGGTGTCATAGCGACCTCATTGACCATGCCTTTTTCCGGTACCGTTGGTGGTGTTACTACCGAATGGTATGAATCACCGGGCCTTCTGCCGCTGTTTATCGGTTGCTCGCTGTTTGCTGCAGGCTTGTCTGTGTTTATGCAGAGTAAAAATGAACGGGGCCGGGAACGGTTTGTTCAATATTTCAAAGAGATCAATCCAACGGGGTTCCTCGTATCGGCAGGGGGGATCCTTAGCTATATCTATGTGCTGATCACTTGGTATGACTTTTTTCTCGCTTCAGCAGTATTTCTTCTCCTTTATATCGGTATTTATTACCTGGATCAGCCTGCGATTTCGAAAAAAATACTCAAGATTTACTACAGTGTTGTCACTGTCTCTATTGTCATTTTTATGACTGGCCTCGATAAAGCCGTGAACAGTGCATATCCATTTACCACAGATCTACTGTTAGTGGTTACAGCAATTGCCCTGATTGTTGCTATGTATAATGGCGCAAAAAAAACAAACCCAGAGCTAATACAAAAAGTACGCAGGATGACACTGATTGCCATTATTTTTCCAGCAATATTGTGTCCAATTTTTCGTTATTTCTTGTTGGTGCCCCTACCGAAAGAAGGTCTAGTTGTTGAACAATTATTCAACCATACCTACTACACCTATATTTCCACCGGGAAGACAAAAGTAGAAATGGATCTCTCTGATGAGCAGTTGTCTTTACTCGAAGATGCATTTTAATAGGGACTAATATATGGACATTTTATCTGTATTCGGAAGTATGTTTTGGCATATTTTCACCTCTCCGTTGCTGATACTGATCCTTGTGGGTAGTACCTTCTTGGGAATTATCTTTGGTGCAATGCCTGGCTTGACGGCCACTCTCGGTGTCGCACTGCTAACAACCTTAACCTATGGGCTGGATAATCAAACAGCTCTGCTGGCATTGCTTTCTATTTATGTTGGTGGTGTCTATGGGGGAATGTACACCTCAATCCTACTGAATATTCCAGGGACGGCGGCCTCAGCGGCAACGGCTATGGACGGCTACCCAATGGCACAAAAGGGCCAAACTGGGCGGGCATTCGGTCTTGCAACGACATCGTCTTTGATCGGCTCAGCTATAGGCATGGTGTTTGTCGCACTGCTTTCACCGATGATTGCCAAAGCTGCACTGCAATTTACCTCCTATGAATACTTCCTGCTTGCCCTATTTGGCATCCTGATCAGTGGTAGCCTTACATCACCTGAATTGGCGGTAAAAGGTTGGATCGCGGGATTATTTGGTATCTGGTTGTCAACCATTGGGCAAGACCATATGCAAATGTACCCTCGATTTACGATGGGTATGCATGAATTGGACAACGGTATCGATGTCGTGCCAGTTCTGATTGGGGCGTTTGGCATTCCGCAGATCATGTCTGTACTGGAATCCAAATTGAAAATGAAGTCGATGAACGCTAAATCGATTGGCAAACTGATACCGGATATGAAAACCATGTTTAAGAACTCCCGTTTGATCGGCAGTTCGGCGCTCACGGGGGTTGGTATCGGTGCCGTTCCAGGTATCGGTGAAGATATTGCATCATGGGTCGCTTACGGTATCGCCAGAAAAACCAGCAAAAAACCAGAAACCTTTGGCAAAGGCGCACCTGAAGGTGTGATCTCGACATCGGTTGCGAACCAAGCGTGTGTTGGGGGGGCAATGATCCCACTTCTTAGCCTAGGTATCCCAGGTTCACCACCTGCGGTTATGCTGCTTGGTGCCCTCATGCTGCACAATGTCGCTCCGGGGCCGATGCTGTTAAAAACTAACCCCGACTTTATTCCTCAAGTCACGGCGATTTTATTTGCAGCTGCGCTTGCAATGTGGGTTTGCGGCATGATCCTATCTAAGCAAGTAGTGCACATTTTACGTATCCCTCAAACACTCTTCATGCCTTTGATTGCGGTGTTATGTGTGATCGGTTCGTTCGCTTTAGGCATGCGAGTATTTAACCTTTATCTAATGGGGGGGATCGGCATCATCTCCTACTTCTTTATGAAATTGCATGTCCCCATAGCGCCATTAGTCATCGGGGTGATATTAGGGCCGATGGCTGATACGTCACTACGCACAGGGCTTAAAACAACAGGCGGCAGCTTAATGCCAATGATTGAGCGACCAATCTCGTTCATCCTAGTATGTCTTATTACTATGATTATCTGCAGCCAGATCCCAGCGGTGAATAAAGCAATGCGTAGCCTTTTCTCCAATGTCAAAAACAAGCTAGCAACTTCGTCATCTTAAAAAGGAATTGTGATGAAAACAATTGTATGCCTTGATGGATATACCCTTAACCCAGGGGATAACCCCTGGGATCCTATTGCCAATCAGGGCAACTTCACTTGCTACGACCGCTCGACTGACGGACCAGAGCAAATCATTGAGCGAGCAAAAACTGCCCACATTCTGATCACGAACAAAACACCGATCACTCAGGAGATAATTGACTGCTGCCCGAGTCTTGAATGTATCGCAGTGCTGGCAACGGGTTACAATGTGGTGGATGTCGATTACGCGAAAGCAAAACAGATCCCAGTGATGAATGTGCCCGTCTATGGCACTGATACCGTTGCTGAAATGGTATTCGCCCATATCACGCACCTTGCCCGTAATGTGGCAACAAACAGCGATAATGTACGAGATGAGCTCGGCTGGACAAATAATGTCGATTGGACCTATTGGCTAAACCCTCAGATTGAACTGGCAGGGAAAACCATTGGGATTATTGGTTTTGGCAACATCGGCCAGCGAGTCGGTGAGATAGCTACAGCATTTAAAATGAAGGTGCTGGCACACGATGAGTACGCGCAATCATTGCCAAACTATCAGCACACCATGCTGGATCTTGACTCAGTACTGGCTCAAGCGGATTTTGTTTCATTACATTGTCCTGCCCTACCCGCAACGATGAATTTGATGAATGCACAAAAATTCGAGCTGATGAAACCGACAGCCTTCCTTATCAATACTTCCCGTGGGCAACTTGTGGTTGAAGAGGAACTGGCAGATGCACTCAACGTAGGCAGAATTGCTGGTGCAGCCCTCGACACTCTTTGGCAAGAGCCACCTAGGGCGGACAATCCGTTATTAACCGCTAAAAACTGCACTATTACCCCACATATTGCCTGGGCAACGCTTGACGCTCGCCAGCGCATAATGAATATGGTTGCGGACAATATCCGCTCCTTCCTTAATGGGACACCGCAAAATACCGTCTGATAAAACAGATTGAGGCCAAGCAATGCACATTGAACGTTTAGCTTTTGGCACTTTTTATAATCAGAGTGTCAATCAGATAACACTGTCTAATGATAATGGTATGTCGGTGTCTATTTTGGAACTTGGGGGGATCATTACCCAGCTCAATGTACCAAACGCCGATGGCGAAATAGCCGACGTGGTACTGGGGTTTGACAGCCTCCCTCCCTACATCAAATACTCTCACTACTTTGGAGCATTGATTGGCCGGGTTGCAAACCGTATTGAAGGTGCACAGTTTGAACTCCAAGGCGAAACCATCAAAGTAGATGGTAACGCCTACCAGGGTAAACATTGCGTTCATGGTGGTCGATTTGGCTACCATCGCCGTGTATGGAAGGAAACTGAGACCGAGCAGAAAAACAGTGAGACCTCTATCACCTTCAAACTACTTGATGCCGATGGTGAAGAAGGGTTTCAGCACAACATCGTCGTGCTAGCTACTTATACACTGTCCAACAGCAACACATTAGCGTTAAAGTTCAACGCTTATGCTGATGGGGTAACTCCCGTCAACATTACGGCCCATAGCTATTTCAACCTGTATGGACATCAGGCTGGTTCAATTAAAAATCATAAGCTTACGATCTTTGCGAATAAACTATTGGAGCAGAAAGAAGACCGGATACCAAATGGTAATATTATCGCACTAGATCGGTCCGATTTCTGTTTCCAAAAGCCGAAGCGCCTTAATGGTGACGTGGAAAGAGGATTAGAAATCAACCACTCTTATGTATTCAACCATTCAGAACATGAAACAGGGCAGCTCAAAAAAATGGCCCGCTTAGAAGGTGATGGGCGAGTATTAACTATCTTCTCGAATGAAAAAACTCTGCATTTCTACAATGGCCACAACTTGGACGGTGTTGATGGCAAGGAAGATGTTCATTATCCAAGGTATGCCGGCCTTTGTCTCGAACCGAAAGGTTTCGTGAATGGTATCAATGAGGCTAACTTTCCTTGCACCGTCATCGACCCGTCAAAGAACTACCTGATTACCACCGAGCCTCAGCTAATTTAAGTAAACGTTGAGGCATCGGTGCTGTTTGAATACCTGAATAAAT
>NZ_JANEYT010000047.1 GCF_024357955.1 Photobacterium pectinilyticum
ATCACTCAAGAAGGAAAAGCGGATCAAGTGCGATGGATCACAAATGATTTTTCAATGGGGGTCTGGTGAACGGTTACATATTTTGTGACATGATTGAGGCGCCTATAAACAGGCTAAATAGCATCCACTTGATGGTTTTATGCGAAGCCCCTCCAGATACTGCGCCGAGTGTCTTGTTCGCAAAAACATCAAGTAACCCACTGCGGCCAAGGGCTACCGCGAACGCACCAATCATCACATAGGTCATCCCCACTTGGGCACCTGCGGCTAGATTGTCATTGATGGCACCAATTGCTTCATTGGTCGTCATGCCACTGTTGATAGCTCCCACCATGGCTGAGGCAATTAGTGCAATCGCTACAGGCATACGCAGCAAACACATGGCAATCATAAGCCCAATGGCAAGGATCACTGAGTTGACGGGGAGCAGGCCGGGTTGGATGAGGGCAATGGCACTGATCACAAACGTAATGGCAATGGCCACTCGCGGATAAAAGCTGTTGGGGTTGGGTTAAGCCCAACGATGACGTATCGGTAGCCATGGAATATCCTTTTCGGTTGGCATGAAATCAAATTAGCGGAATGAGTTTGTCGAAAGCCATCCTGGCTTTAGGGGAACGCATATTAAGCGAATGAAATACCTAAAATGCATAATCCATGAAGACATAAGGGTTATTTCTAACGATTTATGCATGAATGTCAAGGTGTTGAAGGGGAGAGAGGCAATTTAGTAATTATTTATTCACTGTCTTCTTCGTCTCTGATGGTTTTTCCCCAAACAACCGTTTGTAACTCTTGGCAAACTGCCCCAAATGATAAAACCCAAAGCTAAAAGCGATCTCATAGACCGCCCGTGTATCGGTGGCATCTTGTAATACTCTTCTTACTTGGTTAAGTCTCTGCCTTTGTATAAATTGCTGGGGAGCCATACCGCAGCATGCCTCAAAACTATATTGCAAGGTTCGACGACTAACATGGACGGCTTCACACAGTTCGCTGATGGTTATGGGGTTACTGGTGTCGATGTTTTCTAGATATTGTTTGATTTGGCCCATGATTTTCTGGCGGCGGTAAGGCGACTCAAGGTGCGTGTTCGTATTCGGTTTGAGCGTCAGCTGTTCGGCGACAAAATCCTTAAGGAGGGCCTCGTGGGTATGACTGGACCATCGAGTCGGCTTGGGCGCCAACAAAAGGGCAAGGTAGTTTTTAAGCTGTATTGCTTGTTCTTGAGACTCAACTTGGCACAACTTATCGATGTCACCAAGGCCAAATTCAACCTGCTCGCTGATTGATTCCAGCAGGTGTTGATCGAGAACCATGCCATAAATTGAAAAGGCATCGGGTGTGATGAGTTCAAAATCAACACCGCCAGAGCGTAATAACATGTGGTTAGCACTTACTTTGGCGTGATTTAGATGCAGCGATTTTTGCTGCGCGCTTATTCCGAGCCACAATCCTCCTACTTCCACACGGCACGCTTGCTTAAGTGCCCGGTTGCTGTCCTCACGAAACACATGAATGTGAGAAAATCGCCTTTCAATAATTTGCCCCATATAACGACCATTACTCAACTGGTCATATTCTTGCTGCCAGTTGGTAAGGTTCGCAGCTTGCTGGTTTGCATCACTTGAGGGCTGAATGCACAAATCCGGTGCAAGAGAGTGCGTGACTTCATTCAACTTAGTTCTCCCTAACTTCAAATTGTTGAACCAATTTAGAGCGATAACTCTATAACCTTTTGTTTATTTGAGCTTTTTTGATATTGCCAACTTTAGATAACACGTTGGAACGTATTTCGCAGCCATAGAGTCAGTATCTAATTGAAATAACGCAAGAACTGAACCAAGTTGTAGAGGAAGAGTGATGACAGTAGCGTATCGTTGGCAGCAAGGTAACCGTGTATATACCTTCAACTCCTTGGCGGATTTATTGGCCAAAGCAACACCCGAGCGTTCAGGAGACGCGTTGGCTGGCGTTTGCGCAGAGTCGGCTGCAGAGCGAGTGGTTGCGCAAATGACGTTGGCTGATTTGCCGCTTAAAACCTTTCTTAATGAGGCCGTAATCCCCTACGAGAAAGATGAAGTAACCCGGCTAATTATTGACACTCACGACTCCGGTGCCTTTAAACCAATCGAACACCTGACTGTGGGGGATTTTCGGAACTGGCTTCTGAGTGAACAAGCAGACGCATACACGTTAAAGCAGATCAGCGCGGGGTTAACCCCTGAAATGGTGGCTGCGGTGAGCAAGATCATGCGTAATCAAGATCTTATCTTGGTGGCTAAAAAGTGCAGCGTCGTGACGGCATTTCGAAACACCATTGGTTTACCCAGCCGCCTGTCGACACGTTTGCAACCTAACCATCCAACAGATTCACTCAATGGCATTGCTGCCACCATATTTGATGGGCTGATGTATGGTAACGGGGATGCGGTTATCGGGATTAATCCTGCTACCGACAATGTGCCTCAAGCCATTAAGCTGATGAAGTTAATGGATGAGGTGATACAACATTATCAAATTCCCACTCAATCCTGTGTTTTAACGCATGTCACCAATACGATAGAAGCGATTGAAATGGGTGCGCCCGTCGATTTGGTCTTTCAGTCCATCGGCGGAACGCAGGGCACTAACGATACATTCGGCATCGACCTCGCTGTGCTTAAAGAAGCGCAGCAAGCGGCCCAGTCACTCAACCGCGGAACCGTGGGGAATAACGTGATGTATTTTGAAACAGGGCAAGGAACAGCGTTGTCTGCCGATGCCTTTCATGGCGTCGATCAGCAGACTTGTGAGGCTCGGGCTTATGCAGTTGCCCGGCATTTTGATCCCCTGTTGGTGAATACCGTGGTCGGCTTTATCGGACCCGAATATTTATTTGACGGAAAACAGATTATCCGCGCCGGATTGGAAGACCATTTTTGCGGGAAATTGCTGGGGCTGCCGATGGGGTGTGATATTTGTTATACCAACCACGCCTATGCCGATCAGAATGATATGGACAATTTGCTGACGTTACTCGGCGTGGCCGAATGTTCGTTCATTATGGGGATCCCTGGCTCTGACGACATCATGCTTAACTATCAAACCACCTCTTTCCATGATGCCTTGTATGCGAGAAAAGCCCTTGGCTTGAAACCAGCACCTGAATTTGAAAAATGGCTGATGGACATGCAAATCTTTCATGATATCAATGATGTTCGCTTGAACGACCATCCCGCTGGTTCTTTTGCTGGCGCAATTGCACAACTAAATTGAGGGAAATGTCATGGGTAAAGTGATTGCTTTAGCAGAAAAACAGTTTCCAACAGAAGTCGTTCAGAATCCTTGGTGCCAGCTTCGGGCATTTACCTCTGCCCGCATCGCATTGGGCAGAAGCGGAAATAGCATTCCCACCAAAGAACTTCTTTCTTTTCAGCTCGATCATGCACAAGCGATGGATGCCGTGCACTGCGCACTGGATACCGATTTGTTGGTCAGCCAACTCGTGGAGATTCCATCGCTCCTCGAATCAACATTAGCCTCCCCGGTTGTGGTCGAGAGTAAAGTTACCGATCGGTTGATGTATTTGCAGCGCCCAGATTTAGGTCGTCAATTGAATGATGTGTCATGGCTGGCGTTGGAAAACCTCTCCTCAAAACATCATGATACACCTGATTTGGCCATTGTTATTGCCGATGGCCTCTCCTCCACCGCAATTCAAAGTCACGCGGTAGAAGTTGTAAGCCGTTTGTTTTCAATGTTGGGTAACGACAGGGAGCATGAGTGGGACTTGTCGCCAATCAGTGTCGTCAAGCAAGGGCGGGTAGCTGTCGCCGATGATATTTCACAATGCTTCAACGCCAAAATGGCCTTGATCTTAATTGGTGAACGCCCCGGACTGACGTCGCCTGACAGTATGGGAATGTACCTGACATGGGGGGCCAGACGGGGCGCAAAAGATTCCCACCGCAATTGTATTTCTAATGTACGCCCAGGCGGATTGAGCTATGACGATGCCTGCAACCGCGCACTGTATTTGCTTAAAGAAGCGCGTAAGTTGCAGCTTTCAGGCGTCAACCTCAAAGATCGCTCCAATATCGACGAAGAAACTCAAGCCCAGGTCGATGATAAGCACAATGACAACTTTTTAATCTCACAACCGTAGAAGGATCTACTATGTCTAAACATCATGAATACCTGTCAAAAAGGCAGTTGAAAAGAGGCACCGCAGGTTGGGTTTTACTGGCTGGATTAGGTGTTTCCTACGTGATTTCCGGCGACTTTGCTGGTTGGAACTTTGGCATTGCCCAAGCGGGCTGGGCTGGTTTCTTGCTAGCTGCGGTCGCGATGGCGGTGATGTATTTTACCTTGGTGCTCTCATTGGCCGAAATGTCAGCTGCTATTCCAGCGGCGGGGGGCGGTTACAGTTTTGCTCGCCAAGCAATGGGTCCAACGGGAGGCTTTATAACGGGGTTAGCGGTATTGATTGAGTACGCACTGGCACCAGCCGCCATCGTTATCTTTATTGGCTCCGCGGTAAATGAACTGATTGGTATTGATGGCCCTCTTGTTTACGCACTTTTTTATGCTGCCTTTATCGCCATTCACTTAGCCGGTGTTGGTGAAGCTCTCAAGGTGATGATGGTCATTAGCGGCCTTGCCGTTTTAGCGATTCTGATGACAGCAGGCGTGCTCGTCGGACATTTTGATACCACTAACCTCTTCGACATTGCACCAGCAACGGCGCAAGCCACCGAAATGCTGCCTTTTGGCTGGTATGGCGTATGGGCTGCACTACCATTTGCGATGTGGCTCTTTTTAGCGGTTGAGGGCGTCCCACTTGCAGCCGAAGAAGCGAAAAACCCAGCAAAAGATGTACCTAAAGGTATCATTGGCGCGATGTTATTCTTGTTAGTGACCGCAACATTAGTGGTGTTCTTACTTGCCGGTGCGGTAGGGTCTGAAGCGATTGGTGCTAGCGCGGTGCCATTAGTGGATGCTCTAAAACTGACTGGAAACCCAATGATTGCAACGATGGTGAATGTGTTGGGGTTAGCTGGGTTAATCGCATCTTTCTTCTCCATTATTTATGGTTATAGCCGCTTGGTCTTTGCGCTTTCCCGTGCGGGGTATTTGCCGCAAAGTCTATCTTTAACCAGCAAGAAGAAAGTGCCTTCACGTGCATTGATTGTCCCTGGTGTCTTTGGCTTCGTGGTTTCATTGACGGGGGAAGGGGACTTAATTTTGGCGATGGCGGTCGTCGGTGCCACAGTATCGTACGCGCTGATGTCACTGAGTCACATTATGCTGCGAATTAAACAACCAGAGTTAGAGCGACCATATAAGACTCCCGGTGGCATGTTTACGTCAGGTATTTCATTAGTCCTGTCTCTTATTGCGATGACTGGAGTGTATGCATTTGACCCATCTGCCTTTTTCATGACGATGGGACTCTTTTTGATTGGTGGCGTGTATTACGGTCTGTATAGCCGTAATAAGCTGGTAGCAAGCAGCGCGGAAGAAGAGTTTGCGATGTTGTCACTTGCAGAGCAAGATCTCAACGCGAATACAAACTAATCCTTTAGCAAGATGATAAGAACCAGAGTAACCGTTTATACGTTACTTTGGTTCTTCGTTTTAAATGGAACAACGGGTCGCAGGTATGAATAGTATGCCTTTCTATAAAAAAGGCCTAACGAAAAGTTAGGCCTATGATTTAAAGAAAGTAATTAAGCTGTTAACCACTCTGATTCGTCAAGAGGGCGGTCAACAATACGGACCTCACTTATGTAGCCGATGAGTGGGCTAGAAATACGGCCATCCCAATGAGAAGCACCAATCGTCCAGTTAAAGCCATTCACAATCGCAAGACCATCTAGGTTGCAATTTGTCTGGTTACGCATAGTAAGGGCGCCATCGACAAACATTTCAGTGATCATGTAACCCGTTGACTCCTCAAGACGGTTAACCACGGCAATGTGGTGCCAACTGTCGGTGCCAAGATCCCACGACCATGAACGGTGAATGTTGCCGCTATCATGTGACAAACTTTCAAATTGCATTTCACGCAGCGTTGAAGTCGCAAGAACCATAGCTGCATCTTCACCATTACCGTTAATTTCCAACTCTTCTGCTGCTTGTGTACGAGATATTTGATGACACAGAATCCCCCCCCAACCAGCTTGATTGGAGTTCCAACCATTTGGTAGTTTAATGAAGGTTTCAATGGTGAAACCGTCACCTTTAAAATCAGAATCGCTTAAGGTAACCCCTGATGTTTCTAAGTATACGCCTTCATCTGTTCGCTTATCACCAAGGAATAACATCGAGCCTGATGCAAATCCTTGGCCCGGGTTATCGTCCGTCATATCGAAGTAGCGGGAGTTAGATCCTATATTTCCAGAGAATCCTTTCATTACCAGATGGTTTCCTAGTCCACTAAGGTCTTGAAAAAGAATTTCCTCAGCTGCACTTTCACGAACAATCATACGATCTTTATCAAGAATCCAATGTGCTCGAGTACCTTCAATCCCACCCGGCCCAGCGTTGATGTTATTTGAGTTGTTTAGATCATTAAAACGCTCTTTGAAATTCATTGGGAAGTCGAAGTGGTTTATGGCATCCGTCAAATTCAATTGGTCTTGTGGGTCAATCGGCATACCAGCGGCCATCTTTTCCATAACGTATGGAGAGAAAGAACGCATAACCATTTTATTGTTTTTATAATCAAAGCCGACTGTACGCAACAGGCCGTTTCCACCCCAGAACATTGCCTGATAATCGACAACAGCCATTAATACCTCACGGCCGAACTTGTTGTACGCGACTAAGCTTGATGCACCGTGATGGTGCCCATTCAACGTAAGGAAAATCTGGTCGTTGTTGTAAATTAGATCAGTAAAGAATTCAACACCTTGGTTTGTTACCAGTGGACTTTCACCATCACCTGCAATGTTAATCAACTGGTGAGTTGAAAGGATGGTTGGAATAGTTGCATGTCGGTCAAGAACTTCTTGTGCCCAAGCGATACTTTGTTCGGAAGGGCGCCAGTCCATCGCAAGTGACAAGAACTCTTGGCCATTTGGTGCTTGGAAGATATGGTAACTGTTAAAGCCAGTTGGGCAACGGCCCATGAAAGTAGGGTCTTGCTGCATACGGCTTTCTGGGAACCAAGTGAAGTATGGTTCCTCAGCTAAATTACGTTCGGTATCTTTATTTTGGTTGAGCAGATCATGGTTGCCACAAAGAATCGAATACGGAGTGTTCCCTGTTTCTAGGAGAGACATTGCATAATCAGCCGCAACCCATTCTTCTGTAATACGGCGATCCTCAACAATATCGCCTAAGTGGATTGTAAATGGTATTTTTTCATTCTCCCAGTTCTCAGCAATCCACCTTGTTTGAGCATTGTAGCGCTCAGGACTGTTCTCTGAATACTTTTGGGTATCAGGTAAAACGGCAAGTTTAAAATCAACGTTAGTTGAAGAGCCTGAATTATCGCTCGAAGAATCAGAATTGCAACCTGTTAAATACGCCGCAGCCATAGTTGCCGTTGCACCTTTAAGAAAAATACGTCTAGTAATCATATTGTAAACCAAATTATGTAGTGATTTTTATAAATGCTATCTTGATGTTTTAATGCGAATTAAATTTATATAAATGCAATAAAGATAGGTATGGAAACTCATTTTTAATTATGTTTTGTTGCTTTTCATTAAATTAGTAACATGAATGAATTACTTGTTGCTGTAAAACTTGCTAAAAAACAGCCCTAGTTCAAATAACAATATCATAGGTATTGCTAATAATGTTTGAGATATTATATCTGGCGGAGTTAATATCATGCCTATAACAAATACGCCGACAATTACATAAGACCGCTTCTCTCGCAGCTGGCTAGGAGTTATTACGTTAGTCCAACATAGTAAAATGGTAACAACTGGAATTTCAAAAGCTAGACCAAACCCGAGAAATATTTTAAGAACAAAACTTAGGTAACTACTGATATCTGTAGCAATAACCACACCCTCAGGAGAAACACTAGAGAAAAAACTAAATACTAATGGGAACACCAAAAAATAAGCAAACCCTACACCAATATAAAATAAAAGGGCAGAAGCTATAATAAGTGGTATGACTAGTTTTTTTGCTTTTCTATAGAGACCAGGGGCTAATAAAAACCAAACCTGAAATAAAATCGCTGGCATAGAAACAAAAAAAGCGACTATTAAGGTTAATTTCAGTGGTGCAAAGAATGGCGATACAACATCAGTTGCGATCATACTTGCATCATCGGGCAACACTCTGATCAATGGAGATGATACAATTTCATATATATCATTCGAAAAACAAACCAAGCATAAAAAGGTAGTCAAAACAATTATTACAATACGTAATATTCTTACTTTTAGTTCTTGAATCCGTGATAGTATTGGGGATTCATCTACTGTGTTTTTTGGGTTCATACCACTTTACTGCTTTGATCTTTTATAACGTTGGTATTTTTTATCGTTAATCCTTGTGTGCTTTTTTCTATATCAGATATGCACTCTTTGATATCATCAGGTATTTTTTCAAAATTAATTGAATTTATTTTGTCAACACTCTGTTGAAGCTCTTTTATTCTCAACTCTTTGTTTAATTCGTCATTTAAAGAGTTGGCCATTGATTTTAGATTTGAAATGGTGTTTACAACCGTGTCTATTGCTTTAGGTAGTTTTTCAGGACCAAGAACAATCAAGCCTAAAACACCAATAAGAATAATCTCCCAAAAACCAAAATCAAACATCGATCGATTTAACTCTCGCTGTCATGCTGTTTTCTAATGCATCATCTACTTGTTCATCTTTTGTTATTTTAGTGGAGTCTTCGATAATTGTTTCTTTTCTGAAATCACGAATAGCTGTACCTAAATCGCCACCTATTCCACGTAGTTTCTTAGTACCAAATAATAATGCAATGATTAATGCAACAATTGATAGTTGCCATACACTAATTCCCATAACTCACCTCTCGATTAACTGAGCACAGTATATTGAACAATTGTTTAATTAATATTACGGTGGGAATTAAAATTTCATCGCCTAGCTGGTAAATTTAATTATTTTAAGAAACCTCATTTTATTAATTGTTTGTAATATTTACTGCGTGCTTATTGTTTATTTTCTTTGTGTTGTTGTTATCAATATGTGACTAACTCGGTTGAAAATAATAAGGTGAAACCAACCTAACCCCCCGAATTACACCTCTAGCAACATTATTGTATTTCTAATAGGCTGATGAGCATGTAAGCAATTAACGGTGTCAGCTAGAGTGGCATCGTTTGATGAGGGAGGTGATAATCTCGTATATCGTGTTTCTTCCTGCCTGAAAAGTAATAAGCTTTGTATTCCAACGAAAGAGGCCTGCAAAGTGCAGGCCTTTTGGTGATTTGTTAAATGGTTAGTTTGCCAGTGCTTGACGGTTGCGGTGCCAGATGGTCAGTTTGCTATTTTGCTTGAGCTTTGCCATTGCCACATAGGCGACAGGTACCACGCACAGCGAGAAAAAAGTACCGGCAATCAGACCGCCAACGAGCACCAAGCCGATATTTACCCGACCCAGTGAGCCCGGCCCAGAGGCAAATGCCAGCGGTAACGAGCCAAGGATCATCGTTAGTGACGTCATCAGAATAGGCCTCAGGCGAGAGCGGGCACTTTCCAGTACAGCATTCATTGCCGTCGCTCCATGTCGACGTTGTTCGTTGGCGAACTCAACCAGCAAAATACCGTGTTTGGTCACCAAGCCGACCAATGTCAGTAAGCCAATCTTTGAGTAGATATTCAGGCTTTGATCAAACAGTGACAGCGTCAATAGAGCACCAACAATACATAACGGAACTGTCAGCATAATGACCAGTGGATCGATAAAGCTTTCAAACTGTGCTGCCAAAATCAGGTAAACGAAAATTAAGGCCAGTAGGAAAATCAATTGCGTTCCGGCTTGCGAGTCGTCCAGCAATTTTACTGTTCCATTGAAAGCATAACCTTGCGCACTGCTCAATAGGGAAGGCACTTCCAGATCGATATAGGCTTTTATGTCACTGGCTGTGTAGCCCGGCATCAAATCAGCGGCGATTTCTGCACTGTCTTTACCCATATAGGTTTTAAAGCTTGATTCCGCAGTGGTTTGCTTGATTTTGACAAACTGGGACAACGGCAAACTTTGTCCTGATTTTGAACTGACATAAAGTTTATCGAGTACATTGAAGCTACCCAAATCCAGGCGGTTAACCTGCACCTGAATAGGGTAGGTGAACCCGTCATCGGCTTGCAAATCGGCGGCTTTGACCGATCCCATGAACGTAGATAGGGCATCAGTGACGTCGCTGTAGCTCACTCCAGATAAAATAATGGCGTTTCTGTCGATTTCCAGATCATAAGTGAGCTGATCGCGAAGGGTTGAGTTCTTCACATTGGTGACCCCTGGGTATTGCTCAAGCAGGGTGGTGACCTGTTCAGCAGTCATGGCCAAGGCATCGGTATTTCGGTCTACGGTCGTCAGCTCAAGTACCAAGTTCGTCGCAATACCAAGGTTATCGGCAGAGCGGACGGCAAATGACATATCATAGGCTGAGACGGTTCGGTTAGCTTTCTCATTGAGTGCCGCGACCACCTGATCTGCGGTTTGCTGGCGTTCACCCCACGGTTTGAGCAATACATGGTTGGTTGGTGTCCCTTCAATATATGACAGGTTTGCTTCGATGGCGCGTTGCCCTGCCATCACACTGTTTAGCTCATTATTATGAGACTGGTGATATTGGCGGCCGACGCCAGTTGGAGCGGTTGACGTCACCTCAATAAAGCCGGAGTCCTCGGTTGGCAGTAGAACCTGCGGTATGTTGACAAAGGCGAATCCCGATAGCAGCAGTAGAAGACAGGACAAAGCGGCCATGACCGTTTTACGGTTCATCCACTTAGCAAGTTCAAGGGTATATCTATCGGCCAGACGGTTAAGCTGGTGGTCAATGCGGGCAAACCACTTTGGGTGCTGGCTGATTGGTTTGATTAGGTAGGCACTCATCATCGGCGAGAGGGTAAGGGCAACCATGCCGGAAATGATCACTGCCGCAGCGAGGGTAAAAGCAAATTGACGAAATAGATCGGCGGTTAAACCAGACATCAGGCCAATTGGTAGATAGACAACGGCAAGGGTGAGTGTCATTGCTATAACCGGGAAGACGATTTCCTTGCTGCCTTTCAGTGCTGCATTGAAAGGTGTTTCTCCTTGTTCAATATGTCGATAGCAGTTTTCGACCACCACGATAGCGTCATCAACCACCAGTCCAATGGCTAAAATAATGGCGAGGATGGTTAACACATTGATACTGAAGCCGAGCAATGCCATGACCGAGAACACCCCGATGACACAAACCGGTATGGTAATGATAGGAACAGAGGCGACACGAAAAGAGCCGAGGAACAGCATCACCACGATAGACACCAAGACAACTGCTTCGACCAGCGTCACAAAGCCTTCGTCTATGGCTGACTGGATGAAGTCGGCTTGGTTGTAAACCATCTTCATTTCAATACCATCAGGAAGATTGTCCTGCATCGACTCAATGGCTGCTTTTACGCGCTCGGCGACAACAACCGGGTTTTCGGTTTTCAGCGGTAGGACTTGTAGTGACATGGCTTGGTTGCCATTAACCGTTAGACTACTTGGAGTCAGGCTCTCTTCACCCATGACCACATCAGCAATGTCCTTGACTCGGATTATCTGGCCGCTTTCAACTCGGATCACCAACTCCTGGACATCTTCTAACGAGGTTACCTGGCTGACAGGGTTGATGGAAAAGTCCCGCGCTTCGCCTTTGATGGTGCCAGCTGTGAAGGTACTGTTGTAGGTACTTAAGGTACCGACAACATCAGCAGTCTTGATATTCAGTGCCTTCATTCGTTCAGGTTTCAGCCATACCCTAACGGCTTTGGAAGAGCCTCCGTATGGTCCCCAAACACTACCGACACCTTGGATATGACGAAACTGGGGGACAAGTTGCTGGCTGATGTAGTCATACATTTCCTGCTGTTCAAGCTCCCCTGTATTGACGAAAGTGATGACATTACTGGTGGTACTGGTATCTGACGAGTTGTCCGTTACTGTCGGTTTGTCAGTCATGCTCGGTGGGAAATCGGTAACCGCTTCGACGCTGCTGCGCAGTTTGTTCATCAGGTTAGTGTATTCAACATCATCGACATCGTCGCTGAAGTTGATTTTCAGGGTACAGCTGCCCTCGACACAGTCGGTTGTCATGGTATCGACACTGTCCAGACCGGTCGCTGCATCGATCAGCTTGTCGGCAACATTGCGTGACATAAACTCGGCACTGGCACCGGTGATATTGGCACTGACTGTCGCAGTTGCTGTTTGATGCTCAGGAAAATACTGGATAGACAGTTTCTGGAATGACAAGATCCCCAGTAACACGACAGCAATGCTGAGTACCGACGCAAAAACAGGGTGGCGAATACAAACCTCAGGCAAGCGCATTATCCTGCCTCCTTGTTGTTAGTCTGTTCTGAGCCTGTTTCTATCGATCTTGTTTCTTTAGATATTGGCTGTCCAGAAGGCTGAGATGATAGAATATTGACCGTATTGCCATCATTTAATTTCTGTTGCCCTGTGGTGACAATCTGTTCGCCTTTTTTCAGCCCGCTTTTAATGATGACATAACCATCATTGGTATTGGCGCCTAATTCAACCTGGCGGCGTTGTGGTTTGTTGCCTTCAACAACCCAAAGATAGCGTTGTTCGTTGTTGGCCAAAATGGCGTTTTGTGGCACGACAAGTTGAGGTTTCCCTCTTTGCAGTTGCTGGCTGACGTTGGCAAACATGCCCGGTGCCAGTATCTGCTCTTGGTTGTCTATGGTGGCATGAACTTCAACTCGGCCTGAGTTCTCATCGACAGCAGGCGCAATATAGTTCACTTCACCCGTGAACGACTGGTTGGGAAATGCCGAGACGCTAACCGCCACGGTTTGACCAATCTGAGCAGTACCAAGATCTTCCTGGCTGATGGCATAAGTGACATTAACTGGGTCTAACTTGTAGAGGCTCACCAGTGCCGTTGAGGCATCGATATGGCTGCCAATTGAGTGGCTAAAGATTGTTAGCCTGCCATCAAATGGAGCAACAATGGTGTAGTCTTTGAGGGTTGCTTCTTGCTGACGGAAGTCAGCCGCCGCAAGATTTACCTGTTCTTGAAGCTCATCGACATCTTGCGGCGATAGGGCGTCAGGTTGCTTGGCAAGTAGATCACGGGTTCGTTGGAGTTTGGTTTTTGCCAAATTGAGGGTGCTGCGAGCTTTGTCCAAGTCCGCTTTGGCTTTGGTGCTATCGAGTTCGGCAATGACATCGCCTTTGTTAACGGCATCCCCATCATTGAAGGCGATCTTTTCAATTTTAGCCCCGGCACTGAATGTAAGGTTAGCATTATCAAGTGCGGTGATTTTTCCCACTTCCTCGATTTTTTGCACGATACTTCGGGTGGACACAGGCTCCACGGTAACTGGAATCGGTAAGAGTTCAACATCATTAGCCATCACGAATGTTGGTGTTAGGCAAAGGAGAGTATAGACAATTGTTTTGTAGGTTGAATATCTGTTCATAGGAGAATCTTTTTGCGAAATACAGACGAATTTTACAATTATGTGTCAAGGGACTGTCAGGAAAGTGTAAATTTGTATTGCGAAGCGTAATGGTGTGTATGCTCACTGTCTTTCTTGCAATGTCGAGTGGGGCGGTGATATAGCCCAAAGTGTCTCAATCGTTGCTTAACTCTTCCGAATTGTATTTATCAGCATGATCGTCTTCTCATTTTACCCACAGCAAAACGTGTCTATTAAGTCGGTGGCTGTTCAGAATAAGCTCTTGAGAAATCTTTCTTTGGAAAAGAGGTTTTTTGTCGATAGCGTATAAAACAATGGAGGGTTAAATCGTTGATATTTAAGGCACAATAACAGTGAGAGTTAACGCTGAACTAAACAAAGGCCCCCTGAGAAGGGGGCTTATACAAAAACACTTTCTTTCGACGGTGGATTATTTACTTAATGGAAATATAACCGCCTTCGGCAACAATCTTTTGTGCTTCAGAAGTGAACATCCAATCCAGGAATTTTTGTGTGCGTGTATTTGGCGTACCTTTGTAAAGTACTTGGAACGGACGTGCGACTTTGTAAGAGCCATTCTTTACGTTCTCAACAGTAGCAGCGGTGCCATTAACTTGTACTGGTGTTACTGATGAATCAACACTACCTAATGAGATGTAGCTGATTGCAAATGGGTTTTGAGCAGCCATTGTTTTAGAGTGACCATTGCCATTTGTAACTTGTGCATGCTGAGTAATCGCTGTTACTTTTATGCCATTTAATTCCTTAGTCAGCATCATGATTTCTTCAAATGCTCCACGTGTGCCTGATGCTGTATCGCGAGTAACCGGTACTATAGGTTTATCAGCGCCACCAACTTCTTTCCAGTTTTTTATTTCGCCTGCATAGATATCATGGATTTGCTGTGCAGTTAGCGATTTAACGCTGTTTGATGGGTTAACAACAACCGCAATACCATCACGTGCAATTACTTTATTGTGCAAATCGGATTCTTCTTCAGAAGAGGCAAGTTCACGAGAAGCCATACCAATGTCTGCAGATTGGTTTTTTGCAGCACGAATCCCTGCGGATGAGCCAGGTCCTTGCACTTCGATAAATACTTCAGGATGTGTTTTTTGGTAAGTCTCACCAAATACTTCCATAAGTGGCATTACGGAGCTAGAACCAACTACAGATATGTTGTCTTGTGCGAATGCAGAATTGGTGAATGCTACGACAGTTAGAGCTGCAACTAAAAAAGTATTTTTCATTTCAATCATCCATTAAGTGTAATTAAATATTTCTTGTGGGGGATGTTACCTACACTTATATTTCAAAATGATGTCAGTGAAATCGAGTTGAAGTTTATATTGATCTTAATCAAAATAGCAAGGGTAAAGTTTGGTACTAACTTATAATCAAGGCTTATTTTTAAAACCTTATTTTTTATTATGATGATAAAAATTAAATATCAATAATTGAATATCCACTAACTCTCTGAGTTGTTTTGCAAATTGTACAGCGTGACATAGCTGATGCCTTTTACTTTCGGTGCTAATAGATTTTGAAAAAAGTCTAAGCATAAATGTCGAGAGAGGGGGCAGCCTGTGGTACCGTTTGCGAGCCACTGAAGGCTCTATATCGAACTAACGAGGTAATAACACTATTCATAAAAACGCCCCTGTAATGACAGGGGTGAGTTACAACCAGAAAAGAGCGGAAAGGGCATAGATGCCGCAATAAAATTTTTCTTCATAGTTATTGTATTTTTTGTCGTTCAGAGCTAATTGAGTGATATAGGTTAAATAAACTTTCTGCTTCCATTTTTTGGTTTAAGATTTTTATGATCATTCTCTAATTAATGTCTAGGACATGATTGAAATTTTAATATGGTGATGAGAAGTGATCGTTTGCTTGCTTGAAATTTAAACGCAAAAGCGTTTTCTTGGATGGGCGTACAAGCGAAAGCGGAGTAGCCCTACGTATTAGGTAAGAACAATTTCGAGAGTCAGGAGTCGTCGTACAAATAGTAATTATTATTTCGATTTGTGATTTGCACAAAGTAAATTGGCGGCTATTCAGTGAACGTTTATACGGTAATATGTACGTAGCCCTGCACATTAAGAGCCCCTTGAGCTAAGAAGCTTTTATCTAAAGTGAGAATCTTTCGATCGCGAGAACGTCGGTTTGCGATAAACACCACCTCACAATTGATAAAAGTAACAATGACAATTGACTCAAAGTATTCCAGAGCGAGGGTTTTTATTTTGGTGTTACTTTCTGAGTCGAGAATATATGAAGGAGTGATATTCTTCTACATTTTCCACTTTATGCGTCATCTCCTATCAAATTATTGCTGGTTCAAATAGTTATGACGTGTACGAAATTCCCTCCCCCCGGACTCGTTTTGCTAACGAGCATATATGTTCGCTATTAATTCTACATAACAGGTTGACCTTTTGTTATTTAGCTAACCGAGCAAAGATTAACGGTTTCCATTACGTAAACGCGACAGGCGGCTTTGTTCTTTAACGTCATATTTACCGGATAGAAAATCTTTGAGGTAGTGATAGTTCAATAGGTGGCCAGTACCTTTCTTTACATAGATTCTCCCATTCGTGTTACTTATACCATTGAGCACACCAATCATTGCGACGTAATCTTCGTCATTAGCAAAATGCTCTGTGAAAGGGGGCGAAAAGTGCACTTCACCTTGCTCAAACGAAGGATAGTCATCGTGTGCTGAGGCAAACGTATATATCTCAAGATGGTTGAGTAATGGGTCTCTTGGGTGTTCTTGAAGCAATCTTCCTACCACGTTGGAGATAATGATCCCGCCTTGGGAGTGAACAAGGATCACTATTTTATCGGACTGGTTACTGTTAACCGGGGTATACGCCAACTGGGTTTTGAGGTCTTGTAACTCTCCCCAAAGAAGATCCTTCGTAGTTCGAGCGATGTTCGTATACTGGTCTAGATCCCTTCCTTTAATCGCTTCGGCCAAATCTGCGATCATGCCATTAGTAGGATTGTGGAGAGGCGTGATGGGACGCCCGAAAACCTTACTGAGCATACGAGAATTAATGATGGCCATGTCAGTACTAGTACAAATTCCGTTGATGAAAAACCATTTTTCGTTAGGTGTTGGATTTGTGGGATGCATGGATTGAGTCGGTAATCGTTTTATGGTGTTTTCTTTTTTAAGGGGAGTGAGATCAAATGGGATTTTTTCGAGTGTCTTGATGTAGCTTTCAGTGCTGTCGTAATACTTCCGGTTTAGTTCGCTGTCTTCACCCTTAAAGGTTTCGAGTGGGTTGTCGCCCAGTACCTTTGGCAGTGCGTCGATGTCTTTTAGGCCGATAAATATTGTTGTAATGAGCTTTTTGATCCGTAAGGTATCGAAGAAGTTATCTATAGTGGATTCAATCTTTTCTAGGCCCTTCCACCAAAAGTAGGTGGCGACTTTGCTTGCTAAACCCGAGGAGCTAATATCTTTTTCAATATCTTCCATGGTCGTTCTCCTTCCAGTAGTGAGTACGCAATATGATAAGCATCTGCGCTCACATAAATAATGATATGGTAGCTTCTGTTGTTGGTCAAAAAAATAAGCAGTTATGGCCGTTCAAAATATGAAAAACATAATAAAGCAAAGAAGGGACGTCATCCTAACGTGGGTTGATAATGCCAGAACCTGGTTTTCTATATACCAACAAACGAAAAGCGTTCGTCTCATTGAGTACTATTGTTGCCTCAATGAGAGATATTTTGTATTTTAAGTTTATGAATTTATTGAGCTGGTAGACATACTGACGGTGAATTTTCGATAGAAAGTGAACCAGCATCGGATATTCCAATTTTGCGGTTTAAATTTGCATCTTTCTGGGATAGATCTACCAGTGGCACGTTATGTTGCCTGTGTTTGGAACTTAAGTATTTAGCTTGGCAGAGAAGGAATTTTAATGACGGAATCTATCAACGTAGATGTTGTTGTACTCGGTGGTGGACCTGGTGGGTATACAGCCGCTTTTAGAGCGGCCGATCTTGGATTGTCAGTATGTCTTGTTGAAAAACGTGACACACTGGGTGGCGTTTGTGTCAATGTAGGCTGCATTCCTTCAAAGACCCTGCTTCATGCCGCATCGCTCATTGAGCATGCCAAACATGGAGCGAGTATGGGTATTTCGTTTACTGAGCCTAATATCGATATTGACGCATTACGAGCCCATAAAGAGGGAACAATTTCCAACCTTACCCAAGGTATCGCCAATTTAAGTAAAGCGAGAAAAGTTGTTCGCGTGCAAGGAGCAGGGCTATTTATTGGCGAGCATACACTTTCGGTGAAAGGCGATGTTGAGCAACATGTAAACTTCAAGCACGCCATTATTGCGACGGGCTCCCATTCAGTTAAATTACCGATAGCGCCAGATGACTCAAGAGTATGGGATTCGACTGACGCACTGTCTTTGCAATGTGTTCCAGAGACGATGCTGATCGTTGGTGGCGGGATCATCGGATTAGAAATGGCGCAGGTATACTCGGCGCTAGGCACGGAGATAACGATTGTCGAGGCACAAGAGCAAATTATCCCTGCCGCCGATAAAGACATCGTCCAACCGCTTGTGAAAGCGACCAAAAAGACGTACCAACTGCTGACGAAAACCAAAGTGGCCAATATGGAGGCGCAGCCTGAAGGC
Organism: Photobacterium pectinilyticum; assembly: GCF_024357955.1. GTDB lineage: Bacteria > Pseudomonadota > Gammaproteobacteria > Enterobacterales > Vibrionaceae > Photobacterium > Photobacterium pectinilyticum. The sequence goes on from NZ_JANEYT010000047.1 coordinate 18,305, forward strand.
ATTGCTGTTTCCTTTGAAGGTAAGAAAGCCCCAGAGCATGCTGTTTTTGATGCGGTATTAGTTGCCGTTGGTCGTCGCCCGAATACAACCGGTATTGGCTTGGAAGACATCGGTGTTGCCGTCAATGAGCAAGGGCTTGTTGAAGTTAATGACCGCATGCAAACCTCAGTACCTCATATTTTCGCGATTGGCGATATTGTTAAGGGGCCAATGCTCGCACATAAGGCGACCCACGAAGGTAAGGTTGCCTCGGAAGTGATTGCCGGATTGGATGCAACATTTCATCCTGCTGCAATCCCATCGGTTGCTTACACCAGCCCTGAAGTCGCTTGGGTCGGTTTAACCGAGAAAGAAGCCAAGCAGCAGGGTATTGATTACAGCACGGGTAAAGTACCGTGGCTTGTCAGTGGCCGTGCACAAAGTGTTGGCGCAACCAATGGCGTTACTAAAGCGCTGTTTGATAAAGAATCTGGTGCGCTACTTGGGGCCGGTATTTGCGGTGAGAATGCGGGGGAACTTATTCACGAAGCGGCTGCAGCCCTTGAACTGGGCGGTACGGCTAAAGACATCGCCCATACCGTGCATGCACACCCAACATTGGCCGAAACCTTTGCCTTTGCGGCAGAAGTCGTTGAAGGGTCGATGACGGATATGCTGCCTAGTAGAAGACGCTAGGGTTATATTCATTATTCTTTTATTTACTGTTACCCCATCGAGCTAGGCAAACCGTCTGGCTCGATGTCTTTCTAATGGCTTCTATTTTCATAATTACTGAATGCCCAGAAGACACTGGCTTACGTTTAATCGCTAATAATTCCGCCAACTTATACCTCACCTGTCACAGTCTTTAAAATTTACTTTTTGAGCATTGATGAACAATTTTTTATGCCAACTATTGCATCACTCGATAAGAAATTTTCGTCATGTTACCTTGCCCACAAAATGAACCATATGTTTCATAATCGAATTGAAAAGATTTTTTCATTCCCATATTATTTTGAAAAATATTTACGAACCTATATAACGATTACAAGCATTGGGAAGGCCGCCATGTCAAAACTGCTCTCAAAATACCATGCCCCTGATCAGCATGGTAATACCCAAACAATTACCCCAGAAAGTGCGCAATGGGGTTATGTTGGATTTAAAGCGTTTGAACTTGAATGCGGCCAAAGTTTAGAGTTACCAGCCAGCGATGATGAAGTGTGTTTAGTGCTGGTGGGCGGTTTTGCCACGGTTACGACTCAATCTGAAACGTTCGAAAACATCGGTGACCGAATGGGGCCGTTTGAGCGCAAGAAACCTTATGCTGTCTACGTTGCCAAAGGTGAGGCGATTACCGTTGTGGCCAATACCCAGCTAGAACTTGCAGTGTGTACCGCGCCAGGGCATGGTAATTATCCAACCCGTTTGATCGAACCAGATGATATTGATGCTGAACAGCGCGGTGTCGGGAATAATAAGCGTTATGTCCATAATATTCTGCCTGACTACAAAGAAGCTGATAGTTTGCTGGTCGTAGAAGTGTATACCGATGAAGGTTGCACCAGCTCGTATCCAAGCCATAAACATGATCAAGATGCAGAGCCCAATGAAACCTATCTCGAAGAAACTTATTATCACCGTTTGAACCCTTCACAAGGGTTCTGCATGCAGCGTGTTTATACCGATGATCGTTCATTGGACGAGTGCATGGCGGTTTACGATAAAGACGTCGTTCAAGCCCCTAAGGGTTATCATCCGGTGGCAACTATTGCAGGCTACGACAGCTATTACCTCAATGTAATGGCAGGGCCTACGCGTAAATGGTTGTTTACTTGGGAAGATGACCATCAATGGATAAATGAAGAAAAATATGAAAGAAAACATCAATAATTAATTTCGGCAAAGGAGTGAGACATGTTTAATATTGCGTTATTTGGCGCTGGCAGGATTGGCCAAGTGCATGCTGTAAATATTGCAAAGCATCCCAAGACAACACTGTATTCAATCATCGACCCCTATGTTGAGGGTGCGAACAAGCTTGCCGAAGAATATGGCGCGCAAGTACAAGAGATCGAGCAAGCAATGACCGATCCGAATGTACACGCAGTATGTATTTGCTCTGCAACCCATACACATGCAGACCTTATTGAAATGGCCGCCGCACATGGGAAAGTCATTTTCTGTGAAAAGCCAATTGATTTAGATCTTAGTCGTGTCCGTGATTGTTTAGCGACAGTACGTAAGCATGGCACACCGATGATGGTTGGTTTCAACCGCCGTTATGACCCACAATTCAGAACTGTGAAGAACCAGCTAAATGCAGGTGTTATCGGTCAGCCGGAATCACTAGTGATCACCTCTCGTGATCCGTCGCCACCACCTGCAGAATATTCCAAAGTATCTGGTGGTATGTTCCGTGATATGACTATCCATGATTTGGATATGGCTCGTTTCATCATGGGTGAAGATCCTGTTTCGATCACAGCACACGGCAGCTGCATGGTTGATCCTGCTATCGGTGAAGCAGGGGACATCGACACCGCTGTGTTGGTGCTTAGCTTCCCATCAGGTGCGATTGCAACTATTAATAACAGCCGTCGTTCCGGTTACGGTTATGATCAGCGCCTTGAATTGCATGGCTCGAAAGGTTTGCTACAGGCACACAACGTTACAGAGAACTTGGTACAGCACTGGGGTGAAGAAGGCTGCGTAGCTGCAAAACCTCAGCACTTTTTCCTTGAGCGTTATGAAGCTGCTTATGTTGCAGAATGGCAGGACTTTGTTGACGTGCTTGAAGGTAAAGATCCTGAATGTGGCGGTGCGGATGGTGAATTTGCCCTTGTCATGGCTGATGCGGCCCTTGAGTCGATGAAGCAAGGCAAAACTATCAAGCTGTAATGTTTAAAAAGCCTCCTGAGTGATGACGGGAATGGGGTGACAGTTACCCCCCAATGACACTGCCCCAAAAAGTTAATCACTCTCTAAGCCCCGCAGTGCGGGGCTTTTTCTGTTAACGTCTTTTTGATTTTTTACCACTTTGTCGTAGGACGGCAGTCATTAATGAATTATGAAGTGATAAAAAGAGTAGGAAAGGGAAAGGCTTAGCTCAGAACGTTGATTTCAAGATCGTTACTTGCGCCTTGTCGATAGGCCAACGAAACTGCCAGTGTTTGTGCAAGGCACAAAGAAGCTGATTGGGAGCGGAAAGCTTCGACCTGGGCTTCTTTCACCACAAAGCACACATCACTGAAGGTGGCTAATGGGCTAACTTGGCTGTCGGTGATTACAATTTGTTTGGCACCGGCTTGCGAGGCAACCTCGCTGAGAGTGACAGTCTCTTGCGCATAAGGGCTAAAGCTGATGGATAGTACTGCATCATTAGGGCCAATCATCGAGAGTTGTTCTTTGAACATACCGCCTAACCCATCGATCAGGAATGCGCGGCGCTCAAGGTGACGTAATGCATAGGTGAGATAAGATGCGACGCTGAAAGAGCGTCTCAAGCCGATAAGGTAGATGTTATCAGCATTCATTAATATCTCGACCGCTTCTTCAAGCTTGTCTGTTGGTGTTTGCGCAGCAAGGTGATTCATTGCTTGTGCGTTCGCACGGGCGAACTCTTGCAAAATCATGGCCGGACTTTCAGGTGCGCTTTGTTCAGCGTCGAGCTCTTTGAAGAGTTTAGCTCGCTCGGTATAGCTTACTGTTTCTTCTACAAGGTTACGGCGAAACAGCTGTTTCATATCGTTAAAGCCGTTGAAACCAAATGCGTTGGCAAAACGGATCAAAGTAGAAGGGGGGACTTCAGCTTGGCTGGCAATTACTGCAACAGTGTCGAAAGCGACACTGTTGGAGTTATCTAGCACATAACGCGCGACCTGCTGTAAACGCTTGCTAAGATCGCTATAACGCGTTCTAATTTGATCTTGCAGTTCGGTAAGGTTATTGGCAACAGACATCTCATACTCCCTTCAATTGCTCCTTTATGTATTGTAATAGCTAAGACACCAGTATGAAACATATTTTTCATATAATGCTGAGTATATGCATAATTAGAATATACATTCCAAATATTATTGGCAGAAAAGTACGGTTTTGAGTTGAGTGGAAACCTAAACTGCGCAGGTGATGTCTTTCTGCCTGATTGGCCATGATTCCGTGAGATAAATCGGGATTTGAAAATGAAGAAAGTGATATGTTGAAAATTTCAACATATCACTTTTTACAATTGAATCTATAACGCTGCTATATTTTTAATCGGATTTCGAGCCAAAATCATGGATGAAAGAAGTAAATTATATCTAGAACAATATCTTAGTACTCTGCCTGATGAAGTTGCATCAAAGTACACCTCATTTAGCGCAGATTATTTTTGTGCCGATGAATACAATGCAAATGTATGTGCTGATCTCATATTACGTGGTGAAAAAAGAGTATCGTGCAGCTTAGACATTTGGTACAGCGAACAAGGTGAAAGCATGCCTGAAGTTGGTCATCTTCAGGTTGTAACCAATTGGGATGGTACGCCAGTTTGTATCACAGAAATAACCTCGGTATCAAAGTGCAAATACAATGAAGTAACGGCAGAATTTGCAGCGTTAGAGGGAGAGGGCGATAAGACTCTAGGTTGGTGGGAAAAAGCGCATTGGGACTTCTTTTCAAAAGAGTGCGAAGAACTCAATATCAGCCTATCAGAAGACATGCTACTTGTCTTAGAGCAGTTCAAAACTGTGTACCCACAAAAAATATAACAAGCATATATGAGGGATTATCAACACTTGGTATTTTTCGTTCTATTTCAGTTTAAGTGTTTATGGCACAATCGTTTAGGTTGGGTGGTCGCGTTGTTCACCTTAATGCGGCTATGTGTCAGAGTGCCTCATTATACGAAGTAAATGGAGAGAGTATGCGATTTTTATACGTTATGGATCCCATGTGCGCTTGGTGTTATGGGTTTCAACCGGAACTAGAGAGATTTTTAGAACATTATCCTTCAGCTGACGTTGACTGGATAATGGGAGGGTTAGCTCCTGACACAGAAGAGCCTATGAACGAAAACCTAAAGCAAGCGATCTCTTCTTATTGGCACGAAATAGAAAAAGTTTCCCAAGTAACGTTTAATCATAGTTACTGGGAGTTAAATACACCTTATCGTTCGACATACCAAGCTTGCCGAGCAGTGATATCAGCTGAAAAGTTAGCCGTAAAGAGTGCTCAAAAGATGGTAAGAGCTATTCAATTGGCTTATTACCGTGAAGCTAGAAACCCTTCTTTAGATCGAACGCTGATTGATTGTGCTAAGTCATTAGATTTAAGTGAGCAGCAGTTTTTGGCGGCTCTTCATTCTAAGGAAACGGAATTGCGGCTTCGAGAACATCTAACTATTGCGCGTCATTTTCAGGTTAGTGGGTTTCCAGCTTTCTTTTATATCAATGAAGGTAAACAGGTTTACCCTTTAACTCTCGGTTTTTGCAAAGCTGACGAGCTTTTTGAACGCTTTACACTAATTCCTGAAGCGTGAGTGCATACAACGTCTTTAAGGCGGTCACCTCGTTGGCCGGAAAAACTGAACTGATGTGGGTATATTCGGGAACGGATCGCTAGGTAAACAGGGGCTGTGCCTTACGTTATAGATACGCATTAACTCAAACCGTTATTGCACAATAACCATCAATAATGGTCTGAATATTGGTATCGCCCGTGTTTCCCTGTTGAATACGACGATAATGGCCCAATGTTTTGTTTTTGTATTTTGTTGCGATTTCGGCTTGTTCGGTCGAATCAGATTGCCAAATGTTGCTACCGACAGCACTGACTTGCTCACGGTCTCCGCGTGTCGATGAGACGAGCATAATTTCATAAAAACGACGATTGTCTTCGATGAGTACTTCGTGTTCTAGTCCAAAGTCTTGCTTAATCAATGTTTTGCGCAGCGTAAACTGATGATTAACCGGGCACAGTAAGAAATCAATATTACTATTTTGATGGTCCTGATGAATAGCTTCTACAAGTTCGCTCATTAAGTCACCCCCCACACCAGCAATGATGACCAATTGCTTACCGCTATATTGGTTTAGAGGGAGCTTTGCCACATCTTGGCAGTGGACTTTCCACGTGGCCTCAGGGTAGAAACGCTGAAGTTTTTGTTCCAATGCTGCCATCAGATCCGGAACAATATCAACAAAATGAACTGTTTTTGCTGCCTGTCGAGACAAGAGCGCTGCACCGATAAAGCCATGGTCACAGCAACAATCCCAAACATGGGTATAGTTAGGTGTGACCATTTGCTCGATTTTCTTCAATCTTTTACTGAGTTTCACGGGAATGCCTGATTAACGTTTTAAAACGCGCGCATTGTACTGGTTTTTACCCTTTTAGCGAAGTAGCTAAAGTGAATATAGTGCCACACCTGAGCAATGGCCTCTGCTTTTAGTAATGTGTTTGAGAATCGAGAAGGCTGTCGACATCTATGGTTTCCATTTCTTGTAATCGTATTTTCGCTTATGGTGCTTTACGTCTTTAAGGTACTATTTCTGTACTGTTTTATTAACAATTCAACTGGCGCTATCGTCTAGGTAGGTAAGGGGAGAACGGTACAAAAAATGTTCGAAACTAAGTTAGGAAATCAGTTAGAAAATCAGTTTGTTGAGTTTATCCAATCAGAAATGCAGCAAGATCTCGCTCATGATATGAATCATGTGCTTAGGGTCGTTAAAACGGCCAAAGAATTATGTGCAAGTGAAGGGGCGGTACTTGAAGTCGTCCTTCCTGCTGCTTACCTACATGATTGCTTTTCGTTTCCAAAGAATCATCCAGATAGGGCGAAAAGCTCTCAGGTTGCGGCTAATAAAGCGGTGGAGTTCCTGGCTAGTATTGATTACCCCTCTCAATATTTTGAGGCAATTCACCACGCTATTGTTACGCATAGCTTCAGCGCCAATATAGAGCCAAAAACACTAGAAGCTCAAATAGTTCAAGATGCAGACAGGCTAGATGCTTTAGGTGCCATTGGCATTGCAAGATGTATTCAGGTGAGTTCAAGCCTAGGTGTTAGCTTATATGATGCAGAAGATCCATTCAGTGAAGACAGAGATCTGAATGATCGGCTCTACACCATCGATCATTTCTACACCAAGCTCTTTAAATTGAAAGATACGATGAACACGTTATCTGCAAAGGCTGAAGCAGAGAAACGTACCGTCTTTATGGAAGAATACCTAAAGCAGTTAGGCGCAGAGATTTAACACTTAGGTAAATAAAAAAAGCCACGTAACCCTAGGGGAGATACGTGGCACCTCAACGTGAAGTCCTACAGTAAAGCTAATTCTTTATAGGCCAAGTTGTATTTATTTTTATGTACTCGTCTTTATGCACTTATTAAGGGCAATGACTATTTGCTCTTTTTCTGTCGCTTCATATCGAAGACTACAGCGACCACAATGACCAAGCCTTTCACCACCTGCTGCCAGTATGCCGAGACGTTAAGTAAGTCGAGGCCGTTTTGCAGTACACCCATGATCATGGTACCAATGATGGTGCCTTGAATCGTCCCGATACCACCGGCGTGGGACACACCACCTACTGTTGCCGATGCAATGGCATCTAGCTCATACATTAACCCGAGGCCAGGCTGACCAGAGTTGATACGGGCAGATAGGATAAGTGCTGCAATACCGGCTAGTAGACCTGCATAGGTATATACCAGGATTTTATACTTCTTAACGTTGATCCCTGAAACATAGGCGGCTGTTTCGTTTCCACCAATTGCGTAGGCATATTTACCAAAGCGCGTGTAGTTAAGCAAAATGTAAGACACAATAGCCATAACAATAAAGATAACCACCGGAACGGGAATACCGGCAATGGTACCCTGACCAATCCACTGGTAAGAATCGATAAGGCTACTAACTGGACGGCCATCTGAGTAGAGCAGGGCAGCACCACGAGCAATAATCATCATACCCAAGGTTGCGATGAACGGAGGGATACCGGTATAAGCGATTAGTGCACCGTTAATATAGCCACAAAGTGCACCAACAGCTAACGCGACAAGGATTGGCACGATAACCGGTAACTCAGGCATGGCAGGATACATCCGCATGCCCCAGTCGAGAGTTTGCGCCATACTGGCCGAGGCCACAGCAGCAACGGCCAATACCGAGCCGGATGATAAGTCGATACCCCGGGTAATAATGATGATGGTCACCCCAAGGGCTAGCAGGCCGATACTGGCCATTTGGGTTACAACGTTAAGTAAGTTGGCTACTGTAAGGAATACTGGAGATAGAATCGTCATCACCACACACATGGCGATGAAAACAACGTAGATAGCATACTTTGAAATCAAGCGTTTATAATTCTGTGGCGATTTCGCACCAGACGTTGCTTCTATTAACTTCGCAATCATAATGACTTTCCTTGATTAATTTTTGCGTCACCCTGTCACGACAGCAGTGATTATGCGGTTTGGCTCTGGGAGTGTTATGCCAAGGCCATAGACATGATTTTTTCTTGGGTCGCTTCAGTACCGTCGAGCTCGCCTTTTAGTTTGCCTTCATGCATGACCAATACGCGGTCACTCATACCGATAACTTCTGGCAGCTCCGACGAAATCATGACCAAGCTTTTCCCCATACCGGTTAAAAGACGCATGAGTTTGTAAATTTCAGATTTTGCACCCACATCGATGCCTCGGGTGGGTTCGTCGAGGAACAGAATATCGGGCTTGGTCAACATCCAGCGGGCGAGCAGCACTTTTTGCTGGTTACCACCACTGAGATTGTCGATAGCTTCATGCATATTCGGGGTTTTTACTTTGAGCTTCTTACAATGGTCTTCACTGTCTGAGCGCATTTGACGGACATCGAGCACATTTGCTACACGACTCTTGTAAGCATCTAGATGGGCGATAGACGTATTGGCAAAAATATCTAACATCAGATAAAGGCCTGAATGACGGCGGTCTTCAGTTAAGAAAGCCATCTTGTGGCTAATGGCGTCCTGAGGGGCTTTGATCTCTACATGTTCACCGTTGATCCAGATCTCTCCGGTGTCTATTTTGCGTACGCCGAATAGTGTTTCAATGAGTTCTGTTCGACCCGCGCCGACAAGGCCTGCAATACCTAGGATTTCACCTTCATGGAGCTTGAAATTCATGGGTTGAAAGCAGTCGTTAACTGACAGGTTTTTCACTTCAAGTCGAACTTTTCCCGGCTTGGCTGTTGGGGGGGGGAAAACATCGCCAAGATCACGGCCAACCATCATCTGAACAAGTTCGTCATGGTTTGTGTCTCTCGCTTCGCGTTCGCCGATATAGCAACCGTCACGGAATACGGTAATGTCATCACAGATTTTGAAAATCTCATCCATCTTGTGGCTGATATACACCATGGCAACGCCTTGGGATTTGAGCTTTTCGATGATCTCGAACAGGTGGGCGACTTCTTTGCCAGTCAGCGCTGAAGTCGGTTCATCCATGATGATGATTTTTGAATTGAATGAAATAGCCTTGGCGATTTCAACCATTTGCATTGTTGCGACTGTTAAGTCGCTCATCAAAGTACGTGGGTCCAGATCTAGGTCAAGGCGCTGAAGTAGGTCTGTGGTATCGGCGAACATCTTTTTATGATCAATGAGCTTCAATGGCCCTTTAATCGGCTCCCGGCCTAGCCAGATGTTCTCAGCAATATTCCGGTGAAGAATGGGGGATAGTTCTTGGTGAATCATTGAAATACCACTTTCCAGTGATTCTTTTGCGCCTGTGAAGTCTACGAGTTCTCCTTGATAGCGAATTGTACCTGTATCTCGTTGATATGTGCCAAACAGCACTTTCATCAAGGTCGATTTCCCTGCACCATTTTCGCCCATAAGCGCCATCACGCGGCCTTTCTTCAGGGTAAGTTGCACATTATCGAGTGCTTTTACGCCGGGAAAGGTTTTGGTAATACCACGCATCTCAAGTATTACTTGGCTCATACTGATTTGCTCCAAAGTAGGCCCTACGTCGCTAACGCAGAGTAGGGCCGGATAAGTTATTTACAGAGAGGGATATGAATTAACCTTTAGCTTGGAATTCAGCTAGGTTGTCTTTGGTTACAAGTTCAGCAGGAATCCAAGTGATTTTTTCTTGTGGCTTTTTATTGATAGCGTTCAGTGCAGCATCAAGTGCACCTCTGGCTTGACCTACACCATCCTGGAAAACGGTGGCATCCAATGCGCCTTGTTCAATAGCCATGATGCCATCTGGGGTAGCATCAACACCGACGACGATGGTGTCATCTAGTTTGCCTGCAGCACGAAGTGCCTGAATTGCACCGAGTGCCATGTCATCATTGTTTGCCAGAATGATGTCGATTTGTTCACCAGAATTGATCCAGTTTTCCATTACGATCATGCCTTGCGAGCGTTGCCATAGACCGGTTTGCTTACGGGTAACGTTGTATTCTGGCTTGTCTTTGAAGAAGTCTTCTGCACCTTGGGTACGAAGCAATGCGGCTTCAACCGTCATCATGCCCATAATGATACCGATATTCCCGCCATCCGTTTTCGAGGCTGCATATTTTGCCTGCTCTTCACCGAAGCGTACTTCGTTAGAGCCGACATAAGACACCCCATCAGGTAGGTAACCAGGGCGACGGTTCAGGTATACCAATTCGATGCCTGCTTTTTGAATGCTGTCAGTCACTGGTTGGGTTGCATCAGTATTAACCGGAACAAGAATGATACCGTCAACTTGCTGGACAATGAAGTTTTGGATTTGACCCAATTGTTTCACTGTATCTTCTTTTGCATCGACGAAAATGAGCTCAACATCGCCCAACTCCTTTGCGTACTCCGCCATAGAATCTTTCATGTAGACCATGAAAGTATCGTCAAAGTTTGGGATAGCAACGCCGATCTTTGTTTTAGCTTCGCCTTCCTCACCACCACAAGCAGCAAGTGTTAACACCGCGCCTATGATGGCAACTTTGCGTAGGATTCCTTTAGCTAGGACCATTGTCGTCGAGACAGAGTTCGTAAGTAGAGAAGTAATTCCATGTATCAGTGACGGCATTGTAGCCTCCTTATTATTGTGCACTTAACCGTTCTCTTTTGTGAAATATATATTTCAAAAGACCGGTAAATTGGTGCTAATAACTTTCTAGAGTGAAACGTGGTTCTAGAAAGCATGTTCACGTTGATTGAAATAAATTTATTATTTTTATGTAAACAACTATAAGCTCGTGCTCGATTAATAACCACCCCTGATTGAGTGAAAATGACAGAATTGTTAACCAAGTCTCACTGAAATCAATGCTTAATAGCTACTAAATGCTCTAAAATTATGATTTTTAAAGCTAAATATGACGCATGTATCATTATTATTCGCTAACTTGTTGATGGGGAATGAAATGTTGTGATATCGCAAGTGTGTTGCGGTTATGTTGCTTTAATTTGAAAAATATTTTTCATTCTCGTCGTCTTCTTACTGATGTTTTGTTGGAGGGAGGAAATTCTACCTTGATCACAAAACACATATTTCATTTCACTTTTCATTTAAAATGAAATGAATATTTCGTATTATAAATGTATCGAAATAGTGAGCGTTGAGATAGCTGTTCTCAACGTAGATTGCCAAAATCAGTTCAACCATTATCAGAACGATTTTTAACTACAGCAGTGGTTAAAGGAAGGAGTGGAAAGGATGAATACCAGCAATAAGAAATTGGATCTTATTTGTTTGGGGCGAGTTGCCGTGGATTTCTATGGCCAGCAGATTGGTGCGCGCCTTGAGGATATGGGCACTTTCTCTAAGTATCTCGGTGGATCATCAGGCAACGTCGCCTATGGTACAGCAAGGCAGGGGCTGAAGTCCTCTATGCTGGCTCGAGTTGGTGATGAGCACATGGGTCGCTTCTTAAGAGAAGAGTTACAGCGTGTGGGTGTTGATACCAGTAATTTAATTACCGATGAAGAACGTTTAACTGCTTTGGTTATTCTCGGCATTAAAGATGAAGATACCTTTCCACTGATTTTTTACCGCGATAACTGTGCTGATATGGCAATCACTGCTGATGATATTGATGAAGAGTATATTGCCTCAGCCCGTTGCCTAGCGATCACCGGTACTCATTTGTCTCACCCTAATACCCGTGAAGCTGTACTGACGGCATTGCGTTATGCCCGCAAACATGGCGTTAAAACCGCGATTGATATTGATTATCGCCCTGTCCTTTGGGGGTTAACCCACCTTGGTGATGGTGAAACTCGTTTTATTGAATCAGGTCAGGTGACGGAACAACTTCAGGAAGTTCTGGGTTTGTTCGACCTAATTGTTGGCACCGAAGAAGAATTCCACATTGCCGGAGGCTCAACCGATACGGTGGAGGCACTCAAGGCGGTGCGAGCAGTCAGCAAGGCCGAGTTAGTTTGTAAACGTGGCCCTTTGGGATGCTCAGTATTTACTGATGATATTCCTCATGATCTTGATGAAGGGATCACCGTTGAAGGGGTTCGCGTTGATGTGCTGAACGTGCTCGGTGCGGGTGATGCCTTTATGTCGGGCCTGTTGCGTGGATACCTTAACGAGGAAGGCTGGGAGAAAGCCTGTGCTTATGCCAATGCTTGCGGTGCCTTGGTGGTGTCACGTCATGGTTGTGCGCCAGCGATGCCTTCAAAAGAAGAGTTGGATGACTATTTGACTCGTGCCAATGACGTTCCACGTCCGGATCTTGATGGCCGATTGAATCATCTTCACCGCGTCACTACCCGTGATAAAGAGTGGGACGAATTATGCGTATTGGCTTTTGACCACCGTATCCAGTTTGTTGATATGGCACGTGAAGCCAATGCCGATATTCGTCGAGTTAAAGCACTGAAAAAAATCATTTTACAAGCTGGCCGTGAAGTCGCTGAAGAAGCAGGGCTTAATGGAAAAGCGGGTTTGCTGTGTGATAGTACATTCGGTCAAGATGTCTTGAATGACATTACCGGTGAAGGTTGGTGGATTGGTCGCCCAATAGAATTGCCTACTTCCCGGCCACTTGAGTTGGAGCACGGCAATATTGGGTCCCAGCTAATTGATTGGCCGTTAGAGCATGTTGTGAAGTGCTTGGTGTTCTTCCACCCAGATGATCATCATACGTTGCGCCTTGAGCAGGAGAAGCAAGTGCGTGAAGTGTATGAAGCGTGCTGCAAAACAGGCCATGAATTACTGTTGGAAATTATATTGCCTGCTGATATGGAACGCTCCGATGCGTTATACCTGCGTGCCATGCAGCGTTTTTACAACTTAAGTGTTAAACCTGACTGGTGGAAACTACCGCCGATGGCTGCTGAATCTTGGCAGGACATCAGTGAACTGATCCAAGCTCGCGATAAGCACTGCCGTGGTGTTGTGTTACTGGGTTTGGATGCACCAGAAGATGAATTGAAAGCAGGCTTTAATGCGGCGGCGAATGCCAGTGTTGTAAAAGGCTTTGCCGTTGGCAGGACTATTTTTGGCCAACCTTCTCGTCAGTGGCTAGCCAATGAGATTGATGATGCTGGTTTGATTGCACAGATTAAGCAGAACTATCACAACTTAATCACTATGTGGCGTCAGCGTGGCTAAAGGAGCAGACAATGAGTATTAATACTGTACGGCTGACAATGGCTCAGGCATTAGTTAAATACCTACAGGCGCAAAAGGTGGACGTTGATGGTGAAATTCAATCCATGTTTGCAGGCGTGTTTGCTATTTTTGGTCACGGCAATGTAGCAGGGCTAGGGGAAGCGCTTTACCACGCCAATGAAACTTTGCCGACATACCGTGCTCATAATGAACAAGCAATGGCGCATAGTGCGATTGCTTTTGCCAAGGCCAATAATCGCCAGCGAATGATGGCTGCCACAACATCGGTTGGTCCCGGTGCATTGAATATGGTGACAGCGGCTGCTCTTGCGCATGTCAATCGTCTACCCGTCCTACTTCTGCCTGGAGATACGTTTGCTACCCGTGAACCAGATCCTGTATTACAACAGGTTGAGGACTGGAGTGACGCAACAATTACGCCGAATGATTGTTTCAAACCGGTTAGTCGCTTCTTTGATCGTATTACGCGTCCAGAGCAGTTATTGAACAGCTTGCCGCAAGCGATGCGAGTGCTGACCGATCCGGTTGAGTGCGGCCCTGCAACCATTGCGCTCCCGCAAGATGTTCAAACCATGGCTTTTGATTACCCGTTGCATTTTTTCAAAGAGACAATCCACCGAGTGCGCCGTCCGGGTGCCGATGAGCAAGAATTGGCCGGAGCTGTTGAATTAATTAAACAAGCAAAACAGCCGTTGGTTATTGCTGGTGGCGGGATCCACTATTCCGGGGCTTTAGAGCAATTCCGTGAGTTTGTTGAAACTTATGAGCTGCCTGTTGGTGAAACTCAGGCAGGTAAAGGGGCCTTGCCATGGGATCACTCATCGAACCTTGGCTCCATAGGTGTTACAGGTTCAGCCGCTGTGAACACGATGGCCGCAGAAGCTGATGTCATTATTGCTGTGGGAAGTCGGTTGCAGGACTTTACCTCAAGTTCTAGAGCCTTGTTTAAGGCTGATGCAAAAATAGTCTCGTTGAATGTGAACGGCTTTGATGCCACTAAGCACTACGGAACGCCATTGGTTGCTGACGCTAAGGTGACGCTTCCTAAACTGACGCAAACATTAGCAGATTGGCAGGTTGCTGCTGATTGGAAAATGAAAGCAGAGACACTTCGCCAGCAGTGGAACGAAACCGTTTCTATTGCTATGACCGACCGTGGAACTGAACTGCCGACCGATGCCGAAGTGATTGGAGCGGTTAACCGTGCAGCTGATGAAAAAGACATTGTTGTCTGTGCCGCGGGTGGCTTACCTGGCGAATTGCATAAGTTATGGCGTACCCGCTATGACAAGGGATATCACCTTGAATACGGCTTCTCTTGCATGGGGTATGAGATCGCTGGCGGGCTTGGCGTCAAGATGGCTAAACCAGATTCTGAAGTTTTCATCATGATCGGTGATGGCTCATACCTCATGCTTAATTCTGAAATAGCCACTTCGGTTATGTTAGGTCACAAGCTAGTGCTGGTGGTGTTGGACAACCGTGGTTACGGTTGTATTAACCGCCTTCAACATGCTTGTGGTGGGGCTGGGTTTAATAACTTGCTTAAAGATTGCAACACTGTCGAAGAAGGCGCACCGAAAACTGACTTTGCAGCCCATGCCCGTTCGTTAGGGGCGCAGGCAGAACAAGTTGCTAGTATCGCCGAGCTTGAACAAGCCTTGATGCGAGCTAAGCTGGCCACGTCTACTTATGTCATTACCCTGGCGACCGACCCTCTCAGTACGACTGAATCCGGTGGTTCATGGTGGGAAGTTGCGGTGCCGGAAGTGTCTGAGCGTGAACAAGTACGTGCGGCCAGAGTACAGTATGAAATCGCCAAACAACAGCAAGTTATTTAAGGAGAATAAGCATGACTGTTCAACTAGGTATCAATCCACTGACTTGGACCAACGATGACTTGCCATCTCTGGGGGCAGAAACACCGCTTGAGACGTGTTTGAAAGAAGGTCGTCAAGCCGGTTTTGCAGGCTTTGAGCTAGGGAATAAGTTTCCGCGTGAAGCCAGCGTACTTGGGCCAATTTTAGCGAATCATGATGTTAAGTTGGTTTCTGGTTGGTACTCCGGTGAGCTGCTAACCCGTACGGTTGAAGAAGAAATTGAAGCCGTACAATCACATTTAACATTATTGCGTGAGTTGGGTGCCAAGGTGATGGTATTCGCTGAAGTGACCAATTGTATCCACGGTCTACAAGACACACCAGTGCGTTTGCGCCCTAAGTTCCCTGCTGACAAGTGGCAAGAATATGGTAAGAAGCTCAGTGAGTTTGCCAAATACACCAAAAGCCAAGGTGTCGAAGTTGCTTATCACCATCACATGGGTACGGTTATCGAAACCGCTGACGATATCGATAACTTGATGGAGTACACCAGTGATGAGGTAGGTTTGCTGCTTGATACCGGCCACCTGACATTCGCAGGTGCTGACCCAGTACTGGTCGCAACGCGTTGGGCTCATCGTATCAACCATGTTCATACCAAAGATGTAAGAGCTGATGTATTGGCCAGTGCACAGAACCGAAATACCAGTTTCCTAAATGCGGTATTAGATGGCGTATTCACGGTACCGGGTGATGGTTGCGTAAATTACCCAGCGGTATTCGAGCAGCTGAAGAAAGCGAATTATCAAGGTTGGTGCGTTGTAGAGGCAGAGCAGGATCCTTCCATTGCTCACCCAATGACGTATGCAACTTTAGGTTTTAACAATTTACAAAAACTTGCTCGCGAGGCCGGGCTATTAACTGGCGAAGGCCAAGAGTAATGACAGGAGCAAAATCAATGGAAACAGTTCAAAACTTCATTCAGGGGCAGATCAGCGAAAGCCACAGCCAGCGCTTTGCACCGGTATTTAACCCGGCGACAGGCGAGCAAACTCGTCAGGTGGTTCTAAGCTCTGCGGCCGAAACTGCTGAAGCTGTTGCAGCGGCAGATAAAGCATTCCCTGCTTGGGCTAAAACTTCACCGCTAAAACGTGCCCGCGTAATGTTCAACTTCAAAGCATTGTTAGAGCAGAACATGGATAAGTTAGCTCGTTTGATTTCTAACGAGCACGGTAAAGTCTATTCTGACGCAGTCGGTGAATTGACGCGTGGTCTTGAAGTGGTTGAGTTTGCCTGTGGTATTCCACACCTGCAGAAAGGTGAGCACTCAGCAAACGTGGGAACCGGCGTGGATAGCCATTCGTTGATGCAGCCATTGGGTGTGTGTGCCGGTATTACGCCATTCAACTTCCCGGCAATGGTACCAATGTGGATGTTCCCAGTTGCATTGGCAACAGGTAATACGTTTATACTGAAACCATCAGAGAAAGATCCATCATTGGGCCTGGTTATTGCAGAATTATTGAAAGAAGCTGGCTTGCCTGATGGTGTATTTAACGTCGTCAATGGTGATAAAGAATCTGTTGATGTGCTGCTTACTGATCCACGCGTTCAAGCGGTAAGTTTTGTTGGTTCGACACCCATTGCTGAGTACATTTATTCAACAGCCTCTGCACACGGTAAGCGTTGCCAAGCGCTTGGAGGCGCGAAAAACCACTGTATCCTGATGCCAGATGCTGATTTGGATATGGCGACAAGCGCTATCATGGGCGCAGCTTATGGTGCTGCTGGTGAGCGCTGTATGGCATTATCCGTTGTGGTTGCCGTTGGTGATGAAACCGCTGATCAGGTTATTGATAAACTGAAGTCACAAATTGATGTGATGAAGGTGGGCCCTGGTGTGGTTGATGGCCCTGAAAATGATATGGGCCCAGTTGTTTCAGCTCAGCATAAACAGAAGATCTGTGACTATATTACTTCAGGTGTAGAGCAAGGGGCTTCACTGGTTGTTGATGGCCGTGATATTCGCATTGAAGGCCATGAAAACGGCTTCTTTGTCGGGCCAACACTGTTCGATAATGTGTCACCAGAAATGACCATTTATCAAGAAGAGATCTTCGGCCCAGTCCTAGCGATTGTACGTGTACCGGATTATCAGACTGGCCTTGAGCTTATTAACCGCCATGAATACGGTAATGGTACCGCTATCTTTACCCGCGATGGTGAAACTGCCCGTCAATTCAGTGAAGATGTACTGGCTGGTATGGTTGGAGTGAACGTGCCAATTCCAGTCCCAATGGCCTTCCATAGCTTCGGTGGTTGGAAGCGCTCAGTATTCGGTCCGCTGAATGTACATGGCAACGACGGGGTGCGCTTCTATACCCGAATGAAGACAGTCACTAGCCGTTGGCCTGCCAGTGTTCGTCTTGAGCAGCACAGCAGCAGCTTTGTTATGCCGACGATGTAAACGCAAATTGATTTGAATTGTAAAAGCCAGGCTGTTCTCAGTCTGGCTTTTTATTTGTGTTAGATATAATTCATTATTTACTGTGTTTGGTATAGGTATCGCTATGTTCCTTTTAACTGTTGCTGAAGACTTAACATCCTGTTTTCGTTAAGTTCTTCAGTCACATCCATGTATCG
>NZ_JANEYT010000048.1 GCF_024357955.1 Photobacterium pectinilyticum
GGCCTGACGCCAAATGAGTCAGAACGGTTATTCTGGAATGACTCTAAGACCGTGGCCAATTTCACTTGACCACTTCAGAATCGCCTCGTGTGAGTGTGGATTTACCTTGTTATTTGAAAAGGGGTCTTGCGGGGCCGTTTCGTTAGATAAGAGATAGACTATTGGTATTTTTGCTGCTGATTTCTCAATAAAACTATTCGTTAGAAGGGTATCGCTTAAAGGGATGCGAAGAATACATGAACCCAGAATAAGCCTTTTCTTATTTTAGCTGTTTAATAAAGCGTCATTATTGGTGACACAAGTCTAAAATATTTATCTTTTTATCATTTTTTTTCTACCTCATTTCATCGGTGGTGGGCAAAAAAACACCGTAATTTCGCACCTGAAAACACTGTGAAATGAAAAAAACTTCCTCAATTTCCTCATTCATGTAATAAAATCACCTGCCAGCAACAAGCTGTCGTAGGTTTTTATTATATCCTCATGAGCATTAGTTCCCAAAAAGAAAGAATGCTAATGGTTAGGGTTAACCGTATAGGGTTGAAAGGTTTGCAGGTTAGTCAGTACCGACTTTGAATGGTTTATTTGCAGAAAAAGTATAACTGTAAGTTGTTGATCTTAAGTGGCGACGATGGTTTGTTTCCTGTGGGGGATAATGGTGCTGGTGTTATATGCGGTATTTCACGAACGGTTGTTTACACTTGTGGATAATAGCTTTTCTTACATTGTGCACATGAGGAAACGTCAGTTGGGCCTTAGTTATTTGCAAAGGCGCAGGTACTCGGCGGCATCAAAGTCTAGAAGCGGAGAGTAATGTGACGTGTAGTTGCATTTGATTGCTGTTTTTTTAGCTAAATAACCGAGTTAGCACCTTTTATGACAAGGTATTTACTGGGTTTTCAGTTATAATTCACCGCAACATAAGTGTGAAAAGAAATCCATGAATCAATATTTAGCTATCACTTCACGAGGTCTTGAAAACCTCCTTGCAGAAGAACTTACGAAACTTGGCGCTGACAGCGTTCAGGTTGTACATGCTGGCGTCCGTTTTAAGGCCGAGCAAGCAACGGCTTACCGATGCTGTTTATGGACGCGAGTAGCATCGCGCATCATCTTGGTACTGAGCGAATTTAACGTTCGTGATGACATGGATTTGTATTTAGGTGCGGCTGCGATTAACTGGCCAAATTACTTTGGTAGTGACACCCGTATCATTGTTGACTTCAATGGTACCAACCGTGAAATCCGTAACAGCCAGTACGGTGCAATGAAAGTGAAAGACGCCATTGTCGATCGCTTTACCAAGGCTGATTTACGTCGTCCAAGCATTGATCGTGAACGCCCAGAGCTACGTATCCACATGCGTCTGTCTGGTGAGAAAGGTGTACTGGGCCTTGATATGGCCGGTAGCGGTCTTCATCAGCGTGGTTACCGTAGCGAAGCAGGTAAAGCGCCATTGCGTGAGACCCATGCGGCGGCATTGGTGATGAAGTCTGGCTGGACGCCAGAGAAGCCATTGCTAGACCCAATGTGTGGTTCGGGTACTTTGCTTATTGAAGCGGCGCTGATCGCGGCAAATATTGCGCCAGGTATCAAACGTCAACGTTGGGGCTTTGAGGCGATTAAAGACTTTGACCGTGAAGGTTGGCTTGAAATTCACGCTGAAGCGAAGGTAAAAGCCCGTCGTGGTCCTGCAAATGTCACAACTAAGTTTTTTGGTCGTGAAATGGACCGCCGCGTTCTCTCTATCGCGCGCGATAACGCAGGTCGTGCCGGTGTTAAAGATCTGATTGATTTTGAATATGGTGACGCGACTCAGCTTACATGCCCAGAGGGGTTCTCTGAAGGTGTCATCCTGTGTAACCCTCCGTATGGTGAGCGTATGGGGACAACGCCTGAACTGGTCTCTCTGTACAGTGAACTAGGTAACCGTTTGAAGCTTGCTTTCGCCGGCTCTACCGCTTCAATGTATTCATCTTCTAATGAATTGTTAAGTTGTTTGCGTATGCGTGCAGACAAGCAGTTCAAATTGAGCAACGGTGCGCTGGATTGTGTGCTGAAAACATACCAGATCACAGCCGGTGGTGTTAAGCATGTTGAAGGTGAAGCTGAAGGGCGCGTCGAAGAGAAAGAAGTCGCACCAGATTTTGCAAACCGCTTGAAGAAGAATATTACCAAGCTAAGCAAGTGGGCAAAGAAAGAAGGGCTGGAGTGTTACCGCCTCTACGATGCTGATCTACCAAACTACAATGCAGCGATCGATAAATATAAAGACTTCCTGATTATTCAGGAATACGCGGCACCTAAAACGGTTCCGGAAGAGACAGCACGTCGCCGTTTGATGGATATCATGCGCGCAACGATTCAGGTAACCGGTGTTGAAAACAACAAGGTTATCCTAAAAGTGCGTGAGCGCCAGAAGGGTAAGAGTCAGTATCAGAAGCTTTCTAGTGCTGAACGCCACATGATTGTGAATGAGTACGGCGTTGATCTGAAGGTTAATTTATACGATTACCTTGATACTGGCTTGTTCCTTGATCACAAGGTGACGCGTAAGCAGCTTGGTAAAATGGCTGCAGGTAAAGATTTCCTTAACTTGTTCGCTTACACGGGTTCCGCAACGTGTCACGCTGCTTGTGGCGGTGCGAAGTCAACAACAACTGTTGATATGTCCAATACTTATTTACGTTGGGCACAAGAGAACATGGAGCTTAATGGCCAAGTGGGCTCTCAGCACCAGTTTGTTCAAGCGGATTGTCTGCAATGGTTGCAAGAAGCGGATGGTGACTTTGATCTTATCTTCATTGATCCGCCAACGTTCTCAAACTCGAAGCGAATGAAGCAGAGCTTTGATGTTCAGCGTGATCACATCATGCTATTTGAGAACCTAAAACGTATGCTAAGACCAAATGGTCAAATAGTTTTTTCGAATAATAAGCGTCAGTTCAAGATGGACATCGAGAAACTTGAAGAACTTGGCTTACAAGCGAAGAACATTTCTGATAAAACGTTGCCAATGGACTTTAGTCGCAACAAACAGATTCATAACTGCTGGATCATTACCCACAAGGAAGATTAAGTGCTAATCACGCTTTATAGCACAGAAGGGTGTCATCTTTGCGAGCAGGCTTATAGCCTGCTCGTACAAGCCGGTGTAAAAGAGCACGTTCAAGTGGTGGATATCGCCTTTGATGACGTGCTTTTTTCTCGTTACGGCGTCACAATTCCTGTGCTCTCTATTCTTAATCCTGATTCAGACTCAAACAGCCCAGAACTCGGTTGGCCCTTCGATGCTAATGAGTTGGCACTATGGTTAAACAACAATGGCATTAATTAATATTAGTAACGCCCAATTGGCGTACGGTGATCACGCGCTGCTTGATAAAGCAGAATTTCTTCTACAGCCGAAAGAGCGTGTTTGTCTGGTCGGCCGTAACGGTGCTGGTAAATCCACTTTGATGAAAGTGATTGCCGGTGATGTATTGCTTGACGATGGCAGTATTCAGCGTGAGTCCGAGCTGGTTGTTTCGCGTTTAGAGCAGGATCCTCCTCGTAATGCAGAAGGGACCGTGTTTGATTATGTTTCAGAAGGTCTAGCAGAAATAGGGCAGGTATTGAAAGAGTACCACCACCTGTTGGATTTGATCACCCATGATCCTTCTGAGTCTAATTTCGCAAAATTAGGTCGAGCGCAAGAAAAAATTGATCATGCTGATGCCTGGCAATTCGATAACAAGATCTCATCGGTGTTGGAGCATCTTCAGTTAGAGCCAAATACATTGCTCAAAGATTTATCCGGTGGTTGGCAGCGTAAAGCCGCATTAGCGCGCGCACTGGTTTGTGACCCTGATATCTTGCTACTTGATGAGCCGACTAACCACTTGGATGTTTCTACTATTGAATGGCTAGAAGGCTTCCTAAAAGAGTTTAGAGGCTCGATCATCTTTATCTCGCACGACCGTGCGTTTATTCGCTCGATGGCAACCCGAATCGTCGACCTCGACCGTGGCCAGCTAGCGTCTTTCCCTGGTGATTACGATCAGTATCTCGAAGATAAAGAAGAGATGCTTCGGGTAGAAGCCGAGCAAAATGCTGAGTTCGATAAAAAGCTAGCGCAAGAAGAAGTGTGGATCCGTCAGGGGATCAAAGCACGCCGAACTCGTAACGAAGGACGGGTTAGGGCACTGAAACAGTTGCGTCGTGAACGCAGCGAGCGCCGTGAAGTGGTAGGCAAGGCCGACATGCAACTTCAAGATGCGCAGCGCTCGGGCAAAATCGTGTTTGAGGCCGAGCATATTAGTTATAGCTATGGTGACAAACCAATCATCAACGACTTCAGCTTCAATGTTATGCGCGGTGATCGTATTGCACTCATCGGTCCCAATGGTTGTGGTAAGAGTACGCTGTTAAAAATTATGCTGGGTGATCTTCAGTCACAGGGTCACTTTCATTGTGGTACAAAACTAGATGTAGCGTACTTTGATCAGTATCGCGAAGTCTTGGACCCTGAAAAGACAGTCATGGACAACCTGGCTGACGGTAAGCAAGAAGTGACGGTGAACGGCCGCACGCGCCATGCCCTCGGCTATCTTCAGGACTTCTTGTTCCATCCACGTCGTGCCCGTACCCCGGTTAAAGCGCTATCAGGTGGAGAGAAAAACCGCCTGCTGTTGGCGAAACTTTTCCTTAAGCCTAATAATTTATTGGTGCTAGATGAACCAACCAATGATTTAGATATCGAAACATTGGAACTTTTGGAAGATATTCTTGCCAACTATCAGGGTACTTTGTTGTTAGTGAGCCACGACCGTCAGTTCGTTGATAATACAGTGACAACAAGCTGGATTTTCGAAGGTAACGGTGTCATTGATGAATATGTTGGTGGCTACCACGATGCCCAGGAACAACGTGCTAATTCGCTGAGCCTAAGGGCGAAGGCACACGCTGCCGACATAGAGGCAGAAAAGAAAAAAGATGAGAACAAGCAGCGTCAGACTGAACGTCCTAAAGTAGGTAAAAAGCTCTCTTACAAACTGCAGAAGGAACTGGAAGATCTGCCGCTAAAAATTGAAGAACTGGAAAATGAAATTGCGCAGTTGCAGGAATTGATTAATGATCCTGCTTTCTTCCAGGACGTGAAAAATGACACTGAAGGCACGCTGAACCGTTTGGCGGAAGCAGAAGCTGAATTTGAGCAAGCATTTGAACGTTGGGAAGAGCTTGAGGCAATGCAGAAGGAAGCTTAATGCAACATAAGACATTAAAATTGTCAGCACTGGCCGTTTTGGTAGCCGGTGCGACAGGCGCTAACGCCGCTGTTTACCGTGTGGTTGAAGTGACAGATGGAACTAACATCGCCTCTCAACAGTATTTCCCTGAGGTTAATCAGTCTGATATTACTGAACGTTTAGCCTTTCATGGCCAAGGCATTACTGCATCTGATGACGGTGACAACTGTTTTGATGGTAGCTGTAATGATTCTGACTATTCAGTATTCGGTGAAAGCCGTTTTGGTGCTGATGGCATCAATTATCGTGATGAAGTGCCCTTTATCCTTGATAATATTCAACGTGTTAACGATGAAGATGATCTATACCGATACTGTGACAATAATTTAGGCCCGAATACTTGCCGTGAATGGGCGCGTACCCAGTTTTATGGTAAAGGCTACAACACCAATGATATTCGCGACCGCACAGGTTTTGGCGGTTTAGTGCGTGAGCAGGAAGCTTGGACTAAGAGTTACTTCTCCAATGCGACTGCTATTAGTGGTTTCGAATCCTTCTCTGCAGTTGAAACTTTTGCAGATGAGCAAACTAATTATGATACCGATGCCGTAGCGGCATTGGGGTCAATCGTTGATTCAGGCAATCATAAAACCACTAACAGTGTGATCAATGCTCAAGGCACAGCCGATACCGTTGGCGAATATACTTTGGGTGTGACAAGCGGTGCCTACTTCTACGACAACCAGCGCTATGCTCGTCAGTTTAACAAGCGTGGTTTTGTTAATCTTGGTGATGACAAGGTAGGCCTTGCTCCAGCCGGTACGGATTCACTGACAACAACTGCAGGTCAATCTTTGGCGTGGGATGCGGTTGAATATGAAGATCCTACAACTAAAGAAAAGCAGCTATTAGTTGTCGGTAGTGCGTCTTACGATCGAAGCGATTTTAGTGACAGTGACAACAAGGTGCCTAATAACCGTAGCGACCGAGATGATCCTACCTTTAGTGAGTCGGCTTTCAGAAATTGTCCGACAAGGTTTGAAGAAGGTCTAGACAGCTTCTACGGTACCAAAGAGTGTCAGTTGTCTGTGTTTGCCAATGACGGTGTGTTCTGGACAGTAGATGCAAATTCTGACAGCAGCGTAGACGCGCAATTGTTGAGTAAGAATGACCTAGCTACTTTGGACCCTGATAACAAGGACCGTTCATTCCAAGCCGGAGCACGAGCGGTTGAGCTTGTTAATGGTCAACCCGTTGTTGTTGGGTTTACCACCCATCGTTATGATAATGACTATTATGCGATGCGGGCGGCAATTTGGGAGCTTCCGGAAGACGCGACGAGTGTAACTGAAGAGGGCTTCACCAAAACGAGGATACCGGGCCTTGAACTGGAAAGCAGTGGTGACCGTGTGCTGACCTATACGCTTGCGACCGGTATAAACAAGAATAATAAGGTGATTGGTGTTGCGAAAAACTTCCGTTCTGATAACCGTTCATATGTAGAGCGTATGTTTGTTTATGACAACGAAGAGAAGCCAAATGCACCGACATTTTTGGATACTTCCATCTCTGAATTGTTCTTCAATGGTGCCAATGGTCACCCAGGAGCAATAAATAACAATGATCAAATTGTTGGTCGCTTAGATGCTGAGTCGGTGAATCAGGTTGACGGTCGTTTCCGTCGCCAGCGTGCTTTTACCTATGCGATGGGTGATATTGAAGGCTCAGTTGCATTGAAGAAAGGTGATGTGTATTTCCTTGACGATTTGATCAACGACGGTGATGAGAACGGCACAGCGAATATGTACCGTATCTTTGAAGCAACTGGCATTAATGATGCTGGTGTAATTTCAGCGACTGCGTATAAGTGTGTAGGGACAGATGGCAAGGAGCAGCCATATGATGACCTTACTACAGACTCTTTCTGTGCCGGAGCACAGGAGGATGCTATTGAACGTACAGTCGCTGTTAAGTTGGTCCCAATTTCTGCCGCAGATGAGCCGACAGTTCAAGAGCGCCCTAAATCAGAAGCCAATATTGAACGTAGTGGTGGATCGCTTGGCATATTGGCAATGGCTTTCCTTGGCTTCCTAGGGTTCCGTCGAAGAAAGTAATTTTTTGTCAAGATTGGTCAAATTACACTCAGGCTCACAATTTGTGAGCCTGTTTTGTTTTCGTAGTTGATCTCTGCTTCTGTTTCGCTAATTCTTAATAGTGGAGACACAACATCTCCATCATTATGCAATAGTAATGAATGTAAATGATAAGGATGAGGATCGAACTTATGAAGAGACAAAAGCGGGATCGTCTGGAACGCGCACAATCTCAAGGCTATAGAGCTGGCATAAATGGACGTTCCAGTGAAGACTGTCCGTATCAAGCGACAGATGCCCGTACTAACTGGCTAGGTGGCTGGCGAGAAGCACGAGAAGATCTGCAATCTGGCCTGTTTAAATAATAAACCTCCCTTCATATCTCCCTTATTGAGCCCCTATTAGGAACAGGGGCTCTTTCTATTCTACAGGCCATGGCGATAAGCTGGGGGCAATGGGCAATGAGCCAACACTTCATGTCTGCTAGTTCAGCATTCATTGATATTGATATGGTGACGGCGTAACTTTGCGTGAACGTACTTGAATGGCATAGTGCCACTAGCCAGATACAAAAAAAGCCGCCATTGGCGACTTTTTGATAGCTTGTTTACTGTTGCTTAGAAGTTTGACGTATCTTTGAATAGGCCAACTTTCAGATCTTTTGCGACGTAAATCTCTTTACCATCAACCAAGACACGGCCATCGGCAACACCCATGATGAGCTTACGGTTGATAACGCGCTTAAGCTGGATTTCATAGGTTACTTTTTTCGCTTCTGGCAGGATTTGACCAGTAAACTTCACTTCACCTACACCCAAAGCACGACCTTTACCTTCGCCGCCAGCCCAACCAAGGAAGAAGCCAACCAGCTGCCACATGGCATCTAGACCAAGGCAGCCTGGCATTACAGGGTCACCTTTGAAGTGGCAATCAAAGAACCACAGGTCAGGGCGGATATCTAACTCAGCATGGATGAAACCTTTGCCGTGGTCACCATCTTCATCGGAGATGTTTACAATACGGTCAATCATCAGCATGTTGTCAGATGGCAAGGAAGGGAAAGCTGGACCGTAAAGTTCGCCTTTACCACATGCAACAAGTTCGTCGTAATTATAAGATTGCTGGCGTTTCATCAGACTTTAAAACTCCTTAAAAAGTATGGAGGCAATTTAGCTTACACATGTACGCCAAACAACTCGGATCAGTTCTGGACCAACCAGTTACGGATGCGCGCTAACAAACCGATGTGCTTCACCATTTCACCGTTATGGAAGATATCAATGCGCTCTGCAATCTTTGCCAATAGAGTCTCTGCATCCTGATCATCGCTGCGGAAGGCTTGGCCGGTAAGTAGTGGTAGAGCATCATCAACACTTTCTGCGCTCCACAAGTGGAATTTCCCGTTTTTGATGGCATCGAGGATTTCATCATTGAGACATAGGTTAGTCATGTTTGTTTTCGGTAATATGACACCTTGGTTACCCGTTAGGCCGCGGAATGCACAAACCTGATAGAAACCTTCGATCTTTTCGTTAATGCCACCTACAGCCTGTACACGGCCAAATTGGTCAACAGCACCGGTCACAGCGATTTGTTGATTAAGAGGCTGCATTGATAGCGCAGATACGAGTGAGCATAGCTCTGCCAAAGAGGCACTGTCGCCATCGACTTCGGAATACGATTGTTCGAAAACAATAGAGGCGGAGAAAGGTAAAGGTTGGTCTAAATCCAATGCGGTACTGATAAATGCCTGCATGATCATCATACCTTTGGCATGGATATTACCGCCAAGCTCTGCTTTACGCTCAACATCCGAGATATCACCGTCACCAAAGTGCACCACACACGAAATTCGGGCAGGCTCGCCATAGGCGCGAGGGTGTCCCGGTACTTCAACGACAGTCAGCCCGTTGACCTGACCGACTTCTTCACCTTGGCAATCAATAAGTACCTGACCGTGATGGATATCTTCAATTGCACGTTCTGGCAAGTAAGACTCGCGATATTCACGCGCCTGTATTGAATCTCTCAGGTGCTGGGCAGTAATTTTCTGATCTTGCGACTCAAGGGCGGCTTCGCAAAGTAGGCTTTGGTGCCAAATAGGGCAAAGCGGCACGCGGGTTTGATCTTCGGCGTAACGGGCGCCTGTCTTTAGCACCATCTCTAGTGCTTGTGAGTCCGCCAGCTCTGGCAGTTTGGCTTTCTTGATAATGGCTTTGAGGTAAGCGAGATAAAGCGGAAGGTTATCCTTGTCAATGATCAAGTCCTGTTCGAACTCGCCATACATGGTAAAGCCCGAAGAGATGTCCGGTTCGGCATTCTCCAGCTCAGCCATCAGGTAACGGTCGCCAATCAGCACCAGTTTGATATTGAGCTGCTCTGCTGGTGGCAGAGGGTACAAGGACTTGTTTGAGGCTGCTTGCCATTCCAGCGTCCCATTCATCAAAATGCTTTTAAGACGAGGCCATAAACTTGGGTTCGCTAGGATAGCCGTGACAGAAAGCACTAAGTAGCCATTGTTGGCCTGGTGTACAAGCCCATGTTTTACCTGCTGCTTGCTGATGTTGTTTTCTTCAATCGGTGGATATACGGCACCAAAAAGGTTTTGATCGGTAACATTCTCGCCAGCGACGATGACCGGTGATTCATTGTGGGCTTCAGCTTGTTGTGAAATCAGCTCAATGACATAATCACGGTAAACCTTATTATCAGGTGCGGTAATACGTAATACTCGAGGTTGAAGTTCGACAGCAGTAAACCGGCGCACAGCATCTGATAGGCGATCTTGCAAGGTTCCTGTAGTCGCGGGAAGAAGATCATCATACTGTTCAAGGATGGCTTGGTACTGAGAGTAGTCTGGAGTCATCGAGCGCCAGTTTTGTTCATGCATGGGCGTGTGCTTTATTTCGTAATGTGAAAAGGTCAGCAGTATAAATGAATCAATGCCTGCATAATAGCTTAGTGTGTAATGTTATTGACTTCATTTGCAATTTGGTTGAGATCGACTTAAAAACAAATGCTTAAAGTTCAAAATGGAATTGAGCTTTAGGTGTCTTACAGTTACACTGTCACTACTTAAGTTTAGACTTATCGAGAACCCCTGACGACTATGAAATATCAGCAGCTTGAAAACCTTGAAGCCGGTTGGAAATGGAATTATCTAGTAAAGAAATGGAAAGAAGGTGAAGCGATCACCGGGTACATTGATACCAGTGAAGCAAAAGCAGCGGTTGATGGCCTCTTATCTATCGAACATGAACCAACCAAGGTGCTAAAGTGGATTGATAGCCATATGTCACCGGAGCTTGATAAAAAGCTTAAACAAGCTATCCGCGCCAAGAGAAAGCGCCATTTCAACGCCGAGCAAGTTCATACCCGTAAAAAATCTATTGATCTTGATTACCGTGTTTGGGAAAGGCTGGCGGAGAAATCCAAAGAGCTGGATTGTACCTTGTCTGATACCATTGAGTACTTGTTGAGTGAATCCAACAAGACGGAGGTGGCAAGTAAGCAGGTATTGGATCTCAAGCATGATCTCCATGAACTGCTTGATTTTGAATAGGCTAAGTAAAGAAAAGAACTAGAATCTAGATATAGCCTCTAGCTAAAACGAAGATCTACTCAAAACCTTTTGAATTACCATTTTGTAGATCTAGGCATGAAAGGAACTTAGAGAGGAGCCAAGTATGGAATTTATGGGATTTGTGATTGTCCTTGCCATTGTTGTATTTATTTTGGTGTTTAAAGATCGGCCAATCATGGTGCTGACCTTTGAGGAGGGAAAACTCACTCAGCAGAAAGGTCAGATCCCAAATGGCTTTTTGGCCGGCTGCAAAGATATCGCGCATAAGCAGCCGTTTTCTGGCAAGATCAAAGTCTATAAGAATCGTTTTGCGACCAAACTGGTTTTTTCAAAGACGGTGCCAGCCAAGGTGAAGCAGCGTATCCACAATGTTTTTCCGCATAACGGCGGCTCAAAGAAGCGGGGAAGACGCGCTTAAAGTCGATTAGATTCGCAGACAATAAGCTCTCCAGCCAGGGGAGCTTTTTTGTATCTAACATCAATAGAGATTACCTATATGCTAACACCCCACGCGTTTCGTTTAACTCTCGGTACCGACCTGAAGTCGTCCATTTTGGCGTATGTGCAACAACAAGACATTAAAGCAGGCTCGCTGCTAAGTTGTGTTGGTTGCCTTTCCCACGCCTCTATTCGGCTTGCCAATGAATCAGAGAGCCTCGAACTAGCAGGGCCGCTAGAAATTCTCACCCTAAGTGGCACCTTAACGCCAGAGCATGTTCATTTGCATATCTCCGTGGCGGATAAATCAGGGCGTGTCTATGGCGGACACCTACAGGAAGGTTCTATGGTGTCTTATACTGCAGAGGTTTGCCTGGCAGAATATACCGATTTGTCTTTTACCCGTGAGCCTGACGCTACGACAGGCTTTACCGAGCTGGTGGTAAGATAACGGCTCCTTAAGTCATGGCTTTCCACGGCCGAATTCCGAGGGCCTTAATGCCGTATATACTTGTTACCATTAGCGGTATCTTATGCAGGTGATGAAGTTATGGATAAGGCCTCAGAGGTATTAATACCTTCCGGTTTGTCATTTCAGGAACAGTTTCAAGGGAATTACTGTTTTGGCTGTGGGGCAGAGAACCCACAAGGATTGGTAAAATAGCCGTAGAGGCTAAGCTAACGGCCGTGAGGGTGCCTGATTCTTGGATGACGGTATGATATTGCTCTTAGTGTTAGTTTGTTTCAGGTTTACTTGGAAGCGGCATTTAAAGCTATTCCAATGTGGCAGGCTGCGCTGGTGGCGGAAAAGTAAATCGATATATTGCAAAACAGCCGCAGAATTTCGATTCTACAGCTGTTAATTATTCGGCTTCGAGGAAGTCTATTTCGTTAGAGTACTTTTAGCATGGGAACCGGCTATATCAACTAAAGCCTGATGACTGGTTAGATAATGATGGATCTTTTGTTGCAGGTCGCTTAAGGCTTGCTCGGCTTTTATTCTATTTTCTTTCTCTTGTTCTAATTGCTTTCCAAGTTCAACGGCCATATAACCGCCTTTAATTAACGCTTTGGTTGTGACGTTGCTCTCAGTAATCGACTTTAGCTCTTCGATCATATAATAGTGCTGGTCAATATCTCTTATTGTAATAGCCATGTGCAGATAACGCGCAAAAGATAGCATTATGAGTTGATTGATATTTTTGTCAATGGTTTTGATGCTTTTCTCTCGAGGCTGTATCTTTGAGTTAAATATATTTTGCTATCAATTCTGAGTGTGAAGCTAATGGGCAAAACTATGGTGTGCAGTGTTTTAATGCCAATACACGATAAATTGGCGGTGAAGGCTATTGTAGACACTGTTCGACAACGATTAGAATTCATTAATAAAGCGATAAAGGTAGTAAGGAATATTTGTGAACCAGCAACTGAGTCAGATAAAGCGTCGGGCGATGGAAAGTCGTACGAGGGAGCTATCTAAACCTTCACTACCAGGATTAATGGAAGTCTCTCATGGGAGCGAGATTACACTGAGCGTTAAAACACCGGTAGGGCAGCTCTATCAGGTGAGTTCAGTGTTTATTGGTACCAATGGTAAAGATAAGCTGTTTATCGAACTGCCAAAGGTGACAAAGATTGAAAGAGAGCAATTTTTCCAGCTCGGTTATCGGGTGACCATTAAGGCTGTTTCTGAAAAAGGTGAAGGGGCTTTGGTTAATGTAAGAACCAAGCTCAGCCATATTATTACAGATCCCGTTCCGCTGTTAGTTGTTGATATTCCTCCTCAGATAAACGTTGTCCAGTTAAGAAAAGAACCGCGTTATAACGTTAGCCTCGAGGGAAAAATCGTTCTACCCAATCGCGTGGTGCATGTGGTTCTAAAAGATCTGTCTAGCTCCGGTTGCAGTTTCTATCTAGAAGCAAATGGTCCAACGATAGAGATCAATAGTCATTTGGCGATTGAAATAGTTCATCCTAGTACGGAACTAATGTATCCGCTATCGGGGAAAGTCTGTAATCATCAGCTGATGGGGGGGAATAAACAGCTTGGCATCGAGTTTGATGATCTCGGTCAGCAAGCTGTGAGGGAGTTAATGAGTAAGCTTATTTTTGATGGAGCTAAGCTTTCATTTAAGAAATAGGGTTGAGCGACAGTTAAATACGTTGTTTATCCATTACGTTGTAACGGGTGGAATGAACTAATCTTCACTC
Source organism: Photobacterium pectinilyticum (assembly GCF_024357955.1). GTDB lineage: Bacteria > Pseudomonadota > Gammaproteobacteria > Enterobacterales > Vibrionaceae > Photobacterium > Photobacterium pectinilyticum. Next base: position 13,554 of record NZ_JANEYT010000048.1, read on the forward strand.
AATAGGAGTATATCCAGCTTTTCAAGGCAACGTTGAATTTTTTGCATCGAAAGCGGTTTGACCAAGTAGTCGTTTGGTTTATGGGAAATGACCCGTTTTACGGTATCAATGTCGCTGTCACCCGTTACGATAACCACGGGAAGAGAAGGATATTGTGTTTTGATATATTGTAATACATCAATACCGTCTAAAGGTTTGCACAGATTCAGATCGAGAAAAACACAATCAACTGTATTTTTAAGCAAAGCGGTATAGGCTTGCTGTGCGGTAGGCGCATAATGTAATTTTTGGATAGGGACGCTTTTTCTTAGCAGCTCGGCCATGATTTTGGCCATCATCTTATTATCTTCAATGATGAGAAACTTATTCATACTGGTTTTTCCTTAAACTCATCGTATTTTTGCTAAGTACAACAACAAAGCTCTTCTATACCCATGTAGCGTTAAGTCGTTTGGTTAAGCGGGAATGGTATTAATATATATTATGATAGGGAGAATATACGATCAACTTGTCTGAAGATGAACCATATTGTGATCTCTATTGCCAGAACCCACATGCTAGTGCACTATAATTTTTTCATGCGTTAATTATAATCAGCTTTAAGCGATATAAAAAAGTAAGGCTTTTTGTGTGTTCTAAAAAGGGGACAATAGCGCACAGCCGCGTTAGACAGAAATATAGGTGACTCTATCTGCCGATTCGATCTGGATTGCATTTTTTACTGCTGGTGGCTGAACTTCAGCACTCTAACTTTATGCTTTAATCTCAACTTTTCTGCATGAGTACCCCATGAGGTACGATCATGGAAATCTATGGAATTATGAGTCATCGCCCACGGATACTGTTTCGTTGTACACCCATAAGAGGTTGTTCTCGTAAAATCTCTACGGATGTCAGTTATGCGTTGGGTTGGTGCTTCATATAAAAGCATAATGCACCATAACTTTTAATTTGATCCACAACAAATAACACAAATAGGGTAATTACCACCTCTAAGCAATGCATGCACTCGACACCAACCACAATATTGATAGACGCAGGGGCGCCCAGTAATTCATCTGTGTCAGCATGATCTTCTTAGGACGATTTTTTACCGAGATTATCGAGTATGCAGACATAGAAAATGCGAGCATTTAGATCAATCCCGCAGTAATAATCGCACTGTTGGTTATAAAATCTTACTGAGTCTTCTCCATATTGGGTTTAGTCGCCTTCTGATGGCTATGCTGTCGGAGAAGGCTCAATAAGTATCAAGGCCTTTACCACGGAACATTTTTGGTATGGGTTGTTTGTCTGTTTACGGTGGTCTTTTGGGGCGGACAACTTGTAGCGGCGTTATAAGCACAAGACAAATTACACATAAGGATATCGATGGAAGAGCTTCAAGGTGGACGCGAAGGTCATATTTTTCGCTCTGATAATAAGATTTATCGACCACGTGGCAAGTGGTCTGAAACTGTACAGTTTTTGTTGTCACATATTGCCGAACACGGCTTTAATTCGGCACCTAAGCCTTACGGTTTCGACGGCAAAAATAATGAGATATTGTCTTACGTGGAAGGCGACGTTTTCAATTATCCGCTGAAAGGTAATATCGCTACGACTGAAGCACTGACTTCTGCTGCAAAACTTCTTCGCTTATACCATGATGCATCTAGTTCGTTTTTATCAAAACATTCGAACCAACCAATGAAGTGGATGCTTCCAAGTCGGGAGCCAACAGAAGTTATCTGTCATGGGGATTATGCGCCTTACAATGTTTCGCTGATGGGCTCAGAAACAGTGGGGATTATTGATTTTGATACTGCGCACCCAGCACCGAGAACTTGGGATATCGCTTATGCTTTGTACTGCTGGGCTCCATTTAAAACTCATGAATATGATGCAATGGGTGACTTAGCATCTCAGTCGATAAGAGCCAAGCAGTTTTGTGATGCTTATGGTTTGCTTGACGTTGACCGCTTGGGTTTAGTGAATGCAATGATCGACAGGATTCAAGCTTTGGTCGACCATATGCACAATGAAGTCAGTAATGGTAACCAAGCTTTCATCGAAAATATCAACGATGGGCATCATTTGGCTTATCTGACAGACATTAACTACCTTAGCAGCCATCAGCAGTATATTATCGATGCATTGGTGAGTTAAACCGTTCTCGAGCCCAGAAATGGGAAGCCCCGCAGGCTTCCATCCCGACAATTGCAGGTGGAATGTAGGCAAACAAAACTAGGACTTTTGAACGAGTTATTGTTTTATGGAGCAGTATCTTGCCTTGTTCATACTGAACGGATGTTTGGCTAGATCAATAGTGACATGGTGGCCTTGATGACTATCGAGCAGACCATGGTGCACCATAACTTTGAATTTGACCCACAACAAGCTGAAAACGTAGCACGAAAAATAACACCGCTTATCGTGAAATACGGCGGTAATCCGCCACCTTGGTTAGCTAAATACATGGATGAAATCATGGCTGTAGCTGCCATTGGGATGCTTGGTCTGTCTAGCTATATGCAGGTGCGTAGCCTCAAGATTAAAGATGCTGAACTTGCCAAGAAAGCGAAACAGGCCGCCGCTTGAAACTACAACCTATCAACCAAAACAATGCGCTGAGTAATCATCATGTCTATGTGGTTGGTATGTCTGGCTAGGGCGCAAGTTCGGCCCGCACTCCATCAACATGTTCCAGCGTGGACGAGTTTCTGTATATCGAGGCGTTTACTGAATCAGTGTTGATTGCTACCGAATGTGGCGATTACCGTTGAGTACATGGGCGAGGCGGGGGCGGTTGGTTTTGGTCGCTACATTCCGCCAACGGATGGTCAGGAAGTTGCTATCACCCAAACGCCAACCGTGACCCTGTCACTCAACCAGCAGGTGAACATCGGCCAGTTCCACAAGTGGCATTGTTACTGGGCAGCAGGTTGTGATTACAGAGCTACCAAGGGTGAAATTGGAAAGTGGTCAGGCGGTTAGAGTCTATGCAACTACGCCAATTTTGACCAAACCCGTGGGTGGTGACGGCATTTCAGCCCGCAAACTACCCATTAAGAGTGGTATTTCACCAATAAATGCCAATGCATCACACTGTCACATTTTAATGAAAGCAGACTTAGCAAACACTCACGGAAAGTCATTAACGAGGGTTGGTAGTTGGCCGCAGGTGAACAGCTCAAACTTGAAACCACCGCCTTGAGATTTTCAGGTAGCGACGGTGACACAGTTCAAATTATCGAGTTCATACGATGACAGGGAAATCATTAAAGGAGCGGCTGCCTGTAGGAGCCTACAAAAATGCATGTTATGAGTCATCTCGAACAATCCTGGCAAAGATGGAAAGCCTCCAAGAACAATCTATGAGCAGGATGCTTATGCTCATTTGGGTGGACGTTTCCCGACATTGATGAAAGTACAATTACAAGAAAGCCAGCCAGCGTATCCGGCAGGTAATTATACCGTTCATAGCTCTAGTTTTATCGTGAACAAGTTTGGTAGCATTGAACTTAAACGGTTTGGCATGATGATCCAACCATTGGAGCCGGCATTATAATTAGCCGCAAACAAGAGTGCTGTGGGTATGACTGAAACTAAAGTTTACTTTGATGAAGTAACTCCAGAAATGATTTCTACATTTACTGAGCAAGATGGTTTTTACACATTCAAATCTTGGGAGGCACTTAAAGTCAGCTGTGCAACTGATTACGGTGATTATGATTTGGTAGAGTTAACGCCTGAGCTTTACAACGAAATGCTTGATTCAGGCGTGTTTGAAGGCCATGAACCAGATTAGACCCAGCTATAAAACTCAAACCCTTCCCAGTGCGCATTATGTACCTTATGTTAAATAGGGTTTCTCTAAATATAGATATAAGCAGTTATGGCTATCTCTTGGTTTCCCCTGCTTTTCTTTTGCTCGACAGCAATGCTTCGAAGCACTGTACAATTTAACAGTATTCGTTATTTACCATAAAATAGGTAATAAACACCTTTTTTTAAGTACTGCAGCAAATGGTCAGTTTGCCTGGTACTTCAAAACATGGTGTTTATTACTAGGCTTGATTTCATCAAGCCTAAACCCAAAACGCCGAGCTTATACAAGCTCGGCGTTTTAGTGCGTGTCTAGCATTCTTATTTCTTAGCTATCAGTAATTGATACTTTGCCAATACCTTATCAAGCTCCTTGGCAATGATCGGTTTGGCGATGAAGCCATTCATGCCGGCTTCAGAGTAAGCCTCCTGATCTGATTGCATGACGTTGGCCGTTAACGCAATGATTGGAATATCAGCGCCTCGGGCTCGCAACTCTTTCGTTGCACTGATTCCATCAAGTACTGGCATTGAAATATCCATCAAAATCATATCTAGCTTGTTCAGTCCGCTATCATCGATGTCTAAGACTTCTTGCCCATTGTTGACAATCATTACCTTATGGCCACGCTTTTCTAGCATGAGTTTCGCAACTAACTGATTCGTTGGACTGTCTTCTGCCACCAGGATATTGAGTTTTGGTAAATGCTCAACTTCAACAACCGGAATTTCGATTTCAGAGCCTTCAGCTTCTAGAGTGTCTAATGGCAAAATAACAGTAAAACAACTGCCAATACCCAGTTTACTTTGCAGTTGAATTTCACCTTGCATTTTTTTAATCAGATGCTGACTAATTGCTAAACCCAGTCCAGTACCACCATACTTTCGAGTAATACTGCCGTCGGCCTGTTTAAAAGGTTTAAACAATTGCTTCTGTGCTTCGGGTGAAATGCCAATCCCCGTATCAGTTATTTTCAGGTATAACTTGTTATGGCTTTGAGTTACATCTACAGAAACCGAACCTTCATTAGTGAACTTGATCGCGTTTCCAACAAGGTTAAACAACACCTGGGAGATTCGGTTTTTATCACCGATAATTTGCTCCGGAACTTCATCGTTGATATAACTATAAAGCTTGATCCCTTTCTTTTGAGCTTGATCTTGCAGCTGAGTAATAACTAAATCGATGCAGTCGAATAAGCACAGTCTGCTATTGAACAGCTCAAAGCTTGTTGATTCAATCCGCGACAAATCTAATATGTCGTTGATAATTGTCAGCAGTAACTGTGCAGATTGGTCCATCTGGTTTATCCAGCCTTGCTGCTTTATATCTAATCCAGAATCACCTAGCATATCTAACAAACCTAGCACTGCATTTAATGGCGTCCGAATTTCGTGACTCATCATCGCTAGAAATTCAGATTTTGCCTTGTTGGCATCTTCAGCTTGCCGTTTTGCCTGCTTTATTTCTTCGATCTGTTGCTTTCTACTGGTTATGTCTTTTGCGGTACCTCGGTAACCCAACAGCTGACCTTGCTTATTAAAGTAAGGTGTCCCACTGAGACTAATCCAAAGTCCACCTTCATCTTCAGGCAATTGCCACTCGAGATCTTCAAATGCGACTTGATTTTCAAAGATCGCCTGTAACCGATCACGATATTTTACAGAAGCTCCAAATATGTCGAGGATACAATTACTATCAACGGTATGGTTAGTCAGATTTGATGATGATATATAAGTAAAGCGGTACTCAGGATCAACCTCCCAGAACCAATCACCGACTGTTTTCGCAAAATCTTTAAAGCGCTGCTGACTATGTGTAAGCTCTTGTGTGCGGGCTGTAACTAACGACTGCAAACGCTCACGGTAATCAATATCAATGATGGCCCTTTCTAACAGCGGCCGGAATCGTTCAAGCACCCTGCGGCAATTAGGGGTAAACTGCCCTTTTTCCGTATGGATAAATAGCAAGAGCGCGTCGCCAGAGCTGACCTTTACACCAGTAAGCAATACAGACTGGCAGTACGATACCATTTCTGGTGAGAGCTCCTTAAATTCATAAACTTGGCTTGGGTCGTAAAGTACAATACTGTCGCCATTCAACGAACGGATAAACGTATTTCCAATAGGCCAAATACTTGATTCAAAAAAACGACAGGTTGTTACCAACTCTTGCAGCGGTGCAGTTTCGTCTTCGCGGGTTAATACCAGTGCATGCTCAAAACCGATATATTTTCGCAATACAGACAATAAGCTATTGAATACCTGCCGTTTGTTGTTAGCTCCGGCCATTGCAGCAATACCCGCTAAAATTGCTGTATTTTCATCCCGTAATTGTTTTTCTCGCTCTCGTGTTCGCAATAAATCAAGCAATGTTTCTTGGAGCTTTTCAGATTCATAATTTACCATTGCTTAATCCTTGTGAAACAAAACTGCTGAAATCATCAAGTTACCATGGGCATTTTCGCCCCCTACAAACTGTCCTTGTTCGCCAAATGTAAATGGAGCGACAAAAGGTGCTGTCTGCATCGCACTTTTGACGTACTGAGCAACTTCTTTCATACGATGTTGTACGCGGAGCATGCAACCTGCACAGTAAATAGTAATACCGCCGATCGGGTTAAGGCTTTCCTCGTTGGCATAAATGTTACTTGCTGCATTCACTACCCGTCCGGCGCGGGTAACTAAGCGCTCCTCGGTGCCTTGCATGAAGTACAGCGTCTCTCCTAACTCCACTTTAGCAAATAAGGTTATCCCGCCCCGATCAGTGGTTTTCAATGGGTGAGCTAATTTAAAATATGGTAGTTCATGAACAACACCGGCTACGCGACCAAGTGGGTTTAAGCTACTGTTATTTATTATATTTTCAGCGTCACTCATAGATAGGTTCATCCAGTTTTGATAAACCTCGATAGCTGGTTTTCCATCAAGTTCAATAAGCTCCCTGCCCTCGACTTTGGTTGCCTTGGCAAACTGACCAGTACTGGCATAGCCAGAATGGAACGAGTAGCTGATATGACAAGATGGATAAATGACACTTATCCCGACACCTTCTTGTGTGTTCTGCTCGTGCGTAAAAATGGACCAGTTGCCCTTTATATGATCATCGGCCGCACTCCCTCCGATGATTGGAACTGAAGTGCACAGTTCATCTTCAATTCCCTGAATGATTTCTTCTTCATATCCTGGGCTCGCATGAAGTACGATAAGTGCCGGTAACTCGCCAGAACGACCACTGTTAGCGATGGCTTTTAACAATGCTTGCCTTGCCATCTCATATTTTGAATGGTTTGTAGAAACAATGGCTGTTCCGTAAGCTCCATGAAAATCGGATATTGCCCAAAGTGCGACCCCTCGACCATGGTGGTATCCGCTTTCTGTCATCACTCCCTGACAAGATGTACACCCCAATACTTGTGCGTTTGGGAAGGCGACAATCAGCGCTTCCTGTAAAGTGACAACGTCAAATTTCTCCGAAAAGTAAACAAGAATCAATTTGGGGTTAGCAAGCTTTGCTTGTAATTGTTCGATGGCCTCTTGAATGGCATCAGATGCTATTGCCTGTGAAGAAAAGCTTGTTGCGATATCCATGGGGAATTTATCTATAGATTATTTTGATTTGTAACGTTACCCAAGTAACTTTAAGTAAAACTGAGTGGAATACAAACCATTGAAGTTACGTACGCATATTCTTACATGCATCCCATGTAGTGTCTGCTTTTTTATTGTAATAAATTAAAGATCTGAACGTAATGACCGCTACTGATAAGTATACCCGAACAATTTGAAGTGACTGGGTATAGGATAGCATTTGTAGCGGTTGAATGATGAGGGAACGATGGAATACAAAGTGGTACTGGTAACAGGTGGCGCAAACGGTATTGGTAAGGGAATTGCGAATTACCTTTCAAAAAATATGCTGGTCATTGCCGTTGATATTAATGAGAATGCTGGATTCCAATTGGTTTCCGAAAATCCTCTCATTCGCTTTAAACAGCTTGATGTCACCAAAGAACAGCAAATTGTTACTTTAATTGAAGAGATAACATCGCAGCACGGAAGGCTTGATGCTGTTATTAATAATGCTGCTATTGCCACCCCTTATAACGCCCCTCTACACGAACTGGATATTCATGATTGGAATAAAGCGTTAGCCGTAAATTTAACGGCTCCTATGCTGATGGCAAAGCACACTTCACAATTACTTAAGAACACAAATGGCTGCATTGTAAATATTGCTTCTACCCGCGCACTACAGTCCGAATCAAATACCGAAGCTTATAGTGCAACTAAAGGTGGTATTGTTGCATTGACACATTCCTTAGCAACAAGCTTGAGCCCCTGTGTTCGAGTGAACTGTATCTCTCCGGGATGGATACATACTTCTGAGGAACAGTTAAGCGAAACCGACACACACAACACCTCACCGGACGTGTCGGTAACATAACTGATATCGCCTCAATGGTGGCATATTTGCTCTCTGATGAGGCGGGATTTATTAACGGTCAAAATATTATCATTGATGGCGGTATGACAAAAAAAATGGTTTACAGCAAATAAATCCACCTTCCCACCTCCCCTCTGGAATACAATATCAGCTAACAATTATAGGATAATTACAGGGTTTAGTTAATCAAACCCTGTAATTGCAAATTAAATTATATAACCTATTTATTTTTAATTACTTTTTCGTTGTAAAAACAGCAATTATCTTTTTCTTTCCCTGATTGATATTTATTGCCCACTGCATTTCGTCGTGCATGCATTCAGGAACACTAAATCGGCCAACCCAACCCTCTGGCTTTTTCTCAAACGTGACCGGAATAATACCCATATACATGTTGACACCTTCAACCGTCGCTTCTGGCTTAACATCTATGTTATGAATTTGTATCTCGATAATCTGATTTGCTACAGCTGGATAAGGCGATAAAGAGAGTTTTAACGATTTATTGCTCTGAGTATTAATACATTTTTCTGCTGTTAGCTCGCAGGTTTCTGCATTTATACTTCCACCCTCACTTTCGTCATAGGTAACTGTTCTCCATACGAATGCAGTGACCAATACGGTCATAAGAAATATAATTTGGATAAATCTGCCTTTAGTCAGCTTTTCTGCAGCCATGATTTTACGTGCTTCCCATGTTACAGAGGTCAAAGTTTTCACATAAATGTTGCTTAACCGTAAACATCCTGTGGGCTTGACCCTGTCAATTATTGGTTATCTAAAGTAGTATAAGGCACTGAAAATGCCACTTTTACAACAAAATAGCAATTTAATTACTGGGGGATTTAAAAAAGCAAACCTGTAATTATTGAAGCTTTGGGTGGCATTGCGACAACTTGTTGTTCGCACAAGGAAAAGAGTGTAGTTGAACAATTAAAATTGGAAGCATGCAACATGAGCCAAGTAAAGCAGCTTGAACAAAACTACAACTATACGGTCGTTCGTCAATTCACCTTGGTTACCATACTTTGGGGAATTGTCGGAATGGGCGTTGGTGTATTGATTGCCGCTCAGCTGGTATGGCCGGCACTAAACTTCGACCTTCCTTGGTTGACATACAGCCGTTTACGACCATTGCACACTAATGCAGTGATTTTCGCATTCGGTACCAGTGCACTATTCGCTACGTCTTACTACGTAGTGCAGCGCACATGTCAAGCAAGACTGTTTGGTGGAAAATTAGCGTCGTTTACCTTCTGGGGTTGGCAAGCTATCATTCTATCCGCGGCAATTACACTGCCGTTAGGGTGGACTTCCGGTAAAGAATACGCAGAGCTGGAATGGCCGATTGATATCGCCATTGCTGTTGTCTGGGTTTCCTATGCCATCGTTTTCTTCGGTACTATGATTAAAAGAAACACGTCGCATATCTATGTGGCGAACTGGTTCTTTGGTGCCTTCATCCTAACCGTTGCTGTTCTGCATATTGTTAACAGTATGGCTATCCCAGTATCAATGAGTAAGTCGTATTCGGTTTATTCTGGTGCTGTCGATGCCATGATTCAATGGTGGTACGGACACAATGCGGTTGGTTTCCTGCTTACTGCAGGTTTCTTGGGGATGATGTATTACTTTGTACCTAAACAAGCCGGCCGGCCTGTTTATTCATACCGTCTGTCTATTGTTCACTTCTGGGCATTAGTTTCTCTTTACATCTGGGCAGGGCCTCACCACCTACATTACACCGCTCTTCCTGACTGGACTCAGTCTCTGGGAATGGTGATGTCACTGGTTCTATTCGCTCCATCTTGGGGGGGGATGATCAACGGTATCATGACGCTATCTGGTGCATGGCACAAACTTCGCTATGACCCTATTTTGCGCTTCTTGGTTGTATCACTGTCGTTCTACGGCATGTCAACTTTTGAAGGCCCAATGATGTCGATTAAGACTGTTAACGCCCTATCACACTATACAGATTGGACAATCGGCCATGTACACTCTGGTGCGTTAGGCTGGGTAGCAATGGTATCTATTGGTGCGGTTTACCACTTAATCCCTAAATTGTTCGACCAAGAACGTATGTACTCAATTAAATTGATTAACGTACATTTCTGGCTAGCAACAATCGGTACAGTTCTGTATATCGTGGCAATGTGGATTTCTGGTGTGATGCAGGGGCTGATGTGGCGTGCGGTTAACACCGACGGTACGCTCACTTACAGCTTTGTTGAGTCGCTACAGGCTTCTTACCCATTCTACTTCGTTCGTTTTGTAGGCGGTGCAATCTTCTTGGCGGGTATGTTCTTAATGGCATACAACGCATACAAGACAATTCTTGCACCAAAAGAAAGCCTGAAAGCCACAGAGCAACCAGCATAAGGAACACCGACAATGGCTAATAATCGTCATGAAATTGTAGAAAAAAATGTCGGCCTTCTTGCGATCCTCATTGTGATTGCTATCAGTTTCGGCGCCCTGGTGGAAATTACCCCACTGCTGTACCAAGACCAAACAACCGAGCCGGTTGAAAACCTTCGTCCGTATACGGCATTGGAAATGGAAGGCCGTGATGTGTATATCCGTGAAGGATGTAACGTTTGTCATAGCCAGATGATCCGCCCATTCCGTTCTGAGACTGAGCGCTATGGCCACTATTCTGTAGCCGGTGAAAGCGTGTGGGAACACCCGTTCCTATGGGGTTCAAAACGTACTGGTCCTGATCTCGCTCGCGTAGGCGGCCGTTATTCTGATGACTGGCACCGTGTTCACCTTCGTGATCCTCGTGCGGTTGTTCCTGAGTCCAACATGCCAGGTTTCCCTTGGTTGGAAGAAAATGTGCTTGATGGCAAATTGACATCGAAAAAGCTCGGTATTTTTAAAAATCAATTTGGTGTTCCGTACACTGATGAACAAGTGGCAAACGCTGGTGAAGAAGTGAAAGGCAAGACTGAGATGGATGCGCTCATTGCCTATCTCCAGTCACTCGGTCACGCAATGAAATAAGGGGGTACCATGGATATCGGAACCATTCATAGCATATGGACATTAATTCTGTTCGGTAGCTTTATTGGTATTGTCCTTTGGGCTTACAGTAAACGCCAAAAATCTCGCTTCGATGAAGCTGCGAACCTCGTTTTCGCAGACGAAGAAAAAGATATGGCAACGCGTGAGAATGACAGGAGTTAGAAAACATGACTACGTTTTGGAGTCTATGGATAACAATCATCACGCTGGGTACCCTAACCGGTATTGCTGCCCTATTGATTTGGTGTAGCAAGGATAAAATGGGTGTTGAAGAAGGTGAGGATATGGGGCACGAATACGATGGTATTCGTGAGATCAACAACCCACTGCCTAAATGGTGGTCCTACATGTTCTGGGGCACCATTATTTTCGGCCTGCTCTACCTATTCCTTTTCCCTGGATTAGGTAACTACAAAGGCTTCTTGGGCTGGCAGAGTTCAGATCAAACCGTGCGTTCTATCGAGGAATCCAAGTTGGCGATTGCCAATGCCCAGAAAGAGCAACGTTTGAACCAGTATGCAAAAGAGTTGGATGATGCCCAAGCACGTTTTGGCGAAACATTCAAAACCCTAGCATACGATGCTTCTGGCACCACTCTGCTTCCAATTACTCAGATCGCTGAAAATGAAGAAGCTATTAAGGTCGGTCAACGCTTGTTTTTGCAGAACTGCGCACAGTGCCACGGCTCTGATGCCCGTGGTCAGCTTGGTTACCCTAACCTAACTGATAATGCTTGGTTATACGGCGGTGAAGCTGAAACTATCAAGACGACACTCATGGAAGGTCGCCAAGGTGTAATGCCCGGTTGGAGTGAGACGCTTGGTAAAGATGGCATCACTGAGGTTACCAGTTACGTACTTAGCCTGTCCGGCCGAAGTGTGAACGCTAAAGAAGCAGCGGCTGGTAAACAAAAGTTTGTTGTATGTGCGGCATGTCATGGTACGGATGGTAAAGGTAACCCAGCATTTGGTGCACCGGATCTGACGGACAATACGTGGCTATATGGCGGTTCTCGTCGTGCGGTAGAGGCAACTATTGCACACGGTCGCCAAGGCGTGATGCCAGCGTGGAAAGATATTCTGGGAGAAGAAAAAGTTCAGGTTATCTCGGCTTATGTCTGGAACCTAAGCGACGACACACCAGAATAACAAACCAACCAACACTCAGTTACAATTTGTTCATTAATTTCGTACAAATATCTGAGACTTAACGACTAGCCCCTGTTATCTTCAGGGGCTAAATCCCTCTAAGTAACATAGGTATTCAATATGGGTAAACCTTGGTATAAGCAGTTCTGGCCATGGTTCGTTTTTGCCATCCCTGCTACTTCAATTGTCTATAGCCTGACAGCTGTGTATATCTTTTCTCAAAATAAAGTCGATCTCGTCGCTGAAGATTATTACAAAAAAGGTAAGGCAATTAACCTAGACCTATCACGCCTTCGAGTAGCCGATGCCTTGAACTTGAAAGCTCAAGTTGCCGTTAATGACAGTGATATCAATGTTTTTTTCAATAAAGGTGATCTAGATAACTATCCAAATTTGCGTGTGACATTCACACACCGTACTCTAGCTAATAAAGATTTTACTCAAATGGTGAGCGCCGATCTTTCAGGGACTTATCGCTTTGAATCTCCAGCGATTTTAGATGGTCCATGGTTTGTCGAGTTAGAACCATTTGATGGAGACTGGATGTTACAAGGACGTGTGAACTTGCCATCATCCGACCCGATTTCGCTGTACGGGCAGATTAAGGAATGACGAAAGACTGTTACCACTGCGGCGATCCTGTTCCACAGGGTTGCCAGCATCATGTAGAAATACTTGGCAAAATACGTGACATGTGCTGCCCTGGCTGTGAAGCGGTAGCACAAACCATTGTGGATAGTGGCCTCACCTCTTATTACGAATACCGCACGGCACCGGCGGAAAAAGCCGACTTGGTACCGCAACAGCTGCAATCACTCCTACTTTATGATCATGATGAAATTCAACAGGAGTTCGTTCGTGATAACGAAAATAGTAAAGAAGCGTCACTGTCACTCGATGGGGTTTCTTGTGCGGCCTGTGCTTGGCTAATCGAGAAGCAAGTTAAACGCGAACCAGGTGTAGTTTCTATCAGGGTCAATACGACTACTCACCGAGCCCTATTAGCTTGGGATCCTGAAAGCGTAAAGCTCAGCCACCTTTTAAGTGTTATCCATCGTTTAGGCTACAAAGCCGCCCCTTTTGAAGCGGATGCTCAAGAGCAACAATACCACCGCACCATGAAAGGTTACCTATATCGACTTGGCATTGCGGGTATTGCGACCATGCAAGTCATGATGCTAGCCGTCGCACTGTATTTTGAGATCTTCGGTGACTTAGATGCCGAGTTCAAAAACTACCTCCGCTGGGTAAGTTTAATTTTCGCCACTCCCGTTTTACTCTACTCTGCCCTGCCGTTTTATCTCAACGCCTGGCGTAATCTTCGGGCAAGAACACTAGGTATGGATGTCCCTGTCTCTATTGCCTTGCTGTTTGCCTATGTTGCTAGCCTCTATGCAACTGTGATGGAAAAAGGCGAGGTGTTCTTTGAATCAATTTCGATGTTCACTTTCTTCTTGCTGCTCGGTCGCTTTCTCGAAATGAGGGCACGCCGACAGGCTGCTGCTGCCAGCGCCAACCTACTCAAGTTGGTACCCGCAATGGCAACATTGGATGATGGTTCACAAATTGCGGCTAAGACACTAAAAGCTGGTGACGTTGTCACTGTACTACCAGGTGAAAGCCTTCCGGCCGATGGCGAAATAGTAAAAGGCCAAACGGCAATTGATGAGTCCATGTTAACCGGTGAATCCATGCCGGTTACAAAAGCGACTAGCGATATGGTTTACGCAGGTACTATAAATGGCGACAGCCACATTACCTTGAAGGTCACCAAAGATCGCCAAAACTCTTTGATATCCAATATTGTTCGACTGCAAGACGAAGCACAGAGCTCGAAACCAAAGGTTGCAGAGGTTGCAGATATTGTTGCCCGCTATTTTGTTGCCGGTATTTTGATTATCTCTGCGGCTACTTGGCTTTACTGGCATCAACACCGTCCGGAGGATGCCCTTTGGATCACGCTTGCCGTCTTGGTTGCGACCTGCCCTTGTGCACTCTCCCTTGCGACGCCAACTGCGCTGACATGTTCAACCTCTAGCCTCGGACGTCTAGGCATTTTGTTACGCCGTGGCCACGTTCTTGAAACATTATGCAATGTGAATCAACTCGTTATAGATAAAACAGGCACGCTAACCGAAGGTAATATCCGGCTGGTTAACACACAGACCTTCAACAACCATTCACAAGAACAAGCGTTGCAAATGGCGGCGGAGCTCGAACGCTTTGCGAATCACCCCATCGCGCGGGCATTTTCTGTTTACCGTGATGAGGCACCACGGTTTGATGAGGTAGAAAATGTTATCGGCAGTGGCCTTAAAGGCTCTATTGATGGCCAAGAGTGGCGGATTGGTAAAGCTGACTTTGTGCTAGACACTAACCCGAAAAAAGATCAATTGCTTGCATCATGTGATAACCACTATCAAGTTTGGCTAAGCTGTAATAGTGAGCTTGTGGCGAGCTTTATGTTGGATGACCCTATCCGAGAGGATAGCCCTGAACTGATTAAACAGTTTCAGGCAGAAGGTATTCAAGTCACTATGCTAACCGGTGACCATTCAGCATCAGCACAAGTGGTAGCCGATAAACTAGGCGTTGATAACCTTAGAGCAGGAGCCTCTCCTGAAGGCAAATTGGAATACCTTAGAAGCTTAAGCAAAGACAAAGTAGCCTTGATGATCGGTGATGGTGTTAACGATGCCCCCGTACTGGCGGGTGCACACCTTTCTGTTGCTATGGGCGGCGGAACGGATATAGCCAAGTCATCGGCTGATATGGTATTGCTGGGTGATCAACTATCCCGTATTTTACGTGCCAGAAAGCTAGCCCAGAAAACACGAAAAATTATTCGTGAGAATCTGGCTTGGGCACTGGGATACAACTTGATCATTCTACCGCTGGCGGTGGCAGGCTTTGTTGCCCCTTACATTGCGGTTGTGGGTATGTCAGGCAGTTCTATTATCGTTGTTTCAAATTCCTTAAGGTTATTAAAAGAAAATGGCTAGTCTTTACTTATTAATACCTATTGCGATTGTATTTGTGTGCATCGCTGTCGGGATTTTCCTCTGGGCAGTTCGTACTGAACAGTTCGAAGATCTTGAGCGCCAAGGCTACGATATTCTTTTCGATGAAGATGAGTCAAAGCCGACCGAAAGCAAGATTAAGCAGTCTGAAAATGAAATAAGTGATAGCCATGATAACCGCTGATTTTTATGCAGCCTTCGTTATAGGTTTGATGGGGGCTGGACACTGTTTAGGGATGTGTGGAGGCGTATCTGCCGCTCTGACTCTTGGTATTCAAGGTAATCAACAATCTTCCCGCTGGCCGTATTTAGTGTTATATAATCTGGGTCGAATCGCATCGTACATGATTGCCGGCGCGATAATAGGCAGCGCTTTTGCAAATCTAGCAAGCTATAGCGGACAAGTGACAGCTTTAGCTGCTTTACGCTTTCTTGCTGCTACGATGATGATTTTACTCGCATTATACATCGGTCAATGGTGGCATGGTGTCAGTAAAATTGAAGTCATTGGTGAAGGCTTATGGCGTTACCTCTCACCGGCCGCAAAAAAACTGTTACCTTTACGTAGCCCTTTTGCCGCGATTCCCTTTGGAATGATCTGGGGGTGGCTACCTTGTGGTTTAGTGTATTCCACTTTGAGCTGGGCGGCGGTTGCAGGGAGCGCTACCTCGGGTGCAAGTGTGATGCTTGCATTCGGTTTGGGCACGCTACCTGCCATGCTAGCAGTGGGCTCAATGGCAAACCAGTTACAAAAATGGCTTAAGAACCTTTATTTTAAAAGAGCGAGTGCCTTGCTGTTATTGGCCTACGGGGTTCATACTGGTTATATCGCAATCAAACAAATAATGTAGGCTTTTTTAATACTCGTCATAATGATTCATATTATGGTAAAATATTGACCTACATCAAATTGGTTAGACAGGCTTATGATTCCAGACAAACTAACAACCAAACGAATCCAATCAGGCGGATGTGCTATCCACTGTCAGGATTGCAGCATCAGTCAGTTGTGTATTCCATTTACGTTGAATGAGTCTGAGCTAGATCAGCTGGATCAAATTATCGAACGCAAGAAGCCCATTCAGAAAGGCCAAGAGCTATTCAAAGCTGGAGATGAGCTGAAATCGCTATACGCAATTCGTTCGGGTACAATCAAAAGCTACACCATCACTGAACAAGGTGACGAGCAGATCACAGCTTTCCACCTGGCTGGCGATTTAGTAGGTTTTGATGCCATCAATGAAATGATGCATCCGAGCTTTGCCCAGTCTCTGGAAACATCGATGGTATGTGAAATCCCGTTTGAAATTCTGGATGATCTGTCAGGGAAAATGCCAAAACTTCGTCAGCAAATCATGCGCCTGATGAGTAACGAAATTAAAGGGGATCAGGAAATGATTTTGCTGCTCTCCAAAAAGAATGCGGAAGAACGCTTGGCTGCCTTCCTATACAATTTGTCTCTACGTTTTTCACAGCGTGGCTTTTCTCCTCGTGAGTTCCGCCTGACAATGACCCGTGGTGATATCGGTAACTACTTAGGCCTGACGGTTGAAACGATCAGCCGCTTACTCGGACGTTTCCAAAAGTCTGAAATGCTCAGTGTAAAAGGGAAGTACATTACTATCCTTAATCACGAAGAGTTAGCAAAACTTGCAGGTGTAAACAAAAACACTATCGCTTAAAATAATTGCCTAAGTGAATGTTTATAAAGAGTGATACGCGAGCCGTATCACTTTTTTTATATTAATTTTCTCCCTCCACTCCCCTATTTCTTCCCTTTACGTTACAGTTATTAGTATCCAAAGACGCTTTTTCGTTACGTTACAAGCAAGCACCCGATTTGGGTTAAATTACTCTGAATGTTTCTCTGCCCAAAAGTGACAGATCGATATCATTCCTTTGAGGGAACAGAGACTGGTTTAGACGCCAACACGGTTTGTGTAAGGGGGCCGTTATGACCAAGTACAGCAATATACTCGTTGTTGTCGATCCTGAGCAGGATCATCAACCAGCATTGTCTCGCGCTATACATCTTGCTCGTCGTTCCGACGATGTAAAAATCACCCTTTTCCTCGCTATTTATGACTTCTCATACGAGATGACCTCGATGCTTTCAGCAGACGAGCGACAAGCCATGCGCCGAGGTGTCGTTATGCAGCGTGAAGAGTGGCTAAAAGATATCATTCGTCCATATACTGACGACGGTTTTAACATACAGCTTACTGTTGTATGGCATAACCGCCCGTATGAAGCCATCATTGCAGAAGTCTTTAGCAATCATCATGATCTGCTGATCAAGGCGACACATGATCACGATAAAATCGGCTCTGTGATATTCACCCCAACAGATTGGCACTTACTGCGTAAATGCCCTTGTCCGGTTCTGATGGTAAAAGATCATAGTTGGCCCGAAAACGGAAAAGTCCTTGCCAGTGTTAACCTTGCTGCCGATGACGAAACCCATGATAAGCTCAATGATTCCATTGTAAATGAAGCGAAAACGGTAGCTGATTTGCTTGGAGCAGAGGTTAACCTTGTCAATGCCTATCCAGCGACACCGGTTAACATCACGATAGAACTTCCGGAGTTCGACCCTGCCTCCTATACCGATGCGGTAAGGGGCCACCACTTGAAATCAATGAAAGCGCTGCGTCATAAACACGGCTTACCTGAAGAGCAAACCCATGTGCTTGAAGGGTTACCAGAGGATATCATTCCTCAGGTTGCTCAAGATATCGATGCCGAGCTGGTTATTTTGGGAACAACGGGGCGTACAGGCTTATCCGCTGTATTTATTGGTAATACAGCTGAGCACACAATCGATAGCTTGAATTGTGATTTACTGGCTTTGAAGCCTGATGGTTATGTCAGCCCGTTAAGCCCTAACATTTAGCAACGCAATACGGGTAAAGAAAAAGCCTCGAAAGAGGCTTTATTTGTTGAATCGTCTGCTTCTTACCGCAACTCAAT
This sequence comes from Photobacterium pectinilyticum, assembly GCF_024357955.1. Classification (GTDB taxonomy): domain Bacteria; phylum Pseudomonadota; class Gammaproteobacteria; order Enterobacterales; family Vibrionaceae; genus Photobacterium; species Photobacterium pectinilyticum. Next base: position 31,973 of record NZ_JANEYT010000048.1, read on the forward strand.
AGGCTGAACGGGCTGTACTTGATTGCTGCCTGGTTTTTCTTCGGCATTCGCGAGTTTTTTCAACAAGGCTGTCAGGTACAACTCATTTCTGATCTTATCGCAGTACGCATGGCTTATGTTTCGTCGATTCCACTCACTAGCGATGGCGACCCGTGTATGCGTAGCCTTTCGCCCAAAGGCATAAGTCTCACATATTTCAAGATTACTCATTTGTTGAGGCGTCTTCGTTACTGTACTACTGCGCATACCCAACTCTTGTGATTGCGAAGACGAGCAGCCAGCTAATACGGTCAAACTCAGTGCAACAAATATTGTTTTGATAGGCAATGTACGGCGAACCATGTTCAGTATAAGCATAATATTGATTTATAATGATTTGTTGTCTTTCACCATTATAACTGATTACGATTCACATCCTATCAATATTCACTTTTGCCGTGACTCTCATACAAGGTTTTCTTTTCAACATAAGAAAAGGGCCGACGCTTTCGCATCAGCCCCTCTAACGGAGTCGATTCGGGTGTTAGTCAGCAGTATTATAGTGATAATCAAATACTGAGTTGCTAGAGTCTTGTACTCGGGCATCACCAACATGTCCTGCAGGCATTGAAGCATCACCTGAAGTGGTTAGCTGAGCTTCCAGTACACTCATTGTCGGTGTAGTCGCCTGCTTAATCAAATGAGCCGTCGGAGCAGTGCGCTCACCCGCCGTTGATAGGTGGTAATCCAGTATGTCATTTGCCATAACTTGTGAAGACAGAACCAAAGCGCCGATGATAACGAAAGCTGATTTTTTCATAACCTACCTCTATGTGTATTATCAGTACCCTCTGTCCCTGAGAGTGTTGAGAAAGTTTCAGTGAGGTTTTAGAACTCCCTCACTTGATGTACACATAATATGATGCCAGTTGCCTAAAAACCATGGCAGGAATGGATTAGCGAAATACCAATAACGCATCTCTGAACGTTAGCTTAATGCAAATTTGCCATTCCAAGATTACTCATCAGGCCGAGATAACTTAAGTTGCCTGATTTCTTGTTCAAGCCACTGATACTTTTCTGTGTTCCAATGCCGCTGATTATATGCAATGACAATATCCATAATATCACGCCGACCAGTATTCTCTTTCTCATCCATTTCGACAAATTGAAATTTATTATGATCGATGACCTGGTATAGCTCACGAGGAGCTATGAATAGCATGTCTTCACTTTTTAGGGCTTGAAGAATGGGTATGGAGTGCTGACTACGGAAGGCTGGCTTTGCATTCAAGCTCACATACTTTTTAACTAATTCAATTTGCTCGTTAAAGCCCGGCACCACCATCCCTGCCCAACGATAATTATCTAGCTCTTCAATAGGGATTGATTTTTGCTCATCCACTAACCCCCGACGACAGATAAACCCAAACTGGCTCTTCGCAATGTTCTTTTGATAGATGGCCTTGGGGGTTAGTAACGGTTGATAGGTGATAGCTAAATCACAACTACCATCTTGCAATTGCGACACCGTACTTGACCCAAAACTGTATAACTCGAGTTCTACTTTCGGGCAGTGGTGATTGAAAAGCCGATAGATCTCCGTACCGTAGCTCTCAATTAAAAAACCATTAAGCGCGATTCGAAAACGGCCTTCCATCTCGGAAGGATCAAACTCCCTGCTTTCTAATGCTCTATCGAGTTGTGAATAGATACCTGGCAAAACGGCGGCCAGCTCTTCTGCACGTGGGGTTAATTTTAAACCACGGTTATGGCGAACAAACAGTTGGTCACCTAACGCTTCGCGTAATCGTGCTAATGCTCGACTCACCGCTGGTTGGCTGGTCTCTAGTTTATCGGCAGCACGGTGAGTATTAGGTTCCTCTAATAGAACAAGGAGCACTTTCAGTAAATTTAAATCGAGCTTGAGAATATTCATCGTAGTTACTCCACGTGCTTTATAACTTTCAAAGCTAATCCTTTGATAATAAATAAACACTTAAATAAGTAAAAGGCAATGATTAGTTTATCGGCCGTAAGAGTCAGCTGAATTTAAACAGGTACTTAAAGATATTCTTGCTGATAGCCTTTTTCCATCAAATAGAACCTAAACCTAAACCTAAGCTGAAAGTTGCTATAAAAGACCGTATGCTATATTCAAAAATCACTCGTTTCCTATTAAAATACACCGTTTTGTAAATCAGACAGTGCTCACCCTTTCGAGAGTTAGCATATATCAAATAAGTGACTTTGATACATATTTTCATCATGTATTCAACGACATGACTTTAGGTGAGTAATGAAAAAAGCAATATTTTTAGGTATAGCCATTTTAGCACTCAGTGGCTGTAACAGTGATGATGTCGATCCGCAAGCAAGCGAGAAATATTGTGCTTCTGTCAAGCTATCTGATAATCAATACAAAATAGATAAAATTAAATCTGACTATCACAGAGAGAACATAGAACTAGATGGAGACTATTGTGAAAACTACGATAAGTATGTTTTCAGTAAAGTAGAATCTGCAGACGGGGAAGCTAATTTCACCTACGATGCCCCTTTTTTAGTCTCTGAATTTGACGATACTTTCTATACTATCGGTATGGGAAAGGAATATGGAGCAAATGATGAAATTCTTTCGTTAATTATCTCCTCGGACCTAAACCTTGATAATCTTGATGCAAGAATTAAATTACTAGTCAATACCCCTATTTTACCAGGCATATTCGGGAAATATTCTTATTTCGATAAAAGCCTTGCTCAAATTATTGAACATACAGAAGATATTGACTGGGTAAATGTTGATTTTGATGATTTTAACTGGATTGATTTTATAATAAATAATCTCCGAGATATAATTGCACTTCAAGATGAAAAATTTGACACCATCGATGATGCTATTGCCTTTGATCCACATTTTTCTACATCGATAAATGCAGAAGAGTTATCCGACATATACAATAACACTCTCAACTTTTAACTAAAAAAGGCGACCACAAGGTCGCCTTTTTTATGCATATGACATGAGTGACGTTAAACGTTAGTCACGTCAATAAACATTGATTCATCGATATTACTTGATGAAACTGTTGCCTCACTAAACGCGTACTCTTCCCTTTCACCTTCACGATCCAGTGGAAGATTAACGAAATCAAACAAGTTTTTATCAGCCAACTGACTTGGGCTGACATTCTGGATTGATTTAAAAATACTTTCTACGCGCCCTGGTGCCTTCTTATCCCAATCGGTCAGCATTGCTTTAATCGATTGGCGCTGCAAGTTTTCTTGAGAACCACACAAGTTGCAAGGAATAATTGGAAATTCCTTATGCTCTGCGTATTTAATCAGATCTTTTTCACGGCAGTAAGTCAGTGGACGAATAACCACGTTTCGTCCATCGTCAGAACGTAGTTTTGGTGGCATCGCTTTAAGGCGAGAGCCATGGAACATGTTCAAGAACATTGTCTCTACGATGTCATCCATATGGTGCCCAAGAGCCAGTTTAGTCGCGCCAATTTTTTCAGCAAACGAGTACAGCGTACCACGACGCAAACGAGAACATAGGCCGCATGTAGTTTTGCCTTCTGGGATTTTCTCTTTAACTACAGAGTAAGTATCTTTATCTACGATGTAGTAAGGAATATTGAGGCTCTCAAAGTAATCCGGCAGGATATGGTCTGGGAAGCCAGGCTGCTTCTGGTCTAGGTTAACAGCGACAACGTCAAACTTGATTGGTGCTGCTTTTTGAAGATTCAATAGGATATCTAACATCGCAAATGAATCCTTGCCACCACTTATGCATGCCATTACAACATCATTTTCTTCAATCATGTTGTAGTCGATAATGGCATTACCAACATTTCTTCTAAGGCGCTTATGAAGTTTGTTGAATTCAAGTGTTTCTTTTCTAGTATCTGTATGATTCATTGCGATTTCTCACACTGTCGGCAATGCCGACGGTTGATTTCCTGATTGGATTTTCGTAAGGCGAGGATTATACGGATTTTTCAAGCCAGTTGAAATATTTCTCTATGATAAAAGAAAGCCACATCCTATGATGTAATGCCATTCGGTTAAGCACTAGCGCTTATATCTCAATGGATATCGGCTAGGAATATAGAGCACTGAACGTGGATA
>NZ_JANEYT010000049.1 GCF_024357955.1 Photobacterium pectinilyticum
ATCACTCAAGAAGGAAAAGCGGATCAAGTGCGATGGATCACAAATGATTTTTCAATGGGGGTCTGGTGAACGGTTACTCGATAATTGTTATCGGTAGATCTGATAAAAACCAGAGATCTGTTGTTATGCGAGGATCTGATTGACCTTCAAACAGGTTTATCATTTTATTTTAATGTTCGTTAATCCCTTACCTGCCGAGCATTCGTTTCGCTAATATCATAAGCATCAGGATGGAATTTTGAGAATTTTTTTTCATTATCTTTATATCATCGAAATTTAAGAACAAAAATATTACATAATAAAAAAATGGACCAAGTGCGATACGTCACATTAAATTGTCAATGGGTACGGGTAAACGCTTAATTGCACTTGGTGCAAATCTTGCCCTGCTAAGGTGCAATCCTAAGCATTAGATCTATACACATTAATGTGCAATATTAATTCTGGAACATCTCTAATTATTAAAGCAATTTAATTCAATAACTTGTATGGAAATGAAGTGTAATGAACAAGAACAAAAAGTTTTTATGTGTAAGTACATTCATCGGCTCAATGTTGTTAATGCCTCTTGGAATTTCCAATGCTTCTGTTGTTTTGGAGAGTGAGATTAAAATAACAGATAATGCTTTGCATTTTGATGGTAACAAAGTGGCTCGTCACGCTGAAGATAACGGCACCGAGACCTATGACTACTTCTTTGGTCCTCAAATATCTGCTCACGGTGACAGTATTAAAACGTACAAAGACTATGTGTTTATGACTTGGTATAAAGGCGGTAAACAAAATAGACAGGTCATGCTATCACGCTATAATACAAAAACAGGTTCAATAAAAACAATAGAGTTCCCCCATCAGCATACAGGCTTCTTAAATCAACCTCATATAGGTGAGTCACATAACACTATTGCTGTTGCCATTAGTCCGATAGACGGTACTATTCACATGCTGTATGACATGCATGCTTATGGTAAAAACCGACCAGAAGATGGAAGCTTAAGTAATGATTACTTCCGATATTCTTATAGTGTCACTGGTGCGGCCGATGTATCTGATGAAGAATTTGCACTAGATAAATTTGTTAAAGATACAAGTCATGTTAGTGAAGGCCCTCATGACTATAAGCATTTAAGCCTCACTGGTAGTATTGATTATGCTAATTATTCGGGCTTAACTTATCCTACTTTCTTTACCAATGTAGATGGCACTATCCTTGTTTACATGAGAAAGGGGGGTAACAATAATGGTGGTTACGTATTTGCTCATTATGATGCAGACAATGGCAAATGGACAGAGTGGAAGCAATTTAATGTATTGAATGCTAAATCCCATGGGAATGACTACAACTGGGGCTTATATGGAAGCATGAAATATGTAAATGATAAACTAAGAGTCGGCTTCCAACAGCGAGCAAAACGCGATGATAAGTTTATCTACCAAAATGGTGTCTACTATGGATACTCAGATAATCCAAGTGGTGATGGTGATTGGAAAAACCACTACGGAAAGAGTATGACATTTCCATTAGTAAACTCCGATGAACTTAAAGTATTTGAGCCAGGAGACTACATTTCACACACCGAGCAAGATTCCGTTCAAATCATACACAATTTTGATTGGACCGTGACGGAGAAAGGCGATATCCATATGATTAGCCTTATTAAGTCAAGAGATAATAAGCGATCTGATTTCGAATTAGTTAATCTCCATTCATACAAACCGGCTGGCGATTCAGAATTTACTATCACTTCAGATTTTGCTGGGGCGACAAATATCCACACTTCAGGTGAAAACATTTACATTATTGGTTTAAATCAGAGTGGTAGACCTTATGTTGAGAAAGCAAAAGGTGGTACTAACGATTTCGAAAGAGTTTATGAAGCTAACTCTGGTAAAATCTTTACCCATGGTAAAGTTCATATTAAAGATGGAAAGCTATATTACTATCTGATGGAAAGTTTAAAAGGTACATCGCGACCATTACACTTACAAATAATTGACTTAGATGTTTAGAATTATAAAAATATTTTTTATGAGAGCCAGTGGTCTAATTAATACTTGTTGTATCTTTATCAATTAGTTCAGAGTAAACATATTCTCCGCCCCAAGCTTCCAAGGGGCGGAGATCTTTACCTCTTTCTTGCTCGTGGCTATAAGCTTGTTTGTTTAATGCTTTATGCATATGCGACTTATTTGTCAAGCGTGTTATCAGAAAAACAGTAAAAATTTGAAAAAAGATTATCTTTATAGGTATGTCGTCAATATCGATTTACCATCAATACGCATCATAACCAGCCCACACGCAGCAACCAACCATTTTAGCTATACATCTGTTTATATATCTCATTAAGCATAATCTGATATGGACAGCTACTAGTTAATAATTGTAATGGCTGCATTCTTTTTTAGCTAATTCATAGCAATAAAGTGCGCATTAATCTTGATTACGTAAAAGAAGATGCTTTTGTGTGACATTGCATATTGAAGCCTAAGTATCACAAGGTTAATATTCATATAAATAAGGATAAGGTGAATTTTCATGATTAAAAAAGTGCTATTATCTGCATTGTTGTGTATTGTTATTAATTCCTCTTACGCTTCTGATTGGAATACTGAAATTGTATCTTGGGAAGAGGAATACCCATTGAGTACACATTCTTTTAAAATTAAGGGTGAAGATTTAAGTATTGCAACAGCTGTTGGTGCAGAGGTAATTCGTTCTCATCAAGGCACTCAACGTCTTTACATCAACTTTTATATAATGAATGAGGCAGATGCTTGCAATCCATCTGATACCCCTCGAAAAGCAACAATATTAGTAAATAACCAACCCATACAAATGTCACAGTTCTGTCATTATAAAAATGAAGTATCTATGCTACAGACTACTGCACTATCTGATAAAGGAGTCAATTTTATTATTAATGCTTTCCGCAATTCTCAAGATACTGTGCGAATTAAATATGGGTCATTTGACGCGGATCTTTCTGCAGTTGGCTTTACTGAAGCATGGGGTCAAGGTAATTAAAAACCTTATTTGGGTTGATGACGTATCAACCCGAATATTTCTAGTAATACTTTCCGTTGGATAATGGAATGAATACTATACAGACACTTATCGAAACCTGTAAAAACGTATTAAGAAGCAAAGAGCTTAAATAGTTAATGATTAAAAAAGGGCCCCCATCTAGGTGGCCCCAAAAAGTCACATTTTTATTGGGCGGCATTATTCTCAAGAACTGGCCTATCGTTAAAAGATGGTGCATCTAGTGGGTACTGTCGGTATAGCATTTTTTGTAACCGTGCTTCAATATCTGAATATTTTGCTTGCCCTGCAACATTCTCTACTGCGATGTCAGATTTATCGTGTAAGTAAAGTTCTTTTGATAGAACTTCTTGTGTTTCCGATATGCGCCATTCAGAGTAGCGCCACGTACCATCCGTAACCGATACGCCCATTTTTGCTTTTGCTTCTTTGGCAAATACACTATAAGCAGCATCAGCCCATTCCATATCTGGAGATTCAAGTAATGGAAGTAAGCTTTGACCATCGAGTACCGGCATAGGTAAGTTGGTTGCTTCTACAATGGTAGGGAATATATCAAGATTTTCAACTAAAGCATTTGAAATCACCCCGTCTTGACGTTTCTCGTAATTTTTTTCACGGCTAATAATTAGTGGAACGCGAGTATCCAATTCCATGTTACTGTGCTTATTCCACGCACCGTACTCTCCTAGTTTGTAACCTTGGTCACTCACGAAAACGACCATAGTATTTTTTCGCAAATCCAAATCTTCAAGGGCATTCATCACGCGACCTAACTGTGCATCCATATAACTGACTGTTGCCGAATAAGCATGGATAAGCGTTTTAGTACCTTCATCATCAACATAACCTTCCTTAGGTATCCCTCCATAACTTCGTAACTCGTTCCAATTAGTAAGGGCTAGTTCCGGCATGTTATCTGGTGTAGCTCGACTCGGAACTTCAAACTGATCATGTGAGTATAAATCCCAATATTTTTTTGGGGCATTGAAAGGCAAATGAGGTTTGCTGAATCCAACTACCATCAAGAATTTATCATCTTTAACTTGCTCTAAGATATTAACAGCATCATTAGCCACTTTACCATCTTTATAAAAATCATCGTCAACATCACCGGCTTCATAAGCGTACTTAGCTTCCTCATTGCCAGGGATAGCATAGAAGTTCTTAAGTTTCTCTATGTGTGTCGTCCAGTTCTCTTGATCATCAGAGGAAGTATGATAAACCTTACCAATGCTGATAGTTTTATAGCCATTTTCTTTAAAGAGTTGAGGCATAGAAACCACGTTAGGCTGATTTGGACGTAACATACCGCTTTTATCAATAGTGTATAGCCCAGTGGTTTCTGGACGTAAACCAGACAGCATACTTACCCTTGAAGGTCCACAAATGGCTTGTTGAGCGTACGCTTTATTGAATTGAACACCCTCGCTTGCTAATTTGTCAATATTTGGCGTTTTGATATATTGGTTACCATAACTTCCGACATCGACTCGCAAATCATCTATAAGAAAAATCACCACATTAGGTGATTGTGTTTGTGTTGAATCGATCGAAACACCGGCGTAAACGTCTTGCTGACTATAGAGACCAGCAGCAAGACAGAAAACAGTCTGTACTGCGCATTTGACTGATATATTATTAAACTTGTTTGGTCTTTTTATGCGCTGTTGATTTTTCATCATACAAAATATCCCAGTTGTTAATGATTAGGTAAAAGAGTAGTGGAAAGCATAAGGCTGTTTACTTACTTAAAAATTATTAATGTAGATAATCTACTAATCAGATAATTATCAACATTAACTAATTATCAATTGATAACGAGTTGAATTATTTGTAATTAAAATCATTTAATTAAAAGCAATATATCACTTTAAATTGTATTTTTCCGTTATAGTTTTTGTTTTTTAAATAAATTTTTATCTTCATGATGGTTTATGTGATTTGTTTTTAGTTTTAGTGATAGTTAATGCAATATATTTAAATGCTTTGTATTAATTCCTTATAATTTTTTTAATTTAACTTCAAATTTGGATTGTACAATATGAATAGATAAGTTGGCTGAGAGATGCTTGTGCTAAAACGGTAAATAACATTAAAGTTATTATATTATGTAATTTATAATGATTAGATTATCAATCGTAATGATATTATGGAAGAGGTAAAAATGATTAGAAACTAGATGAATAATTGAAGTTGCAGGTGATAATTTTATAATTACTGATACGAGTTTTTAGCTCGTATCAGTAATTAATATATTAGTAACAGTAAACTAGTAAATATCTAAATTTAAAAAAATTACTCTTACCAGTATGTGTTCCAATCTGTACTTTTACGAATCAATGCTTCAAGGAAAAAGTAATCTCCCCAAATGCAGAACTCATCAATACCTCGGCCATCGGGTTTAGCATATGTTCCATGCAGCAAAACGCCATATTCATTATCATTTTCACTGATGTATGAATTCGACAAGTTTAAGATTGCTTGTTCAATAAAACTCTCATATCGAGCTCTATCTTTGTCTTCTTTAGGTAGGTGCTTCAATAACTCTTGCAAGCCACAAAGGAAGATAGCGGTTGCTGAGCTGTCTCTTGGTTCATCACCACTTGTAAAGGTTAAGTCCCAATATGCAACTAAGTCTTCCGATAGGTTATCGAGAAAGTAATCGGCAAGCTTTTTCGACATCTCAATTAAACTGTAATCATCAGTGTGCTTGTAACTTAGTGCTAATCCGTAAACTCCCCAAGCTTGACCTCTAGCCCATGTTGAGTCGTCTGATAAACCTTGGAAAGTTCTACCGCCAATGGCTTCACCGTTGTTCTTATCAAAGAAGTATGTATGGTGTGTAGAGAAATCATCACGAATAATATGCTTGTTTGATTGCTCCAAGTGACTTAATGCTATGTTGCGATACTTAGGGTCACCAGTAACATCAGTTGCCCAATAAAGAAGTGGGAGATTCATATTACAATCAATGATCATTCTAATTTTATGATTAGGATCATTTACATTTCCCCAAGCTTGAATCACTTTAGCTTTATCATGGTAACGTCCAATAAGGACATCAGCAGCTCTAATAGCCAGCTCTTTAGCTTTCTGATTATCTGAAATTTTATATGGAGCAAGACAAGAGAGTGTATATAGAAAGCCCATATCATGCGTTTCTAAGCATATCTTTTTATCCAGTCTCTCTTCGAACTTTTCCATCAATGACTCACCAAGATTACGGTACTTGTCATCTTGCGTATACTCGTAAGCTAACCATAAAAGTCCTGTCCAAAAGCACGTTGTCCACTGAGTATTGTCAATCTTTGGGTACACTAAGTTCTCACTAGCAGATGCCGGAAATCCATCGTGATAAACCGTCATCATAAGATCAACTTTCTTAAGAACACGCTGAATTGACGTATCTAAAAAATCAGAATTTGAAAAAGTCTGATTAGGTGTATCAACCTCAATGGTAGTCATTACTTATATCTCTCTAATTAGTTAAATTTAAGTTGTCATTATGAAACAAATTATGCTTTCATAGATTATGAACATCAATTATGTTTTCTACAATATACATTATAGTATTTTATATCTGTGGTTTTGCTCACGTAGATTAATATCGTTTTTTTTCACATCAATAAATTGTGGTTTAGCTCTCAGGATTTTTAGTAAATTTATACTTTAATTAAATAGTGGTTTGATTGAGATAATTATTATTATCAGACTCTGCATTAATTGAATGTGTTATTTTGGGAACTATTACCAATGAAAAAGAAAAACGTCATTATATTCTTTACTGATCAGCAAAGATTTGACACCTTGGGTGTTCACGGAAATCCAATGGATTTAACACCTAATTTGGATTATGACGCTGTTAGAGGAACGCATTTTGAAAATGCTTTCACGCCTCAACCTGTTTGCCTTCCTGCTCGATCATGTTTGCAAACCGGTAAATATGCATCAGAAACATGTTGTAATACTAATGGTGATAGTTTATCTCCAGATGAAAAAACATTAGCTCATTATTTCGGCGATGCGGGTTACAAAACTGGCTATTTTGGCAAATGGCATCTTAATGCTTCATGCGTAGGCCCCTTTGAAAAACCTCAAGGCGGCTATCAAACTTGGAGAGCTGCAAATATACCTGAATTTGTTTCAGATGCTTATCAAACAGTTGTATTTGATGAAAAGGGTGAGGAGCTAAAACTTCCTGGTTATAGAGTTGATGCGATAGTCGATGAGGCTATTCGATATATCGATAATAATAAAGACGAACCCTTCTATATGATGGTTTCATTATTAGAACCCCATATGCAAAATCATCGTGACGATTTTCCAGCTCCCACTGGTTATAGCGAACGCTATCTTGATAATTGGACACCACCAGATCTAAAAGCATTAGGTGGGACAAGTGCTTCACATTTGCCGGGATACTATGGGATGGTCAAGCGTATAGATGAATCTTATGGTCGTATCAAAGATGTGCTAAAGAGCTTAGATTTGCTGGATGACACTATCGTTGTGTTTACATCAGATCATGGTTGTCATTTCAAAACTCGCAATAATGAATACAAACGCTCATGTCATGATGCTTCAATCCGAATTCCAATGGTTTGGACTGGAGGGCAGTTTACTCAAGGTGGACGTTTCCCTAATCTTGCTAGTTTAGTTGATGTACCCCCGACATTACTTGATGCGTGTGGTATAGAAATACCTGAAGAAATGACGGGACAATCCTTACTGCCTTTAGTTGAAAGGAAAGAGGCAGATCTAAAAAAACATGCTTATATTGAGATTAGTGAATCACATGTAGGTCGTTGTATTAGAACAGCCCGTTGGAAATATAGTATACGTCAAACTGATAATGATATTTATGTTGATGATTTCCTATACGATTTACAGGCTGATCCATATGAACTAGCCAACTTAATTGGTTATGAATCTCACCAAAAAGTCGTAGATGAAATGCGAAGTTTACTATATTCGCAATTTAAGGAGATAGGGCACGATATTCCTGAAATTATTGATGCACCGTCAAAGAAATCTGTTCAAAGAAAAGTTTACGATTACGAAGTTAAGTTATAGTTTATAAATATATATTTACTATAGTTTCAATATTAATTTTTATTTGTGATAACGTTTTAATTAAAGTCTTGAGAGGGAAATATGATAGATATTGCAATACTACTCGTTTATTTTGGTTTCTTAATTGCTATTGGTTGGTCATTTAGAAAGTTCAGTTCTAACACCAGTGATTATTTTAGGGGCGGAGGTAAAATGCTGTGGTGGATGGTTGGTTCCACATCCTTTATGACCGCAGTAAGTGCAATGACCTTTACTGGTCATATGGGCAAAAGTCTAACAGGAGGCTTCGCCGTTGCGATTGTTGTTTTCTATGCCTCCGCACTTGGTTTTTTATGTAACTACCTATTCTTTGCGGCTAAAGCTCGACAAATGCGAGTTATTACGCCCTTAGAAGGTGTTAGGATGCGTTACGGTCGTATAAACGAACAGATCATGATGTGGTCAAGAATGCCTTTGGGTATTCTTCAGGCGGCTATTTGGGTGAATGCACTTGGGGTATTCGCAAGTGCTGTAGTCGGGGTGCCATTAGAAGTGACGATTGTCGTCACTGGCGGTATCGTAGTCTTTATGTCTTTAATCGGGGGCAGCTGGGCCGTTATTGCATCAGACTTTATGCAAATGGTGATTCTAACTGTTATGACGTTGGTGACTGGAATGGTAGCCCTTTGGAAAGGGGGCGGTGTCGTTGAGCTCATGTCAAATGGTCTTCCAGAGAATCCAATCATTGGTGATGGTTACAATTACACCTACCTCTTTGTGGGTTGGTTCCTTTGTATGTTTATCAAGCAGTTCTTAACGACGAACAACATGTTGAGTTCGTACCGATACATCACAGCAAAAGATACAAAAAATGCTCGAAAAGCGGCATTGTTAGCTGCGTCATTAATGTTAGTTGGTCCTTTAGTTTGGTTCTTACCTGTATGGTTCGTCTCTGGCCATTACCCTGATCCTTCAACGTGGGGTCTTGACGGTCTAGGAAACAAAGTGACAGATGCAACGTATTACATTTTTGTAAAACGTGAAATGCCAGTGGGTATGATAGGTCTGCTACTTGCTGCTATCTTTGCTGCGACGATGTCATCAATGGATTCTGGTTTGAATGGAAACTCTGGTATTGTTATTAAGAGTATTTACCAACCTTACATCAAAAAAGATGCTTCAGAACAACACCTTTTGAAAGTAGGGAAGATGCTGACTGCAGCGTTCGGGGTCGTGATTATTCTATCAGCACTTGGACTATCATCACTCAGACAATATGGTTTGTTTGATTTGACGATGCTAATTAATACACTAATTGGTTTTCCAATTCTTATTCCTGCTCTGTTGGGCATCTACGTTAAGAAAACACCAGAGTGGGCTGTCGGCGGTACTATCTTGGTCGGTATGTGTGTATCAGCAATAATTGCTTTTGTTATTACACCAGAGATGATTGCTAGTTTCTTAAACTTAGATCAGCCATTGACGAATCGTGAGTTTACAGAAATGAAGTCAGTGACTCTCGGTGTTGTTGGACACGGGTTGATTACTCTGCCGTTCTTTGTCTGTACGCAATTCTTCTACAAGGGCTTGTCTCCTGAGCGTGAGAAGAATATTGAGCAGTTCTTTACCAATATTGATACTGAGGTTGTTGTTGAGGATACGGCGGATAGTATTGAGTTAGATAACAGGCAGAACAAGGTACTAGGAAAAATGCTTCTTGTTGCTGCGGGATTCATCTCATTACTTACGTTGGTACCTAACCCTATGTGGGGGCGTTCGCTATTCCTCATCATGTCTTTGATTGTCGCAGGAATTGGTTTCGCCTTACTTAAGGCGGTTAAAGAACCAGAATGCAAGGTTACGATGGCTACGGATTAACGTACAAGAATTATTCGTTAATTAAACCTGGAGCACATATATGTAATTTTATATGTGCTCCAAATTTCGCAAGTAAATATAATGAAGAGTGAGTGATGAATATGTTAAATATAGAAAGTCTATACATTAATAACTTGCAAGAAGTTAATTGTGTAGAGTCTTTACCTAACTTAACGTGGAAAGTGAAGGCAACTCACCGAGATGAGAGTCAAATTGCATTTCAGTATCAAGTCTCAACTGAAAATGACTTTTCAAAAATAATTTTAGATTCTGGTCGACAAGAAAGTGACAGAAGTGTAAATGTAAAAATTAACTTGGAAAATTTTGATTTTTCACAACGATATTTCGTCAGAGTTAAGTGTTGGAACAACTACAATCAGGAATCTGATTGGAAGCAGTCAAGCTTTATATCAGGGCTCAATAAAAATAATTGGCAAGCAAAGTATATTCGTTCAAGTCTGGAAGAGACTAACTATGAACAGCAGGGGATATACTTTAGAAAGAACTTTGCTGTTGATAACCTCAATGAAGTTGAATCAGTCATGATTCATGCGACAGCGGGGGGGATATATCAAGCATATTTAAACAATGAAGAAATTATAGATGGTGTTTTAAAACCGGGTTTTACCAGCTACAAAAAAAATCATCTTTACCAAACTGCAGAGATTACTAATAAGATCTCGAACGATAATACAATCGTCTTTCACGTAGGACCTGGATGGTACTGTGGACGGTTGGGATGGCTAGACGATAGTGCCCTTTATGACGTTGTGCCCGGCATGATTTGTCAAATTATTGTTCGGTATAAAAATGGGACAAAAGAAGTTATCCCTACTGATGATTCATGGAAATGGTCAGAATCACCGGTTGTTTTTTCAAGTATCTATGATGGTGAAACATATGATTCTAGAAAAGAGATAGGTTTATGGAGCGAAGCATCAGAAGACAATGCTTCTTGGGTGAGTTGTATATCGGTTAATTTTGATTTAAATGTATTAAAGCCACAGGATGCGTGCGTTGTCGAACGAATAGAGACAATTAGCGCTAAGTCTATATTTGAAAGTCCATGTGGTGAGACCATAGTCGATTTCGGCCAGAATATGTCAGGTCTTATTGAGTTTGAAGTAGCTGGTCAAGCAGGGGATGTTCTGACAATTGAACATTTTGAGGTGCTTGATAAAGAGGGCAATGCTCATATCGAAAATCTCCGCACGGCTGGACAAAAAAATACATTTATTATTGGACCAAAGAAGCGATATTCGTATAGTCCACATTTCACATTCCAAGGCTTTCGCTACGCAAGAATTAGTAAATCATCGCCAGAGATAGCGATCAGTAACATTGAAGCTATCGTTATTCATTCTGCATTGGAACGAACAGGTCACTTTGAAAGCTCTAATTCGCTACTGAATAAGTTACACGAAAATATCCGTTGGGGCATGAAAGGAAATTTTGTAGATATCCCTACAGACTGCCCTCAACGTGACGAGAGGTTGGGTTGGACTGGAGACGCTCAGATCTTCTCTAAGACGGCCTGTTACTTGTACGATTCAAAGAGTTTTTTCACTAAATGGCTTGTAGACGTATCTTGTGATCAACTGTCTGATGGAGGGATACCTTTTGTTGTTCCTGATACATTGACAGGTAGAGTAGACTCTCACCCTTTTTTCAAAAAAAGTACGCACTCTTCCGCTGGATGGGGTGATGCTATTGTGATTATTCCTTGGCAACTTTACCTTATGTATGGTGACAAGGAAGTGCTGGAAAATCACTATCAATCGATGTGTAAGTATCTCGAATTTGTTGAGAGCAAATCTCACGATTATGTTTACGATTATGAGATTCAATTTGGCGACTGGTTAGCGTTAGATGCAGAGAAGGGCAGCTTCTTTGGAGGTACCCCAACAGCGTTTACAGGTACAGCATATTTTGCCTATTCGACCAAACTACTAGGTAAAATATCTGAAATATTAGGTTACTCAGCGAATAGTGATTACTACAACTCTTTGTCTGAAAGGATCAGACAGAAATTTGTATCTGAATTCGTTGGTAACGATTGTGAACGTTTACCACAAACTCAAACATCACATATTTTGCCACTGCATTTTAACCTAGTATCAAATGTTCAGAAAAAGAAAATCGCTTCTGGGTTAGTCACATTGATTCAAAACAATAATGGTCATTTGAACACGGGATTTTTAGGTACACCGCACATATGTGAAGCGTTAAGTGATAACGGCTATAAAGATGCTGCGTATGAACTATTACTACAAGAAACTTATCCGTCTTGGTTAAATCAAGTGAAATTAGGTGCCACAACCATTTGGGAACATTGGGATGGTATTCAAAACGACGGAAGTCTCAGAGACCCGGGTATGAATTCGTTCAACCATTATGCATACGGAGCAGTGGGGCAGTGGCTATACAGCAACGTTTTAGGTATTCGTTCTATAGAGTCTAATCCTGGTTTTAAGAAATTTAGAGTCAGCCCATTACTTAGTTCAAGGCTAAGTTATGCTTCGGGTCAATATTCTACTTGTTATGGTGAGATTAAAGTTTCATGGGTCTGCCTTAGTGAAAGTGATTATGAATTAGAAGTGGAAGTACCATTTAATTCTCAAGCTATTGTTTCTATACCAGAATGTTGCATAAGCCGCGTAGATGGTTTTTCTATAAATAACCGTAATGAATTAATTATTGGTTCCGGTAAATATAAGTTACATGTGACCTCATTGGTCAAAGAAATGACATTTAATTAAATTATTAGAATTGGAAGTAAAAGATTATGTTAGATAATAAATTTGGTAGTTGGGGTGATCAAGGTGATGGGACTTATATTAACCCTGTATTAAATGCTGATTATCCAGATTCTGATATTGAGCAAGTAGGTGATACTTATTACATGATCACATCAAAACAACATATGTCACCAGGGATGCCGATATTGGCCTCGAAGGATATGGTTAACTGGAGTAATGTTGGTTTTGGGTTTAATCGTCTATCTTGGGCTCCCGAATATAACTGGGATCGAATGAATGGGTACTCATTTGGCGTATGGGCTGGAGATTTAGCTTATAATGACGGTACTTGGTATATATATCAAATTGATTATAACCACGGGTTGATGGTCACTACAGCAAAAGATATCGCTGGGCCATGGAGTGAACCAAAGATATTGTTAGATACAACGCATGTAATGGATGATCCTGCGGTATATTGGGATAAAGATAGTCATAAAGCTTATGTAATAGTTAATGCTGGCGTTAAACCAGAAAATCTAGATGAAGAATCTCCGGTAAACACAAATGTAATATATGAAATGAGCTGGGATGGATTGTCAATTCTCGATCAAGGTAAAGAGGTTTATTCTGGTATTGGTGCGGAAGCCGCGAAAATTTATAAGTTTAACGGTTATTGGTACATTTTTATCGCTGAATGGACAATAGGCGATAGCTCAACTGGTCTTGGCGTCAAAAATGCTAAAAACGATAGAAAGCAAGTTGTTTTGAGATCATCTGATAGTATTTATGGCCCTTATGAAAAAAAGGTTGTTCTACAAAAAGGTAGCAACTTTGGCGGTAGAAGTGCTAGTCAAGGTGCATTACTTCAAGCGCCGGATGAATCTTGGTGGTATATGCATCAACTCGTTCAGAATGACGATGATCCTTTTCAGGGAAGAGTTCAATGTTTAGAGCCAGTAAACTGGATTGATGACTGGCCAATTATTGGTATAGATGAAAACGGTGACGGCATTGGTGAACCAGTTAAGCGATACAGGAAACCAATAAATGGGTTCCCAGTTCAAGCGCCTCTCAGTGATGATGATTTCTCAACAGATACACTTGGACCTCAATGGGAATGGAATCATGATCCAAGGGATTCTCACTGGTCATTAACTGATAATCCAGGCCATCTGCGTTTAAAAGCCAGTAAACTTGTTCCCAATGGTGACGGTTATGGGCCCAAAACAAACCAATGGACAAATAGCAATGGTGCTAGTTCAGATTTTTGGCGAGCATGTAACACGTTAAGTCAGCGAATTATGGGGACTTCTCATGGGGTCGCTGAGGCAAAGATAAAGCTACAGGGGATGAAACCACATCAAGTTGCCGGCCTAGTTAGGTTTGGTGGTGTTTTCAATCTTATGGGTATTAAAGTTTCCGAATCGGGTGTTCATAATTTATTTTTTATGAACACAAAAGGTGAAGAAGTTGAAGGAGACGTTGTAGACTCTGAACATATTTATATCCGAACGACAAACAATGGAAACTGTGCGTTCTTTGAATATAGTTTGGATGGCAAAGTTTATAAGTATTTTGGCCCTCAATTTGAAATTGCGTTCGGAAATTGGACGGGTGATCGATTGGGTTTCTTCACATGGAATGATGTTGAAGAGAATGGTTATATTGATGTTGAATCGTTCACTTATGACTATGATGGTCCTAAAAGTTAAATAAAAAAATTTTTATATTTTATCCCAAAGTTCAAACATTGAGCTTTGGGATATTGTTTTTCACGTAAAACATCATATGGATATGAAAATTATAATTTTTCATGTTAATAATACCGATACTAATGCTAGTGATTACTTTTTAAATCATATATCTATATTTGATTTTGGCGGTTAATAAAAAATAAATAGTATTTAGTTAGTTAAGAACATAACTTGCATTTTGTTATGTCATTATTTGCTAATAATATTGTGATTTATCTATTGAAAATAAATATCTGAGCAATTCCACAAAAATTGAATATAGTAATGAATGTTATCATAAGTTAAGCAATAATAACCTTAATGAATACTGATGGAGTTTTCTGTTTAACACTTTATTTTAGTTAGTGAAATATTATAATTTAAGGATTGAAAGGATTTAAAATGAAAAAAACAAAAATTTTTGTGCTAGCACTCACTTCTATGATCGCTAGTACTTCAGTATCTGCGGCTACTTTGATGGTGCGTCAGGAACGCCTTCATGATGCATATAATCCAGTAGATAAAAATGCAACAATGTTTAAATTGACTGGTAGTGTTGATAAAACATTTTTTGCTGTGCAAGCGATATTGAAAGGTGAAAACCCTAATTCTTATGCGACGTCAAATAATGAACTTCAATTAGGATATCGTTATTATGTAAATGATAAACTCCTATTGATTCCTAAAATTGATGCAACAGCAGTTTCTACTGGCATAGGATATAAACCTCAACTTGGTATTGTGTCAAATTGGGGCGGTGGGTTTTCAACAGAATTTAAGTACAAGCATGAGTTTTTTGTTTCAAAGAATGGTAGAGATAGTGACCAAACAAAAAGTCAATATCAAGTTAACTTAAATTACGCTGCAACAGAGAATCTTCGTTTTGGCTTGCAGTATGATTACCATCGCCGTGTAGTTGGTGGTGCGCTATGGGATAATGAAAAATATAAACATGAAATTGAAGCCAAGTCGTACTATACAGTTGCAAAGGGATTGACACCGTTTGTCACGTTTTCGGCAGTTCCGGTACACCCAACTTCAGACGATTATCAATTACGTAGTCGTGTAGGTGTCTTATACAGTTTTTAAACATTTCTCAAATGATGATGTTTCTATGGTATTTAATAAAATAAATATTATTAGTGATGAAGTTGAATTGTAGTTTAGGCCACCTACTGATGTAGGTGGTTTTGTTGTTGTAAATAATATATTTCATCTTAGATTCTTAGTCATTTTCTAACTCAATTATTGATTATATTTAATTATATCGTGTCACTATGTTGCGCCTACCTAAATTATAAAGTGGTAATTTATATGAAAGATAATTTTAATTTATTGATGTTTGCAGCGCTATTGTTGCCATATTCTAATATTTGTCAAGCAGAACAAGAACACAATAACCCTCAAGCTATTTATGTAGACTATACTGATTCATCTAGTTCAATTGGTGAATTGTATGACTTTTTTGATGTTAGTGTAAGAACAGAAAGAGGTAATCCAGTAGAAAAACCAGCAACGTTGGGTCGTAAAGCTAAAGTAAACACAGTTAGAATGCTTGGTGGTTGGTATAATCAAGATCTTACTGCAGATACGTACCAGTGGGATGGTAAGAATTTTGTTTATAACTTTGATGCAGCAACAGAGCGTATCGATAAGTGGTTAGATAATGATTGGGAAGTTTTTCAAATTGTGTTGGATAATCCACCTTGGGCATTCCAAAAAGGATACAATTTTGTTGACGAGCCAGACGGTGTCAATTATTTAAAGAAAGATCGTGTAGGCGTTTATGGTAATGGTTTACCGCCTGTAGACGCTAAAGTGTGGAATCAATATATTCAATCTTTTATTAGTCATTTAATTGATAAGTATGGTAAAGAGCAAGTCGTTAGTTGGCGATTTAGAGTTGGTTCAGAAATTGACACACGTCCCCAGCATTGGTCTGCGACTCGTCAAGAATTTTTTGACCACTATGAGAATACTGTAAATGCTATTCATTCAGTTTTACCTACTGCAACAGTAGGAGTGCATTTTAGGGAGGCAACACATAAGAGTAACTATGTGGACTATAAAGGAAATAAAGAGGATGCGTATGCCCCTTATTTTGTAAGTTGGGCAAAATCCAATAATATTCCTTACGATTTCTTAGCTATTTCGTATTACCCTATGGTAGCACACCCTGATCATATGGATATGGATGTGGTTTATAACAGCGAGATTGCGCCAATACTCGAACATAAAGACTTCAATAAAAACGCTAGTTTTGAAATTCATGAATTTAAGTACATAGTCGAGATGAAACGAGCTGGCTTTTCTAGTGTTGAATCATCCCATGGTTCGGCTTTCTTCGCCATGTTTTCTAAGATGATGTTAGAAAATAAGATTGACAGGCTTTTTCAGTGGGGAAATGTTAAGAGAGACGGGTTCTATAATTCTGAAGCTTTAACACAGTTAGCTCTTATCAGCATGGTTGGTAATGATATGTATTCTAATCGTGTCGAAGGTACCTCAAAGTTAGATGGTAACGTTGTCGATGGAATTTTTACAAAACGATCTGATGATAGTGGATTTGATTTGTTAATGTTTAATTTTAATAAAAATGATTTCAGTTATCAAGATGATGAACCATTTAGCATGAGCCTTAAAGTTGATAGGTCGACAGGGAGTTCATTTCGTTACCGTGTAGCACAAATTGATAAAAGTAATAATAGGGAGCAGATGTTCTTAGCTGAACATGAACGTTCTAACATTCCTGTAAGTCAAGGTGGATGGAAAAAAGAGGGGATCCACGAGTTAACTCCTATTGCAGATGCTTTAAATGATGAAGGTAAGGCAGTATTCAATGATGTTAAGCTCAAGTACTCTGATGCTAATGACTTACAATGGAGTGAATGGAAGCACTCAAAAACAATCAGTGATTCCCAATCCGGCACAATGATCAAAATTTCTAATAAAATCCCTTCATTTTCAGTACAAAAGTATGAAATCATATGGGATAAGTAGCTGTTTAATTTGGTTAATCGATTTTTCTAACTTCACTATCAGTTAGTTATTTTCGATATGCACTAGTTAAATTGAATCTATGTTCTTGGTTAGTCTGAATTCGAGCTAATATTCTGATGTATATTGAATTTCAGACTATCCAAGATTTTTTCTCGTATGCAACAACTATCATCTATCATCAAAGCACCTCAACGTTTTTTGTAAAACGGCTTGTTATGAATGTATTCGTTGTATCTAATTTGGCGGTCTTTTACATTCGAAAGTAATTGATTATATTAATTTTTATCAAATTTCACCTATCGTATCCAACATGACATTCAGCACTATACTATCAAAATGAGCACATTTCCCTGGAGACACCATAGACTAAGTGACTCACAAAACAAACCAGCAGTCCACACACAACTGAACTAATCAATGGTTAGCCTCTATTATGGAAGTTTCATATATTGTTAATCTTATTGTTTAACTGCTTTTTATTTAATATTTACCTGATTTATTGTGTGCTTTACATGATTAGTATGAAAACGCAGATATTAAGTAAACGGGCTAATGCAGATTTTTACCCTAATGGAGCGTATTTTTGCTCGTTATCGCTCTGATTGACTTAATAAATAAAATTTCTTTTGCGTAAACTGTCACATGGTCTACGTTTACCAGCGAGACCACATGAAACACAGGAGAAATGACGATGAAGATAAAAATAATAACTGCTTGTATTTTCGGTTTGATGTCAGTAAGTGCATTCGCCATGTCTGATCAGAAGGTCTGTGAGGAATATGGTATAGCTATTGCATCAAATAATACTGAGGGACAAGTCCAATTTTTGTCCGAACTGAATTCTCGCGTAGAAAATGGGTTATGGACGTTAGATTCAAAACAATGTAATGACTACATTGAAGAAAGTAAACATGAGTATAACTTAGTCTTAGCGTTACATACTTGGTCAGATTAAGTTGTACTGATTCAGAGTGGATCTGACAGTTACCGAGTTTACTCGGTAACTGTCAAATTAGATTTTAATCTTTCCGGGTTATTTCGTTCAGTAATATTTACTGTTCTTCCATCTATTCGTGCTATTAATTTAGAATGTTGGTTAACGAGACTACAGCATTTTAATCTTCTGTTAATCGGCATTCGAGAATTTATAGCTAATGTAGCTTGAATAATGGTCAAACTTATCATTTAAATAGTGCCTAACTACGATAATTGATTAGGCATGTTTCTTTAGCAAATTTCTCTATTTAGAACTGTTTTCACGAGTATCCGCTTCATCTTGGGCTCGTGGAATAGGGCCGTTGTCACCAAGTAGGTACATGTGGCGCCATTCATTTTCTCCTTTTGTCCTTTCTGCAACGAACAGTCGAGCGTCAGGGTGCGCGTTAGTGATCATGGCTGACATCGCCCACCCGGCATCGTTTCTACGCAATAATTCTTTTTGTTTTTCAAAAGTTTCACCACCGTCTTTGGAGTTAAAATACGCTACAACGCCTTCACCTTTTTCTTTATAACCGATAGCGAACGTAATGTCAGTTGGTGACGAAAGGAAAAAGTCTCCTCTTGTATCTACGCCCCAACTTACGGCATCAGCATTTACAGGATTTCCGCCCAACCACTCTTTTCCTGTCCAGCGAATATGGGATGTTTGCTTAGGACCACCAGTTAACTGACCTAAATCAACACCAATATTTGTTCCAATATGCGGGTAACCATTCTCATCTAAGTGTACTGAACCGTTAAAAGTCCATTTTTCACCAGTATCTAATACGAGTGTTTTTTCATTAGCAAGTTCACGTGTTACTGGGAGATCTAGATATTCTCCTTTGATATTACTCCATGTGCCTTCTTTTGTATTAAAGACCATATAATATGCATTGTGGCGTTCAGTTGTATGACCACGCCCATTGTTAGCGTGTCTTTTCCAGCACGGGTGATAATCGTAGGTGATTACAATTTCATCCCCTTTCCCCTTAGTTGCCCAGGCGTACCAACTATCAGTTGCTTCTATATCTTCGCGTTCTTTATGCTCAAGGAAGGATACTGGATTTTCGAATGTACGTCCGTGATCGGTAGATTTTTGAAAAACCCAATCACTCTTATGGGCACCATGGCGATAGAACAAATAAATATCACCGTTATCCATTTTTACTGCTTGGTTGTAATTGCCAAATGGTGGGATATTGTCTAGCTCAATCCAATTCGAAATATCGTAAGGTTTAGCGGAGACAATATGCTTATTTCGACCATCATGCACATCCCCTAATGGATTTTCTCCGTGTCGGGCGCTACCACCGTGCCCACCAAAGAAGATATGAATATAGCCTAAATCATCGATAATCATTGTCGGCTTACCGTGGTTATCAATAGGCCGGCCGGAAGGAGCCCAGTAATTGTCTTTACCTAACTCACTAAAACCGGCTTTAATTGGCCCTTGCCATTCACCTGTATCGTGGTTATATGACACTACATATGGGTCTTCTAAATTACCTTGATAAGTCAGGTATGTAATACCATTTTCATGGATACCAGCTGGAGCTTGAACCACGGCAAGGGGGTTGCCAAAACCATTGTCTGCAAAATATTCAACCATGGCTTTATTTTCATTTGTGTCTTGAGATGCTTGAACGCTAAAGGTACTAGTAAGAAGGGCTATAGAGATAGCAGGAACTATCGCTCGCATTACAAAGCGACGAGATGACAAAGAGTTTGTCTTGGCTTGTAATTTACTGGTTAGACAAAATTTCATTTTTTTCCTTCCAATTATTGAAAATTCAAACGCTATTCTTTCTATATTAGATTGAATAAAAACTAATTATTAATATAAGAAGTTATTGTCATTAATTAAGTAGTGTCTAAGCACTTTATTTATCCTATAAAACAAAAATATAATAAGAAAGGCCCAGGGGGAGGGGTATGTCTATTTTTGAAATAAATGAGGTCAATAATTGCGGATGATTGTCGTTGTTTAAACTTAATGTTTATATTGGTATGAATTGACACAAAGTTATAAACGAAGTGCTATGTCTAACACTTCGTTAAATTAAGAAAAAAATATCAATTCATGCATCTATTTTATTTTATCTAGTGTTACTATTCACCTTTTCAACGAGCTTAGCAATTGCTTCTACATAGTAGTAGTCGCCGTAGATTAAAGAACAGTTTACGCCGAGGCCTTTAGGTACGTTGAACGTTCCACCGAGAAGGATACCTTGTTCTTCTGGTTGGTCAAATGTGGTATAGCGTTGATGGATATTATGCAGGATATTAACCGCAGAATTTAGACATTTTATGCTTGTTTTTTGATCTTCAACTAATTCAGATATTAATAACATGCCACTTGCGGCACAAGCAGCTGCTGATGTGTCGCGTGGTGTTGTTTCATCTAATGGTGCTCGGAAGTCCCAATATGGTACACGATCTTCTGGTAAGCAGCTTAAGAAGAAGTGGGCAGTCTTTAACGCAGCCTGAAGATACTTAGCTTCTTTTGTATACTTATAAGCCAGCGCAAAACCATGTATTGCCCATGAGGCACCTCGGCTCCAAGCGGAGTCTTCATCATAGCCTTGACCGCTATGATATGATTTAATGTTTCCATTTAGATAATCAAACTCGACCATGTGTCGAACAGAGCCATCTGAGCGAATAAATTCTTTGAGTACAGTGTCTGCATGAGCTTTGGCTATTAAAGCAAAGCGAGGGGCATTGAGTTGCTCTGCTGCCCAGAATAGAATGGGTAAGTTCATCATGCTATCGATGATACTTAAACCTCTAGGGTCGGCGCTGTTGACATCATTTTTGTTCCAAGCAGTGATGAAGTTACCGCTAATGTTGAAGCGACTTGCGAGGTGACTTGCAGCTTTTAAAGCTCTCGTCTTTGATTCTTCGTTACCAAAGAGCTCATAGTGTTTTATGGAAGTGAGCTGCCACATAAAACCGACGTCATGATGTATATTAACGTACTCATCAAGAGGTTGATCCATTAAATTTTCACGATCAATTGCGATTTTTTTGAATGGTTCATGTTTTTCTTTCTCGTACAGCAACCAAAGTAAACCTGGCCAAAAACCGACGACCCAAGCCCATGGTGCATGTGTATCACAATACACACCATCTGTAGTCATAGAAGGAAATTTTACAGTCATTTCATCACTTGTAATCTTCACTTTATTAACAATGTCAGACCAAGCACAATTAACCCATGAAAAATCTTTTTGCATATGTGCAACTTCCAGATGTTACAATAAATATTAAAATTTATATACAAAAAAGACACAGTTAGAAACGACAATTTTTGTGAAGTTTTAGGTGTATTTTTGCATTTTTTTGATTTCAGAGTTATAAGTAAATGGTATATCACCTATGGGCTCTGTTAAATCAATTCAGAACAAGCTGAGTTTCTATACTCTCTTGGTGAAAGGCCATATTTTTGTCGAAATTTTCTATAAAAGTCACTTGTGTTAGAAAATCCAACTTCGATTGCAATTTCATTAATGCTAACATTGGTTACTTTAATTAGTTCGCAGAACTTGTTGAATCTAATATCTCGGAGAAGTGTGTTGAATGTTTTGCCACTTTCTTTTTTTATTAGTTTTGATAGGTTGTAGTTCTTCATTTTTAACTGTTCGGCAATGCTGTTTAAGCTAGCTTTTTGCAAGTCACGTTCTATATGACCAATTACTTGAGATAAAACTTTACTTTCATGAGATTTCTTGTCAATGACGTAAGGTGATTCTTGTATTAACTCAATAACTAGAAGACCAAGAAGAAACTTAATCTTTGACTCCATAAAACTGCCTTTAATCGTCAGTTCATTAACGATACTGTCTAACAGGCTCTCTATGGGTTTTTTATTAAATGTTGTAAATATAAGTGCTTTTGAGGTGGAATTCTTAAAAATAGCATCAATAAAGAAGCTAGAAAGACTGTTTTTATCATCAATAAATTCAAAGATATAGCTAAAGTATTTTTTATGAATAATGAAATTAAGAATGATATCCTCTTTCGTTGAGGGAAGTATTTCATGCATAGCACCTGGACCCATAAAGAGTATATCACCTTTGCGAATCTGACACTTTTTTCCTTCTATATATTGAACTGAGTTACCTTCTAGAACATAACATATTTCTACGTAGTCATGTGTGTGTGCAGGATAATGAATGTATCGAGTGTGTTTTCTGATCGATATCATTTTTCCTTTAGGTACTACTTTATCAAATGAAATTGTGGTTTTGTTCGCATCTTTGAAAATTGACATGTCAATGCTATTTTGGTTATCGAGTATACTCCTTTCTTCATCATTGTTGTCTTTCATAAACTCAGTAAGTTTGTTTAATGCAGTGTTCATAAATTTTTACCAACGTATAATTTAATTAAAATTATATGCAAAAATTGACCTCTAAAAAAACCAAAATAGCCATTTTTTGTAACTGCTGAGTAATATACAATGAATTTTATTTTTTTAAATTAAAACATTGGTTTATTTTTATTATTTGATTGATTATTGTGAAGCAGATCTCGTTGTGTGGTTATTTGTTTATGTAGTCTTGTTATCAAATAGTTGATTGTTTGGTTTTTATCTGAGTTGGTCGTTGAATTAATAAATTTTAATTATGTGAATGAAACAAGTTTGGTTTCATTTATTTACTTTTACATCAAAACATCAGAATGAGAAAGTACGGATATAGTAAAAGGGATGAATTATGGTTGATATAGCTGTTGTCATTATATACTTTGGTTTTTTAATTGCAATTGGAATATTATTTAAATCATTCAGTTCTTCGACAAGTGATTATTTTCGTGGTGGCGGTAAGATGCTGTGGTGGATGGTCGGGTCAACATCCTTTATGACAGCAGTAAGTGCAATGACTTTTACCGGACATATGGGTAAAGCTTTAACAGGTGGTTTTGCGGTTGCAACGACAGTATTCTATGCAAATGCCTTGGGTTACTTATGTAACTATCTATTTTTTGCAGCTAAAGCTCGCCAAATGCGTGTAATTACTCCTCTTGAAGGGGTTCGTATGCGTTTGGGGCCAATTAACGAGCAGGTATTTACCTGGGCAAATGTACCTTTGAGCGTGTTGCAGGCATCGATTTGGGTTAATGCGTTGGCGGTATTTACGAGTGCAGTTATTGGTATTCCGCTTCAACAAACGATCATTGTGGCGGGCTGTGTTGTACTTTTCATGTCTTTAGTAGGTGGTAGTTGGGCAGTTATTGCATCAGATTTTATGCAGATGATTATCCTTACTACGATGACGCTAGTAACCGGTGCTGTCGCAATCTGGAAATCTGGTGGTCTAGTTCCACTGCTTGATGCAGGTCTACCTGAGCAGCCGTTTATTGGTGATGGATATAATCACACTTACTTGTTTGTTGGGTGGTTTATATTTATGTTTATCAAGCAGTTTTTTAGTACCAATAATATGGTCGATTCTTATCGTTACATTTCAGCAAAAGATACAAAAAACGCGAGAAAAGCAGCGATCTTGGCGGGCACGTTGATGTTAATTGGTCCTGTTCTTTGGTTTGTTCCAGCATGGTATGTTGCGGCTCACTACCCAGACACAAGCACTTGGGGGCTGGCAGGGTTAGGGGCTAAAGTTGCGGATGCCACGTACTTTATGTTCGTAAGTCGAGAAATGCCTGTAGGTATGGTTGGTCTGATGCTTGCGGCTATGTTTGCTGCAACTATGTCTTCAATGGATTCAG
This sequence comes from Photobacterium pectinilyticum, assembly GCF_024357955.1. Lineage (GTDB taxonomy): Bacteria > Pseudomonadota > Gammaproteobacteria > Enterobacterales > Vibrionaceae > Photobacterium > Photobacterium pectinilyticum. Next base: position 24,162 of record NZ_JANEYT010000049.1, read on the forward strand.
CATTAAACCGTAATGCGGGGATCATCCTTAAGAGTGTCTATGAGCCTTATTTTTGTAAGAATCATTCTGAAAAGCACTTAATCTTTGTAAGCAAGCTTCTAACTGCGGTGTTCGGAATTATCATCATTATTGCTGCTCTGTTCTTAACATCTTTAAAAGAGTTCGGATTGTTCGATTTGACGATGTTAGTAAGTACTTTAATCGGCTTCCCAATTCTTATTCCTTCAATTATGTGTTTCTTTATTAGAAAAACACCTGATTGGGCTGGTTGGGGAACAGTACTTGTTGGTATGGCTGTATCAGGAACGATTGCATTTGGAATGACACCTGAAGTCATTGAATCCATTCTTAATCTAGAGCAACCATTGACATCAAGAGAATATACTGAAATGAAGTCTGTAACACTAGGCTTAATTGGACACTTAAGTATTACACTTCCTTTCTTTATCTTGTCGCAGTATTTCTACAAAGGGCATACTGAGCAACGACAAAAGGAAGTTGACCAATTCTTTTCAAATGTTGATACAGAGGTTATTGTTGAAGATACACCACAGAGTGTTGCAATGGATAACAAGCAAAATAGTGTACTAGGTAAGATGGTTCTGATTGCTTCACTCTTTATTTTGTCACTAACATTGGTTCCAAACCCAATGTGGGGGCGTATGCTCTTTGTCATTATTGCTGCGATACTTGCACTGGTTGGTACTCTCTTGGTTAAGTCTAAGCGCTCGTTAGAGGTTAGTAGTACGCCGAAAGAAGAAGTTTCTGCATAACCACAACCCTATCTGAAGTAAAAACCACTTCAATTCGATTAATATTTAATTTGAATTGAAGTGGTTTTTTTATGTTATGACTTTTTTTAGTTATGCAAAAAATGACTCTCTTTAGGGCAAAATGAGATATTTCATATAAATCTGTAGGTTGTAGAATTAAGTTAATCAATCGGAGGTTGCTATGAATTATTTTCTAGCTGTAGATATAGGTGCGTCTAGCGGGAGACATTTGTTAGGCTATTTAAAAGACGAAAAGATTGTTCTTGAAGAAATTTATAGATTCACTAATAAATTGTCCGATAAAAATGGGCAATTATGTTGGGATCTAGAGTCATTATTCTCTCATGTATTACGTGGACTTGAAGAGTGTGTAAAAATAGAAAAAATTCCACAAAGTATTGGTATTGATACATGGGGGGTTGATTTTGTTCTTTTAGATGAATCAGAAGAAGTCATCGGAAATACCGTGTCTTATCGTGATGACCGTACCAAAGGTGTTATGGAGCGAATTTGTAATCAGGTTGGAAGTAAAGAAATTTACAATAAAACCGGTATTCAGTTTATGAGCTTTAACACCTTGTATCAGCTGGATTCAATTGATATTGAAGAGAAGCGTAAAGCATGTTCATTCTTAATGATACCAGACTACTTGAACTACCTGCTTACAGGTGAAAAGGTTAACGAGTATACAAATGCGACAACGACGCAGATGTTTAACCTTTCGAGTGATCAGTGGGATAAGGATTTACTGGAAGTGGCTGGTGTTACAAGTGATATCTTTGGTGAAACCAAGTTACCTGGTCACTGCATTGGTCGCCTAAAAGAGAGTATCAAAGCTATAGTTGGCTTTGACTGTAACGTGGTTTTGCCTGCTACGCATGATACAGGTTCAGCTTTTATTGCCAGCGTTTTTGATATCGAGGAGGACGGTGTCATTCTGAGCTCAGGGACTTGGTCACTTTTGGGCAAAGAATTAGATAAACCTATTGTCTCAGATGCGTCCAGAAAGAACAATTTCACAAATGAAGGTGGCTACGATAAACGGTTCAGATTCCTAAAAAATATTATGGGTCTCTGGATTATTCAGGAAGTATCTAGAATTTTAGATTACCGATATTCATATGCTGAACTAGCTCAAATGGCAAGAGAATCAAAAGAGTTCACTTCAATTATTGACGTTAACAATGAACGATTTTTTGTTAGTGAAAATATGATTGAGGAAATTGTTGAATACTGTAAAGAGACAGGTCAAGCATATCCAACAGAAATTGGTGAAGTGTGTATCTGTGTTTACCGAAGTCTTGCTAAATCATACGGAGATTGCATCAATGAAATGATCGAGATTACAGGTAAAAATATTAACAAGATTAATATAATTGGTGGCGGAAGTAAAAATGACTTCTTAAACGAGTTAATTGAAGAAGTAACAGGGAAAGAAATAGTCGTTGGCCCTGTAGAAGCAACGGGTATGGGTAACATTATTGTACAGATGTTATCAATGGGTGAGATTAATAATTTAACAACCGCTAAGAACTACGTTAAAAACAGCATATAATTAGGAACAGTCATGGAACAAAGTTTAAAAAATCGATATGAATTAAGCAAGTCACTTTATGCCAAATGGGGCATTGATGTTGACTCAGTATTAGAAAAGCTTAAAAACGTAAAAGTCTCTATCCACTGTTGGCAAGGTGATGACGTTACTGGTTTCGAAGAAGCGCGTCATGAACTATCCGGCGGTATCTCAGCAACAGGTAGTTACCCGGGTAAAGCGACCAATGCATTAGAGTTGAGAGCTGATCTTGATAAAGCACTGAGTCTTATCCCTGGTAATCACAAAATTAACCTTCATGCACTATATGCTGAAACGAATGGCGTTGTTGTTGAACGAGATGAGTTAAAGCCTGAACATTTTGCTGGTTGGGTAGAGTGGGCTAAAGAACGTGATCTTGGCCTAGATTTTAACCCTAGTCTTTTTTCACACCCCAATGCTAGCGAAGGATTGACTCTATCTCATCCAAACAAAGAAATTCGTGACTTTTGGATTAAGCACTGTATCGCTTCTCGAAAAATTGGTGAATATTTTGGTAAAGAACTGGACCAAACTTGTTTAACCAATATCTGGATTCCTGATGGATACAAAGATACTCCGAGTAATCGTTTTGAACCTCGTCAACGATTGAAAGAATCATTGGACGAAATCTTTGCAGTTGATGTCGACGAACAATACAACAAAGACTCAGTTGAATCGAAAGTATTCGGTATTGGTGTGGAGTCTTATACAGTTGGTTCTCACGAATTTTACATGGGCTATGCCATTGCAAATAACAAGCTTTGTTTGCTAGATAATGGTCACTACCACCCAACGGAGTCGGTAGCCGACAAAATTTCATCAATGCTTCTGTATCAAGATGAGCTTGCACTTCACGTAACTCGACCAGTACGTTGGGATAGTGACCACGTAGTGACATTCAATGATGAAGTAAAAGAGATTGCTAAAGAATTAGTGCGCACAGATAGCTTAGACAAAGTTTACCTAGGTCTAGATTTCTTCGATGCAAGCATTAATCGTATTGCAGCTTGGGTCCTAGGTACAAGAAACATGCAAAAAGCCCTGCTTGAGGCAATGCTAATGCCACACGAAAAGTTAACTCAGCTTCAAAATGAAGGTGACTTTACTCAACGTTTGGTACTAATGGAAGAGTTGAAAACATACCCATTAGGCGATATCTGGAACTACTTCTGTGAAATTAATGATGTACCGGCAAACGAAGACTGGTTTAAATCAGTTGTTAATTACGAACAAGAAGTTCTGCTTAAGCGAGGTCAATAATGGAACAATTAGCATTTGTACAAGAGTTTAAGAAAACGGCTCAAGACGCTTGGTTAAAAGGTTGGCATGAACGTAATGGTGGTAACCTTTCATATCGATTAGCCGACTCTGAAGTTACTGAAGCTCGTCCATTCTTTACTGAGTCAACGCCTTGGCTTGATATCGGTGTTACCGTACCTAATCTAGCAAATCAATACTTTATTGTTACAGGTAGTGGTAAGTACTTCCGTAACGTTGAAGTCTGTCTTGAAGAAAATGCCGGTATCATTCAGGTCTCAGCAGACGGTTCCCAGTATAAAATCTTATGGGGCTTGATTAACGGTGCTAAACCAACAAGTGAGCTTCCAGCACACTTGATGAATCACTCGGTGAAATATGATGTGACTGGGGGCAAACATCGAGTTGTTATGCATTCCCATACAACAAACTTAATTGCACTTACATTTGTGTTACCACTAGAAGCAGAAACCTTTACCAGAGAGCTTTGGGAAATGGCAACTGAGTGTCCTGTTGTTTTCCCTGATGGGGTCGGGATCGTCCCATGGATGGTTCCTGGTGGTAAGGCGATTGCCGAACATACTAGTGAGTTAATGAAAAAGTATGATGTTGCTATCTGGGCACACCACGGCACTTTCTGTTCTGCAGAAGATCTTAGCTTGGTGTTTGGCTTGATGGACACGGTAGAAAAAGCTGCTGAAATCTTAGTTAAGGTTCTAGCGATGGGGGGTAAGCGACAAACTATCCAAACCCAAGAGTTTAAAGAATTAGAGTCTGCTTTTAATGTAAAACTTAATCAAAGTGTTTTAGCTTAGGAGTTGAGTTTTATGATCAGAAAAGCCTTTAAACTAAAAGTAAATCAAGGTTGTTTCGCTGAATATAAAAAGCGGCATGATAATATTTTTCCTGATTTAGTTGAAGTACTTAAGGAAGCTGGTGCTCAAAACTACTCTATCTTTCTAGACGAAGAAACAGGTTGTTTGTTTGGTTATGTTGAATTAGACTGCCTTGAAAGATGGAACGCCGTTTCAAAAACAGAAGCTTGTCAGAAATGGTGGAAGTATATGGATGATATCATGGAAACCAATGCTGATATGAGTCCTAAATCCACTGAGCTGAAAGAGATGTTTTATCTAGAATAACTGTTGTTATTTAGATTCAAGAAACGTATTAAATATCAAGAGGAACTTATGAAGAAGCCCAACATTATTGTTATCTTTAGTGACCAACAACGGTGGGACACACTTGGGTGTTATGGTCAGGAGCTACCTGTTACTCCTAATCTTGATGAGCTCGCAAATAACGGTGTGATGTTTACTAATGCATTTACTGTTAATCCTGTTTGTGGCCCGACCCGCTCAACTATGCAGACAGGTCTATACCCAACTGAAACGGGTTGTTTCCGAAACGATATTATTTTGCCGGAAGACAAAAAAACAGTGGCTCACTTTTTATCTGATGAGGGTTACAGCGTTGGATATGTTGGCAAATGGCACTTAGCTTCAAACAACACGGCACACGAAGGTTTCGTAGTCGCTGCGCCTACAGAGAGTTCTGGTGAAACGATCGATAATTGCTTTACTGCAATACCAAAGCAGTATCGTGGTGGCTACAAGGATTTTTGGGTTGCTTCAGATATTCTTGAAGGCACATCGCATGGCTATGGTGGCTTCATGTTTGATATCGATGGTAACAAGGTCAGCTGGGACGAAGATGTCTACCGCGCAGATTTTCTAACTGATCTGACAACGGACTATATTGATAACTACGAAAAAGAAAAACCTTTCTTCCTGTTCTTATCGTACCTTGAACCTCATCATCAGAACGATAGAAAGACATATGAAGGTCCACACGGTTCGAAAGAGAAGTGGAGTGACTTCAAAGTACCTGGCGACTTAGAACCGTTTGTTAATGGTGACTGGGCAGAAGAGTATCCAGATTACCTAGGTTGCTGTCATAACTTGGACGAAAATGTGGGTAAAATTCGTCAGGCTGTTAAAGATAAGGGCCTTGATGACAATACCATCATTGTTTACTTGAGCGATCATGGTTCACACTTTAAGACCAGAAACGGTGAGTATAAGCGTTCGTGTCATGATTCTTCAATCCGAATTCCTTTCATCATATATGATCCTCGTGCAAAAGCGGGACAAGTTATTGATGATCATGCAAGCATTATTGATGTAGTCCCTACCTTGCTCAAGGCGGCGGGTATTAATGTTCCAAGTTACATGCAAGGTCAACCGTTGCAAGATTTGTATATTGATAACGCTTCCAAGGATAACGTTAGTTTCATCCAGATTAGTGAGTCGCAGGTAGGTCGAGCAATTCGTACTGAAAAGTGGACTTATTCTGTGTCGGCGTTAGATCAAAGTGGATTGTTAGAAAAAGATAGTGAGGTTTATCAAGAAGAGTTTCTATACAATCTTGTAGATGATCCATATCAATTGGAAAATTTGGTATGTAATTCAGATTATAAAGAGATTAAGAGTGATTTAAAAAATATCTTACTTGAAGAAATATTTAGAGTTGAAGGAAAACGACCAAAAATTATTGAAGTATAATTCACTATTCATTTAAATTTTATTTACTAGTCTTCAGGTTAATTCAAGCTATGTTCCATAGCTTGAATTATATCCTAGTGAATGTTCAAGGAGGATTTATGAGTACCGTTGGTGATGAAAAAACAAGAGAAAGAATTAAGAACATAAACAGTTTGCATGAACTTTCTCGAAAAAAGAGAAAAACTAAGTTTCGTGAGCAAGCTTCATCACAAATTAAGATTGCTAGAGAAATTAAGTATGCTTCAGTTAGATAGTTAATATTTTACTGTAAATGATACAGTTATCTTTTTGAGTTGAATATTAATCTTATTTCTGTTGGAAAAAAGTTACATAGTGGTTCAGGGCTGTCGTCAGTTTCTTATTGGCATTGTTTGTTTTTTGGAAACCCCTTTATTGCTAAAATATCACTTCGCTTGTTGGCTTATCTGATCAAGTTGTTCAATGGCTTGTTCGTATTGGTTGTGTAGGTAGGTTTTATGCAGGGAAGTTAAATTATAAGGGGCTATCTGTATCATTTTGATGGTAAGTAAAATTCTACTGGCAGTGGTTTTACTTATGGAGTGATTTCGCAAGTACAGTTAGTTTAGTTAAGCCTATTATATTACTGATTAGTAATAAGCTAGGAATTAGCAGAGAAGCGACAAGTACAACTGAAACTTTCAGCTTTATAAATATTGTCCTTTTCGGTGCTTTATTAAACCCCCGGTTTTTCCGGGGGTTTATGGTTATAAATTAAGCGCAACAACGTTTAAATTTTTTACCACTATTACAAGGGCATAAGGCATTTCGACTTACTTTCTTTTTTGTCCCCTTGTGTTGTTCGTTATTATAATAGTTCATGATTTGTGCTGGAGAGTCCCCGTTATTTATCAGCTTTACCATGAAAGCCATTGCGTTTTGACTATGGTCAAAGAAACTATAGTAGCCTTCGCATAAGTAGTTATGGTCGGGATTTCCACTAGGTCCCGGTAAGAAGCGATGTTTCGGACAGCCGCCATGACAGGCAAATCGATATCGACAAGACTGACATTTGCTGTTTAACTCTTTAGATTTTTTTAAGCCAAACTCAATTGCTGCTTCACTGTTGTTCATCGTCTTGATTGATTCATTGTGAATGTTGCCAAGCTTGTACTCTGGATAAACATAGTGGTCACATTGAAATAAGTCTCCATTCGCTTCTAAAGCGAATGCATGACCACATCTCGGGGAGAATACGCATATTGTACTTTGTTGGCCTGTCCAAGCTGATAGTGTTGCGTCAAATTGCTGAACAAAGATGCTTCCAACATCATTTCTCACCCAATGGTCGAAAATTTCATTTAGGAAAGTACCATATTCTTTTGGGTTGACAGACCATTGAGTGACATCACCCAGCTTTTCATCTGGGTTAACTAACCATGTATCATTTGTTGACTGATCAGAGTCTTGTCGCTCAACTAATGGAATGAATTGTATAAAGTTTGAACCGATGCTTTTTAGATATTGGTAGACTTTAAGTGGTTGTTTAACATTCTGATCATTGACCACTGTGAGAGTATTAAACTCAACTTTGTGTTTCTTCAGCAATTTTATGGCTTTTAAAACTTTAGAGTGCGTTCCTTTACCACTGGTATTTGTTCGATATACATCATGAAGATCTTCTGGGCCGTCAATAGAAACGCCAATCAGAAAGTCGTTCTCTTTAAATAGTTGACACCACTCATCATTAATCAATATTCCATTAGTTTGGAATGCATGAGATATTTTTTTGTTTTTACCATAAAGTTTGCACAATCGAACCACAGTTCGATAAAAATTAATGCCCAATAATGTTGGCTCACCGCCTTGCCAAGAAAATTGTACAGAATCACTGTTTTGTGCTTCTATATATTGCTTGACGTACTTTTCTAGTGTTTCGTCGTTCATACGCCAGTTTTTTTGCCGATCAGGATAGAGTTTTTCTTTTTCTAAATAGAAGCAGTATTCACAATCGATATTGCATACCGAGCCTGAGGGCTTGGCCATAACGTGACAGTTGGATATTTGGTTCATTAATTTACCTATAAGAATATTCTAGATGGTACTTTGCTGAGATAAGCGTATGAGAATAGTAATATTATTGCTGAAACGTCGATTTTGATGAATCTTGAGTTTAGCAGCGAACAGTATTGTGATGACACTACACATGTGGATGAGCGGCGCTCTAGGATTTGTTTATTTTAGAAAACAGTTTTTTCATTTCATGATTTCCTTCGAGGCCTGTCGGTATCGGTCAAGCTTGTTCAGATCTAAAGGGTGCGGTTTTCTATGTTGCTTACATAACACTCCAGATTCTTTTAAAGATTTGCAGAAGCGAATAACTGTCGTTACATCTGTTGCGCTGTATTCGCTAATTTCTCGATATGTCCAAGGGTATTGAGGGTAGTAGGAAAAAAAATGATGGATTGTATCGATAATTCTATTTTTGGCATTAAACGCACTAAATTGAACTAGGCGTTTCTCTGCATCTCCAAGCTCATGACAAACTTCAATCGCCAGTGTTTTAGCGAGTTCGGATGATAATTGCTGTAACGATTCAAAGCTTTTCACATCAAATTTTTTTACTTCACTGTTTTCCATTGCTCTTGCTGTGGCGGGATAGCGTTGATTTGTGAACAATGAGCGGTAACCAAAAAACGAGCCAGGCCCATAAAGGCGTAAAAGAGACTCTTTTCCAGTATCAGCAACTTGATATAAACCAATAATGCCCTTGTCTACATGATAGAACCCTGACGCTTTAGTGTTACTGATGTAAACAGCTTCTCTTTTACTGACATTTAGCGAAACAGTACTGCTGTGTAATGAGTATTGAGATATCGGTTTCATTATCATCCAAATAACCCTTTATTGATAGACTCATTGTACTGCAAATATTTACCTCAAAATATGATCAAAACCATAAATTAAAGAAGTGCCGACACGTTATATTATAATTATTGAAATTTTGTTTTAATTATTGGGTTTGGGGAGGGTTATGGACGCTTTTGAGTTGTTAGTTAGTGTATGGTCAACTGATGCAGTGCTGTTAAAGCTACTACTTGGGAGTATCTTTGGCTTATGTTTAGGGCTGACCGGTGTTGGTGGCGGGGTATTGTTGATCCCTATGTTACAACTGTTTTGCGGCATGTCCCCGGTGCTTGCTGTGGGAACGGCGAGCATGATCTCTGCGATGGTAAAAGTGAACGCGTCATTTCTACATATTAGGGCGCGGAATGTCTCTTGGAAAAAGATAATACTGCTATTTATTGGAGCAGTGCCTGTTACCTTGCTGGTTACTCAAGTTGTGGTTTACTTTAATGCACACCCTTTTTATTCCGAAGCGACTGAGACAACAATTGCGTGGCTAGTGACGATTGTAATGATTGGATCGTTGATATCTGTATTCTCAAAATACAAGAGTGAGAATGTGGCCATTAGCCATCATTCAGAACATAAACTTAACACTAAGAAGGCAATAGTGTCGGGGATGTTTTGTGGATCTATTTTGGGCTCTACAGGTGTCGGTGGTGGTGTTTTGTTACTTCCTATTTTGAATAGTGTTCTCCATGTAGATATTAAGAAAGCAATTGGCTCATCTGTTGTCTTAGCTCTGTTTTTATCTGCCATTGCTGCAGTTGGATATGCAAGTGGCGGTCAGTCTGATATCGATACTGCGATACTGTTTTTTGTCGGCTCTTTCGTGGGTGTACCAGTTGCTGCACATCTGATGAAGCATATGTCTGAAAGCCATATTTATGTTGTAACCATGCTTGTTATATCCGTAAGTCTGTTTTCTTACATTATTTTATAAAATTTATATGAATTGTGGCTAACCTAGGGCACTTTACTTGAGTTTAAGCGTTAGCAAACGCAAGCCGCTGGTCATAATTCAAAGCTTTGATTATTCGTTTTTTTTGTAACTTTACTTATATTGGAAAAATTATGGCATTTACTTTAGCATTTCCGAAAATCAACATCTCTGGTGAGAATGCAATCAAAGAGTTGGTCTGTCACTTGGTTTCAAAAGGTGTGGACCATGGGTTTATTATTGCAGACCAAGCGTTAGAGCAATTGGGGTTACTAGAGCCGTTGATAGGTGCGCTTAATGAGAGTGGATTACCTTTTACTTGTTTTACGGAAACTGTACCTAATCCAACGGTGAGCGTTGTTAATCAGGCATATGAGGCCTACAAAGAGTCAGGTGCAAGTTATATTATTGGTTTCGGTGGAGGTAGTGCGATTGATACGGCGAAAGCCGTGAAGATTCTTACTGCTAACCCGCAGCCAATTACTTTGTACACCGGTGTGAATAACGTTAAAAAATCAGGTGTACCGTTATTTGCTATCAATACTACCGCGGGTACGGCTGCAGAAGTCACCAGTAATGCGGTTATTACTGATGAAGAGACAAAGGTTAAATGTGTCATTATCGATAGTAATATAATCCCGGATGTTTCAGTAAATGACCCAAGTATTATGCTCGGTCTACCAGCGGAAGTGACTGCTGCTACTGGTATGGATGCGTTAACTCATGCAATCGAAGCATATGTTTCGGTTGGAGCACATATTCTTACCGACCACTCAGCTTTAGAGTCCGTACGTTTGATCAGTCAATACTTACCGCATGCAGTTGAAGACGGTTCAAATCTAGAAGCGCGTGAAATGATGGCGCTTGGTCAGTTCCTTGCTGGTATGGCCTTCAATAGTGCTGGACTTGGTATGGTTCATGCGATGGCTCACCCTGCTGGCGCACATAAGAACTTACCTCATGGTGTTTGTAATGCGATCTTGTTACCTATCGTATGTGAATTTAACCGACCTCATCGAGTAGAGAAGTTTGCTAATTTAGCTCCAGCATTAGGTTGCAATGTTGCAGGTTTATCCAAAGAGCAGGCAAGCATTGAAGCGGTTAAAGCTATTTGCGAACTTAGTGAGAGAGTGGGTATCCCACAAGGCTTTGCACAACTGGGTGTTACGAAGCAGGATGTTAATCAGTGGGTAGAAAGTGCGCTGGCAGATCCGTGTGCTGGGGGAAACCCTGTCGCTATGACTGCTGATGACGTGCTTGCGCTATACATGAAGTCGCTTTAATAGACCTTATTATATTTAAGTATATGAATAAAAGAGGGGAGTCATCGATTACTGTGACTTTTTTGGCTTACAGGAAACTATTCTGTTGAATGATAGCATTGAACGTTTTTCGCTATTATTGAAATTCCCTGCTCCAAAAGGGTTGTATTCTGCCCTCGGCCAACTGCTGACGACTCATGATAGTATTGCTTGTTTCTTTGTCGAGAAGAGCGTACTACTTTCAGCAGTTGGTTTTCTCTTCTATATCTCACCATGAGTGTTTACGAATTTATGGTGCTTATGTTGTTGAATTGTATCCTGCTTGATTTATTTGATTACCATACGTGTTGCTCAAGGTCGAAGTTATGGCCGGCAAACGCTGGATGGTTTGCTTTGATATTCATTTTGATTCCGTTTCTAAACCAAGCGGCTTCACGAAAGATAGACTGTTGCACCCATAACATTAGAATTTGCGTTGCAGCATAAGTAAAGAATATTGCCTCTTATATGTAAGCGGGTATTCCTACCCACATTCAGATAACCCTCAATACTTGGTATTGATATAGCTTCTTTATTCCACGGAGCTTTATCATGACTCGCG
>NZ_JANEYT010000004.1 GCF_024357955.1 Photobacterium pectinilyticum
AGCCACTAGTTACTGCAATATCTGCCTTGATAACAACGATTTTTCCAGTGCAAATACTTGATCAACTACTTATCCAGGTTGGTATTATAAAGAAGCCTTGCTAGAAATAGCGGGGCTTTTTCGATTGACGATTTTGGTCCGCATTGTATAGCCTTTCTTGTTATTGGAACATAATGTCTAAAAAGCGGTTCGCACAAGCAGGGTGAAGGCTTAAGTCTCATTTCGGCGGGCTGTCTGAGGTTGGGACTCGCTGTCTTTTCCGATAACGGCTAAAATAGCCCTTTAGTTTTAACCCTATTTGTAACAAAGGTATGGCCATGACAGCGCCCCAGAATGACACCACCCATGTTGACAGCGACAAGCTTACCGAGATAGCCATCGCTTATTATCAGGATGGGGCAACGCAGGAAGAAATTTCCAAGATGTTCGGGATGTCGAGGGCCAAAGTCGGCCGTTTACTACGCCGTGCCAGAGATGAAGGGGTGGTTGAAATCACCGTGAAGTATCACCCGGTATTCAGTGAGAAACTGGAGCAGCAGTTGGTCGAGCGTTTCAACTTGAAGAGGGCGCTGATTGCCCTTGACCAGCCTGATGATGAAAGCCAGCGCCTGCAGGTGGCCAGTCTCGTGTCTAGCTACCTATCCTCGATATTGACCGATGATATGGTAGTGACCGTAGGGCAGGGACGTAACATTGCTTCCATTGCCAGCCATGTTGGGGTTGTTCCCCACCGCAAGTGTCGCTTTGTTTCAGGTATTGGTGGTACTCATCGTTCCGGTAACGCGATTAACGCTGATCATATCTGTCGTCTGCTGGCAAAGAAATACGATGGGATCAGTGAAACTCTCTATGCACCGGCCTACGTGGAAGATATCAAGGTAAGGGAAGCCTTTATGAAGAATGGCACAGTGAAGGAGACCCTTGATCGTGCACGCCGCGCTGATGTGGCTTTGGTCGGTGTCGGGGACATGAATGAAAACAGTCATATGGTTAAGCTGGGCTGGTTTACCCCGCAGGAAATTGTCGAGGCGAGGATCCGCAAAGGCGTAGTTGGCGATATCGCTGGTTATGACTTTTTCGATAGCCAAGGCCGACGTGCCGATACCATGATGAGCGACAGGGTGATTGGGCTCAGTATGGAAGAGCTCAGGCATATACCGACTGTGGTGGTTACGGCGGCGGAGAACAGTAAGGCGTTGGCTTTGCTCGGCGCTCTGCGCTCTGGGGTTGTTGATGTGCTGGCAACCAGCGTCAGTAATGCCCTGACCATTTTGAATTTGGATCAGCAAATGAAATAACGATCGTATTTTGTTTTTTTTGATCCCAATGATCAAGCTGCCTGCGGGCAGTTTTTTTATTGCTTGCTATGCTGAAGAGAGCAAGAAAATAAAGACAAAAGGATCAGTCATGAGGTACTTTTTTGTGCTGTTGTTGGGGTTAGCACTGAGCTTGCCGGTAGCCGCCAGCCCATGGGAACAAGTAAAAGCGCCGACACAAGGCCAGTCGGAGTCTATCGGTACTTACAATAATGGTTGCTTGGCTGGGGCTGAGCCTCTGCCGCTGGCGGGAGATGGCTATCAGGTAATGCGCTCCCAGCGAGGGCGGTTTTACGGTCATGAATCGATGATCCGCTTCCTGCATGACTTGTCGAAGAGTGTCCACCAGCTAGAGCTTGGCCAATTGCTGGTCGGTGATATTGCGATGCCGCGTGGTGGGCGTTTTTCGTCTGGCCATGCCAGTCACCAGACCGGGCTAGACGCCGATATTTGGCTTAAGCTTGGCGAGCGTCCACTTAATGAGTCGGAGCTGATTGATGTCCAGCCATTGCCGATGGTGCATATCAAACAGTATAAGATCAACAAGAAGAACTGGAGCGATAAACAAGCCCTGATGGTACAGCTGGCAGCTGCCGACGAGCGGGTTGCACGAATATTTGTCCACCCAGTGATCAAAGAACAACTATGCCAGCGCGAGTGGACCGATCGGGCATGGCTGCAAAAAGTCAGACCATGGTGGGGGCATTATTACCATTTCCATGTCAGGCTCCATTGCCCAGATGGCGACAGTAACTGTAAAGCGCAACAATCACCGCCGCCGGGTGATGGGTGCGGGGCAGAGCTTGCTTCCTGGAAGCCGAAGCCAAAACCGAAGAAAGAAAAAGTCGCCAAGATGAAGAAAAAGCCTAAACCTAAACCTGTTCCGCCGGCGCAATGTTTGGCCTTGCTGCGGACACCGGTAGAGGGATGATGCTCAGTGTGAAGATACAAAAAAAAGCGCCCATCGGCGCTTTTTTCGTTTAAGCCAATCCCTGAAGGGTGACAAACTTTTCGAACAGAGCTTCGTCTGTTTCGATATTGTCAGGATCGGTAATGATACAGTTGGTGATAGGACATACCGACTGGCAAGTCGGCTTGTCGTAGTGTCCTTTACACTCGGTGCATTTGTCCGGGTCGATCTCGTAGATTTCGGCCCCCATGATGATCGCCTCGTTTGGACACTCGGGATCACACATGTCACAGTTAATGCACTTTTGGGTGATCAATAACGCCATGGCGATTATTTACCGTCTTTAGGTGCGTGTGGGTTACGGGTGTTCTCACCTGAGTTTAGGTTACGCATCAACAATGCGTATTCTAGATCCATGTCTTGTGGGACAGGAATGAACACGAAGTGGCCGTTACCTTTGGCATCATCAATCACTTCAGACTTGCGGTTCTCCATCGCTTCAAGGGTGAAGATCACGTTGCCCTGCGGGGTCATGACTTCTAGGCTGTCACCCACGATGAACTTGTTTTTCACTTCGACTTCGGCCAAGTCACCACGGCGTTTGCCGGTGAACTCGCCCACGAACTGCTGGCTGTCAGAAATTGAGTAGCCGTAGTCATAGTTCTGGTAAGCATCGTGCGTGTGGCGGCGCAGGAAGCCTTCGGTGTAACCGCGGTGAGCCAAGCTCTCCAAGGTACCCATCAAGCTTTCGTCAAATGGCTTGCCGGCAACCGCGTCATCAATCGCTTTGCGGTAAACCTGTGCAGTACGTGCACAGTAGTAGAAAGATTTGGTACGGCCTTCGATTTTCAGAGAGTGGACACCCATCTTGGTCAAACGCTCAACGTGCTGGATAGCACGCAGATCTTTCGAGTTCATGATGTATGTGCCGTGCTCGTCTTCGAAAGCGGCCATTTTTTCTTCTGGGCGGTGTGCTTCACTTAGGAGTACGACTTCGTCAGTTGGCTTGCCAAGACCCAATGTATTGTCTGGGCGCTCTTCAGCTTCTTGCACCTGAACCGTTGCATCTTGTACTTCGACAATCTGACCGGCATCGTTTTCAGTGGCTTTCTCTGTTTTGTATTCCCAACGGCAAGCATTGGTGCAGGTACCCTGGTTAGGGTCACGCTTGTTGATGTAGCCAGATAGCAAGCAACGACCAGAGTAAGCCATGCATAGCGCGCCGTGAACGAAAATTTCCAGCTCGGTTTCCGGGCAGTGTTCACGGATCTCTTCGATTTCTTCTAGCGAAAGTTCACGAGACAGGATGACACGCTCGACACCTTGCGTTGACCAGAATTTCACGGTAGCCCAGTTAACGGCATTAGCCTGAACGGATAGGTGAATTGGCATCTCTGGGAAGTTTTCGCGAACCATCATAATAAGGCCAGGATCTGACATGATAAGTGCGTCAGGGCCCATTTCCACGATCGGTTTCAAATCGCGGATGAAGGTTTTCAGTTTAGAGTTATGTGGCTGAATGTTACATACCACGTAAAGCTTTTTGCCTTGAGCATGAGCTTCGTCGATACCGATTTTCAGGTTCTCGTGGTTGAACTCGTTGTTACGGACGCGAAGGCTGTAACGTGGTTGGCCGGCATAGACAGCATCTGCACCATAGGCGAATGCGTAACGCATGTTCTTAAGGCTGCCCGCAGGCGATAACAATTCAGGTTTAAACATAGCTCTTAAATTCCAGTGTCTGATTGCAAATCAGGCCGTATCGCAGGGGGATACGGAGTTGAGGCGGGATTTTACTGTGATCTACCCCTCAATAGCAATGCTAACCCAGTAAACAGGGGAAGTATTCATTGTTTGCTGGTGTAAACAGGCAAGAAAAGAGAGAGCGTTACTAGCTTGAGGCAAGGTTAAGTACAGCAATAGAAAAAGGTGGCACCAAGATGCTTAGTGCCACGATACTCAATACCGCCTGTTAGGCTTTGGCTTCAAGGCCGCCAAGCACTTCGAACAGGTTCGGTAGGAAAGCTGAAAATTCACCCGCCATCAGAGAAAGATCGGCATCAATACGCACAGCCATCTCGTCACGGTCGATGTCTTCATTTTGATCTTTCAGCTCGTCAGAGAACTTAAGGCGCTTGATTGACAGGTCGTCGCCCAGGACGAAATCAATGCGGTCCTGCCAGTTTATCGACAACTTGGTTACCAGCTTATCGGCTTCGATGTGAGCCATGATTTCATCGCTCGACAAGTCCTGCTGCTTACAGCGGATCACACCGCCATCTTCCAGAATTGCTTTCAACTCGGCCTCTTCACCGATAGTGAAGCCGTCTGGAGATGTGTTCGAGCGAACCCACTCGGTCATGGTCAGCTCTGCAGGCTTCTCTGGGGTTACCGGAATAACAGGTAGGCTACCGATAGACTTACGTAGCAGTGCCAGCATGTCTTCGGCTTTTTTAAAGCTACCCGCATCAACCAAGACGTAGCCTTCTTTTGGCATGATCAGCGCGTAGGTTTGGCTCTTGCGGCTGAAGGCGCGAGGTAGCAGATCCATCACGATTTCATCTTTGATGGTGTCTTTTTCACTTTTCTTTAGCTTGCGGCCTTGCTCAAGTTCTTGGGCTTCCACCTTCTCATTCAGTGTTTCTTTGATCACTGACGCTGGCAGCATTTTTTCTTCTTTACGCGCACAAATCAGGATGTTGTCACCAATCACATGGGTGAACATATCGCCGTGCTTACCCAGAGCATGGACCCAACCAAATTTTTGCTGATCCTGGCTGCCACAAGGGGTGAACCGGAATTCTTCAAGCTGCTTTTCTAGTTGGTCAGGATTGAGGTCGATCTCGCGGCTGAAGCGATAGGTAAGTACGTTTTTAAACCACATCATGGCTGTTACAAATCCTTGGTTGTGCATTTGGCTGTCAATCTTATTGCATTGGTTGGCTTTTGTCTTAAGTTTTCGTGCTCTGCTGCTTGGGCTCATCATAAAGTGCGGTACAATCTTGAACAGTTTTTCCAGAACGGCATATCGACCGCAATGAAGATCCTCCATACCTCCGATTGGCACCTGGGTCACCAGCTGCACGGCTATAACCGCGATTTCGAGCATCAGGCATTTCTTGACTGGTTGGCGCAAACCCTTGAGCAAGAGCAGGTCGATGCCCTGCTGGTTGCGGGTGATATTTTTGATACCGCCAACCCCCCGGCGAGTGCCTGGCGAATGCTGTACCGCTTCTTGGCGCGGATGGCGAAAAGCATGCCGGCCTTGAACGTGGTGATGATTGGTGGCAATCACGACTCGCCAAGTAAACTTGATGCCCCGCATGAGCTACTCAAGGCGTTTGACTTACATATCGTCGGTGGTGTTCATCGCCTGCCTGATGGAGAGCTGGATACCGAGCGGATGATGGTTCCGCTGACTAACAAGGCGGGTGAGCAAGCCGCTTGGGTGCTGGCGGTGCCTTTCTTGCGCAGTGCCGATCTTCGCACCGAAGATTTGGACGAAGAGGATGACCGCCTAATTAAAGGCGTCGAAACCCTGTATGGCGAGGTAACTGCTGCGGCGCGTCAGTTGCAGCAACCGGAACAAGCCTTGATCGGAATGGGCCACGCTTACATGGCATCGGGCAAGTTGTCGGAAATGTCCGAACGCCGGGTGCTCGGTGGTAACCAGCATGCCTTGCCGGCCACGATTTTTGCCGAAGAGATTCATTATGTTGCGCTGGGGCATTTGCACCTGGCGCAGATGGTGACCAAACAGGATCATATTCGCTACAGCGGCTCGCCGTTACCACTGTCGATGTCTGAACGTCGCTACAAGCACCAAGTCGTTTTGGTTGACTTCGAGGGTCAGCAGGTAACAGCGATTAAGCCGTTATTGATCCCTCGTGTGGTTGATATGCTCAAAGTGCCAGCTAAGCCTGCCTCGTTGGACGCGGTGTTAGCTGAACTTGAGGCCTTGGAAGTAGAAGATGTACCGCGTGAGCAGCAGCCTTTCTTGGAAGTGCATGTACTGCTTGATAAGCCTCAGGCATTGCTGCGTGAAAAAGTCATGCAGGCTATTGAGGGTAAAGCGGTGCGCTTAGCCAAAATCACCCCGCATTATCAGCAGCAAGAGCAACAGGATGGCTTGAACCACCGTCGTTTATCGGAGGTTTCCCCTGAGCAAGTGTTTGCGCTGAGTTGGGCTAAAAAATATAACGGGGAGCCGGATGCTGCAATGGCATCGGCTTTTGAACAGCTATTGATCCAGGTTGAGGATGAGGCGGGTAATGAGCCTGATGCTGCGTCACGAGAGGGAGAAAAACAATGAAAATTCTAGCCTTACGTGGTGAAAATCTGGCGAGCCTGCAGAGCCATTTTGAAATAGACTTTGCGGGCGGGCGCTTGGGAGACGCTGGTTTGTTTGCGATTACCGGTAAAACCGGGGCAGGCAAATCGACCTTGCTTGATGCCATTTGTCTGGCGCTGTACGACCGTATTCCCCGTTTGCAATCCAACAAGAAAAACGATGCGGAGATCGGCCGTGACGGTGACAGCAGCCGCATCAAAGCCAACGATGTGCGCAGCATTTTATCGCGCGGTAAAGCTGAGGCTTACACGGAAGTCGACTTTGTCGCCAATGACGGTAGCCATTGGCGAGCACACTGGCATGTCCGCCGTGCGCGGGGTCGGGCAGAAGGCCGTGTGCAGGCCGCTGAGCAGTGGTTGGAAAATATCGATACTGGCCAACGGTTTGCAGGGAAAAAGCAAGAGCTTCAAGCCGAGATTGAGCGTTTGATTGGCTTGACCTTCGAGCAGTTTCGCCGGGCGGTGATGCTCCCCCAAGGTGAATTTGCGGCCTTCCTCAAAGCGGGCGCCGACGATCGTGCTGCCTTACTGGAGCGCATGACAGGCGGCGAAATCTACGGCCAGCTTTCGGTTGCCACTTATGAACGTGCTCGCGAAGAAAAGCTAGCTTTAACGCAATTGCAAGACAAACTGGGCGATATTGTGCTGCTGTCTGATGAAGAAAAGCATGCTTTATTGACCCAAATAGCAACCTTGAAACAGCAGGTGGAACAACTTGATAGCCAGCTGCAAGCATTCAAACAGCATAAGCAGGCATTGCAGACCGCAGCTATGTTGGCGACGCGTGTCGAACAGGCGAAGACTCAGTCTGTTGCAGCGAGCCAGCAAAAAGCCGAGGCGGAGCCACGTTATACGCAATTGACCTTGATTGAGCAGGTACAACCCGCTCAGCGCGATTTTTCATTGTTGCAGCAAGCGCAGACACAGCTCAAAAAAGTCACTGATGGCTTAACGACTGCGACAGTGGCTTTGGCGACAAAAAACCAAGTTCATCAGACGGCTGAGCAGCAGATGGTGGCAGCGCGAGGTGCGCTCAAAGAGGTGGAACAACAGTGGCAGGCTGTTGAGCCCAAGTTAAAAGACGCTGCCAAGTGGGATCAGAAAATATCGGGGTTACACGATCAGTGGCGTGAGCTCGATGTGCAATGCCAGCAGCATCGCCATACCCAGCAAGAACAGCAGCTGCTTGTGACGCAACTGCAACACGCGCAACAGCGCTACCAGCAGCAAGCCGAACAGTTACAGGCCTATTTTGCGCAGCATCCCGATGTAAAGCGTTTGGCTGAGCAAGCCTCATCGGTTGAAGACAATGTGAAACGCTATCTTGCCGCTCATCGGGCCAATAGTGATTTGCGTAAAGAGCAGCAACAGATCGGACATGAGTTACAGGTTCATGCCGAGGCTAAAGTCACCCTAGATCAAAAGGTTAAAGATCTACAACAGCAGCAACAGGCGTGCGAGGCACAACGCCAGAGTCTTGACGTCGTGGCTCTGGAAGCACAGCAGAGCCAAGAGCGGGGGCATTACGCAGACAAGCTGCAATGGCGTGATACCTTGCGCCAAGGTATTTCTGGTTCGAAAGAATGGCAATCGCTATTGGTGCAACAGGATAAGGCTGATGGGGAATGGAAAGACACCACCAAACGCGTTGCCGATGCCACAAAGCGTTTAACAACCTTGATGCCTCAGTTGGCGACTTTGTCGATACAGCACAAAGAAGCTGAAGGCATGCTACAACAAAGCCGTGCGGTAATGCAGCTCGACGATTACCGGGCCGAATTAAAAGGCGGTGAAGCTTGCCCATTGTGTGGTTCGCTCGAACACCCCTATGCCACAGACAATCCTGTTGTTGAAGGGCTGCTGCAGGCCCAGCAACTGCGAGTGTCTGAGCTGGCTGAACAGAAGTTGGCAGCAGAAGTGCAAATAAAGCAACTGCAGCAGCTACAGGCAACTGAGCAGCCGCGTTTGACTGCTCTAGAGGCTGAACGGCAGTTGCTGGGGAAGCAGATTGCGCAGGTCTACCAGCAATATGAAACGGTCTTTTCGGCCCTGTGCCAGAGCATGGTTTCGGAGAAAACGGCTTCGGAGAGAACCACTTCGGAACTAACCGCTGAATCGGATCTGGCAGGGGTAACCGCGTTGTTTGAACAGTGGCAAGTGGATGTCGCACAGGTGGATATGGCCTTGAAGCAGCTGCAACAAGCTGGTGAAGAGCGTCAGCGCCGTATTGATCAAGGGCGTCAGCTGGAGCGACAGTGGCAGCAGTTACAACAGGCCCAGAGCCTGCTTGTTGATCAGCAGCATAGTCATGCTCAGAAAGAGACGCAATGGCAATCCC
Organism: Photobacterium pectinilyticum; assembly: GCF_024357955.1. Taxonomy (GTDB): domain Bacteria; phylum Pseudomonadota; class Gammaproteobacteria; order Enterobacterales; family Vibrionaceae; genus Photobacterium; species Photobacterium pectinilyticum. The sequence goes on from NZ_JANEYT010000004.1 coordinate 8,915, forward strand.
GCTTGCAGTCACTAGAGCAACAGCAAGCAACCCAAACGGAAATCTTGACGGCGCGCGCAGAAGCACTGAATGGCCAGTACGGTAATGATGCGTGGTTAGTGCAGCTGAAAAATGTTGGGGAAGAAGCTTTCTTTACCCAACTCCATACCCAGATACAGCAGTTTTCGGTCAATCAAACCGCATTGGCTGAGGCGGAAAAACAGTTGGGGCTGTTGGCACCGCAACTGGCAGAAGTACAAACGGCGCTGCGTAATACGGAGCAGCGTAGTGCGGAAATTACGGCGGCAATGACGTTGCTGACTAAGGAGAAAGAACAACTGTGGCAGCAACGTGTCGCCCTCATTGGCGAGCAGGATCTCCCGGCGGTTGAAAGCTTGCACAAGCAGGCCATTCATAGCCAGCAGCTAGCCTTGGATCATGCCCAGCAGCAACAGCGCCAATCGGGTGAAGCCATGGCAGCGGCAGATGCCGCCTTGAAAGCGATGCAACAACAGCATGGTGATGCCACGCAGGTGTTAACTGAGTTGCAAGCCCAGTGGGCGCAATGGCTGATGCAATTTGATCTGACTGATGAGGCTCTGACAGCCTTGCTGGCTCATAACGAAGGATGGCTAGCGCAAGAGCGTGAAGCCTTGAAGCAGTTGGAGCAAGCGCTGGCCGCGGCGAACACAGTATTGTCCGAGAGAGAGTTGGCGGTGGTCGAACATCAACCGGTGTTGGCTATCGCTCAGCAATGGCTGACTGCGCATAGCATCGATATTGACGATAGCGGCATTCAACCTGATCAGAGTGGCGCGGCACAGCCTGTTGCCTCACCGATTGTTTCGGGCTGGGAAACGGAGAAGGCAGCGTTGGATGAACAAATCTTCCAGGGTCGGCAGCGCTTGGCACAGGCCGAGCAAGCCGAGTTGCAGTCCGGGGCGTTGACCGAACAACTCAAAAGCCAGCAAGCTACCACTGAACTGTGGATCCAGATGAATGAGCTGATTGGCTCGGCGACGGGCAACAAGTTCCGTACCTTGGCGCAGGGACTGACCCTGCAGCAATTGGTGGTATTGGCCAACGAGCATTTGCATGACTTGGCGCCGCGCTATGCCTTGCAGCCCGTACCGGGCAGCCCGTTGGCGCTGCAGGTGATTGACCATGATATGGGCGATGAAGTGCGCAGCGTGGAGTCACTGTCCGGTGGTGAAAGTTTCCTGGTTTCCTTGGCTCTTGCACTGGCATTGGCGTCACTGGCGGCAGATACTCGCCAGCTTGGCTCGCTGTTTATTGATGAAGGGTTCGGTACCCTCGACCCCGATAGCCTGGAAATGGCACTAGCTTGCCTTGATGCCTTGCAGGCTGATGGGCGCCAGATCGGGGTTATTTCCCATGTCGGGACGCTGGTTGAACGTATTGGTGTACAGGTTGCAGTGGAGGCTCAAGGAGGAGGCCGGAGCCAGATCACAGTGAGGGGGTGATGGGCTGCTTGCTCATTAAAAGTGAGGCAGTCCTAATCACGTTTTTTATCAATATGTTGCTGTTATGTGCTACAAAGTGCTATATGACAGTATGATATACGTTCAGTTACGTATTTCTCCATGAAAGTCACAAAAGTGTCATACTTAACACACATAATGGCGCCGAAAGACAGCAATTAATAGGTATTGACTACGATGGTAAGACGGATTCTTGTTGTAGAGGATGAAGCTCCAATTCGCGAGATGCTTTGCTTCGTTCTTGAGCAGAAGGGATATCAGGCTGTTGAAGCTGAAGATTATGACATGGCGCTTGAGAAACTGTGCGAACCTTATCCCGAGCTTATTTTGCTCGATTGGATGTTGCCAGGTGGCTCAGGAATTAATCTTATCAAGCACTTGAAGCGTGATGAAATGACTCGTCAGATCCCGGTTGTTATGTTGACAGCCCGTGGCGAGGAAGAAGATAAGGTACGTGGTCTGGAAGTGGGTGCGGATGATTACATCACCAAACCATTTTCCCCGAAGGAGTTGATGGCACGCCTGAAGGCGGTAATGCGCCGCGTTTCACCGACATCTCTTGATGACGTGATTGATGTTCAGGGCCTGAAGCTTGATCCGGTATCCCATCGCGTAACCTCTAACGAACAACCATTGGACATGGGGCCAACCGAGTTCAAGATGCTTCACTTCTTCATGACTCACCAAGAGCGCGTATACAGCCGCGAGCAGCTGCTGAATAACGTTTGGGGTACCAACGTGTATGTTGAAGACCGAACCGTTGATGTTCACATCCGTCGTTTGCGTAAAGCACTAGAGACTGGTGGTCATGATAAATTGGTTCAGACGGTGCGTGGAGCGGGTTACCGTTTCTCGACCCGAGTTTAGTAGTAATACCAACCTAAATAAGTATTTGATCAGTTTTACTGGTTAAAATCGCTGCTATCTATGTTAGAGATTTTGTAATTAGAGCCACTAGTTACTGCAATCTCTGCCTTGATAACAACCATTTTTCCTGCGTAATACATAGGTCAATTACTTATCCAGATTGGTATCAGTAACAATCAAGCAGGCGCACTGCGGGTAACGTGGTGACGGAGTTATAAATGGTAGAGCGGCTTTCGTGGAAAAAGTTAGTCTGGGAACTACTCTTTTTCTACTTGCCTTGGATCGCACTGGGGTGGGTATTTGGTTATATGCCCTGGTTTTTGCTGGTCGCAACATGGATCCAGTTGATTTGGCATTTTCATAATTTGTTGAAGATGTCTAATTGGTTATGGAAAGAGCGGAGTCTGACGCCTCCTTCGGGATCGGGCAGCTGGGAGCCTCTTTTCAATGGTATTTACCGTTTGCAGCAACGTAACAGACGTCGTCGCAAAGAGCTGGCAACCTTGATCCGACGCTTTAGAAACGGTGCGGAATCCCTTCCTGATGCTGTTGTTGTCTTTCGCAGCGAAGGGAATATAGTGTGGTGTAACAAGCTAGCCCAGCACCTGCTTGGCTTCCGTTGGCCGGATGATGCCGGTCAGCCAATCAGTAATTTGCTCCGGAGTCCGGACTTTGTTCGTTACCTGAGTAAGCAATCTTTTGAGGTTCCGCTCGAAATTACATCGCCGCTCAATTATGACCGTACTCTTGAGCTACGGGTCATGCATTACACCGAAGGTGAATACTTGATGGTGGTGCGGGATGTTTCTCAGGTGAAGCAGCTTGAAGGTATGCGCCGCAATTTCTTTGCTAACGTATCTCACGAGCTGAGAACACCAATGACGGTGCTGCAAGGTTATCTGGAAATGTCGAAAGACCCAGAAATGCTGGTGGGCCCGATGTGGAATAAAGCCCACGGGGTGATGACCGAGCAGCTGATCCGAATGAACTCTTTGGTTGAGCAGCTGTTGACCTTGTCAAAGATCGAGGCGGCACCGAACATCGAACTCGAAGAGACGATTGATGTTCCGGCAATGTTGGATGTGTTGGAAAAAGAGGCCATTTCTCTCAGCGGTGGTAAAGAGCAGTTATTTACCTTTGAAGTGGATTCCTCGCTCAAAGTGTTGGGTGATGAAGACCAACTGCGTAGTGCGATTTCCAACTTGGTCTACAATGCGGTTAAGCATACGCCGCCGGATGCAGAAGTGAAGGTGCGTTGGTTCCTGACGTCGGCAGGCCCGAGACTGGAAGTCACTGACCAAGGGCAGGGTATCGAGCCGCAGCATATACACCGTCTGACCGAGCGTTTCTACCGGGTTGATAAGGCACGATCACGTGAGACTGGTGGCAGTGGGTTAGGTTTGGCGATTGTTAAGCATGCCTTGAGCCACCATGATTCACACCTTGAGATCGAGAGTGAAGTGGATGTCGGCAGTACGTTCGCATTTACTTTGCCACAGCGCTTGATTGCAAACGCGGCATAAGTACAAAACACGCCGAATTGGCGGTGAAACATGCTAAAGTATTCAGCGGCCTAAGGGCCGCTGTTGTCGTTTTAAGGAGTTACAATAACCGAATGATTAATCGGATCTGGCAAGCCATTAGCCGATGGCAGAAAATAGCAATCACTCTTGTTTTTCCTCTGTCTGCCTTTGTCGCAGCTGTCCCCGCTCATGCAGATCATAGCCCGTTGCCTCATTACGAAAAGGTGAAAGGGATCTCCGGTAATTTGTCCTCGGTTGGTTCGGATACCTTTGCCAATTTGATGACCTATTGGTCAGAAGAGTTCAAGCGCACCTATCCGAGTGTGCATATTCAGGTACAGGCGGCTGGATCGTCAACGGCACCTACTGCTTTGATTGAGGCTACCGCCCAGTTTGGGCCGATGAGCCGGCGGATGAAGGCAAGGGAAATTGCGACCTTTGAGCAGGAGTACGGTTACAAGCCAACGGAGATCCGAGTTGCTATCGATGCGTTGGCGGTGTTTGTCAACGAGGATAATCCGCTGCAAGGCCTGGACTTTACTCAACTTGATGCCATTTTTTCGCAAACCTTGCGCTGTGGTGGTAACCAATCAATTACCCGCTGGGGGCAGTTGGGGCTAACAGGCAGTTGGGAAACGCGGGGGCTCCAGCTCTTCGGCCGAAACTCGGTCTCCGGCACCTATGGCTATTTCAAGCAAAAAGCCCTGTGCCAAGGGGATTTTCGCAATAACGTCAACGAGCAGCCGGGCTCGGCCTCGGTCGTGCAATCTGTATCGACGTCGCTTAATTCTATCGGTTATTCCGGTGTCGGCTACCAAACCACCGGGATCAGGGCGTTACCCATCTCCCGCAAAGGGAGTGATTATGTTGCGCCGACCATAGAGAATGCGGCCAGTGGCCGTTACCCATTGGCGCGCTACCTGTATATCTATGTTAATAAACATCCTGAGCGGCCATTGCCACCGCTTGAGAGTGAATTTATCCGCTTTATCCTGTCGTACCAGGGCCAGGATTTGGTGAAGAAGGATGGTTATGTTCCCTTGCCTGCCGAGGCGGTGAAGCAAACACTGATTGAGCTGGGCCTTTAGCGGGACAATTGATGATAAAAAAGCCGGAGATGACCTCCGGCTTTTTTATCGATTCAGGAAAGCTGGAGGCTATTCATACCAACCTACATAAATATTTGATCAGTCTTGCAAGTTAAAATCGCTGTTCTCTGCGTTAGATATTTTGTAATTAGAGCCACTAGTTACTGCAAAATCTGCCTTGATAACAACGATTTTTCCAGTGCAAATACCTGATCAACTACTTATCCAGATTGGTATCACTATCAGGGGTTAGCGCTAACTCCCAACCGGCTTTACGCCAGTAATCCTGCTCTTTGCGCAAATCTGCGGCCAGTAAGCGGTTACTCTCCTCCCAACCCTCAGGCAAGGTTAGTTGCCACTTCTCTTTATCGGCATCGACAGTGATCGTCGGTAGTGGGTCATCACTGCGTTGGCCATTGAGAGCGACCGCTAACCGAAGGGTACGGATCAGCGGGTAGAGGTGTTTGCGCTTATAGATACTCAGCTCCGGCATTTCCTCTAGCTTTAAGCTCTTGCGCTGGAAGCGAACCAAAGTTGCCAGGACTGTTTGCTGCTCGAGGTTGAACCCCGGCATGGTACTGAAGCGAAGCAGGTAGGCTGAATGTCGGTGGAATCCGGGGTAGCTGATGCTCAGCCCCACTTCGTGAAGCAATGCCCCCCAGTTGAGCAGGGTCGCCAGCTCGACCTTGGTGAGCCCCGGTTGCGGCTCTACTTGGTTGTAAAGCAGCTCGGCGGTTGCTTTAACCCGGTTGGCCTGGGCGATATCGACGTTGTACTGTTTGGCCATCGATGTCGCGGTTCTGACTCTAATATCACTGTGGCGGAAACGCTCTTCCATTTCATACAGTAAGCCTTCGCGTAGGGCACCGTCTGAAAAAATCATCTCATCGATATTCAGCGACTTGAAAACGGCACTGAGAATGGCGACCCCGGCAGCAAAGACCGGTTTGCGGTCTTCGCTAAGACCGGCAAAATCGAGTTCATCCGAATGTTTGATGGTGAGGGTGGCATCATAAAGTTGCTGTAGGCGCTTAGCCGTGATCACGCCATCACTGTGTCCTTGGCCTATCAGGACTTCCCGAATCGCTTTGATGGTGCCTGAAGAGCCGATTGCGGTCTGCCAGCCTTTGCGAATGTACTGGCTGGCGATGCTCTCGAGCTTTTGCTGGGCGGCAAGTTGCGCTGTTGCCATGTTTTTGTTGCTGATTTTACCTTTGGCAAAATAATGCTTGTTGTAGCTGACACAGCCCATGTGTTTGCTGTAAGCCAGTTGAGGGGTAAAGCCATCGCCAATAACGAGCTCTGTACTACCCCCTCCGATATCCACAATCAGTTTTTGCCCACTGTCCGGTTGGGTATGGGTGACACCAAGGTAAATCAAGCGAGCTTCTTCAGTACCGGGTATGATTTCTATTGGGTAGGGAAGCAGGGCTTCAGCGCGCTTGAGAAACACATGGGCGTTGTTAGCCTGACGTAAGGTGTAAGTGGCGGCAATGCGAACATTTTCCGGTTCAAATCCTTGCAGGCGCTCAGCAAACATCGCTAAACAATTTAAACCGCGCTGAATGGCGGCCTGATCGAGGTTTTGGTGTTTATCTAGCCCAGAGGCTAAATGAACACGCTGCTTGTGGCGGCTGATGATTTGTAGGCTTTGCCCGACAATACGGGCAACCACCATATGGAAACTGTTCGATCCAATATCTATCGCAGCGATTTCTCTTGGGCGTACAGGCTCTGTCATGTATTACTTTCGCTCTTAATTTTTTTCTTAAGCTGTTTTTCTGATTGTTTGAGGTAGTCGTAGATCGCTAACTGGGAGCGGATCTTGCGTTTATTACCTCGTGGAACGTATTTATTGGACATTTCTTTATCAATAATACGGGCCTTAACGGTATCAGAAAGCTGGATATTGAGTATGTCGATAATCTTCTTTTTCAGCGTTGAATCATAAATTGGGCAGCCAACCTCAATTCGGTTGTCGATGTTTCGTGTCATCCAATCGGCAGAAGAAATGTACACATCAGGTTCGCCGTTATTCTCGAAGACGACAACCCGGGGGTGTTCGAGGAAACGGTCAACAATACTGATCGCCGTGATGTTCTCGCTAATCCCTTTGATCCCCGGGATCAAAGTACACATGCCGCGAACAATCAGCTTGATTTTCACACCGGCATTACTGGCTTGGTAAAGCAGGTTAATCAGGCCTTTATCGACAAGGTTATTCACCTTTAGTGTAATACCGGATGGTAAGTTTTGCTTGGCATGGGCAATTTCTCGGTCGATCGAGTCATAGAGGCGTGAGCGGGAGTTGCGCGGTGAGACAATCAAATGGTTGAATTTCACCGGACGGTAAGGGTTTTGAATGTAGTTGAAGACCATCCTGACTTCATCGGTGATTTCCTTGCGGCAGGTCATCAGCGAGAAATCGGTATAGATCCGTGCTGTCTTTTCGTGGAAGTTACCGGTACCGAGATGGGCATAGCGCACCAGATCATCGCCTTCCTTGCGGGTAATGAGGCAAAGTTTGGAGTGGATCTTGAGCCCCGGCACGCCAAAGAGCACCTGTACACCCGCCTCTGTTAGACGGCGGGCCCACTCGATATTGGCTTCTTCGTCAAACCGAGCCTGAAGCTCGACCACTACCGTGACTTGTTTACCGTTGTTAGCGGCATCGATCATCGATTCGATGATTTGTGAGTTTTTTGCCACACGGTAGATATTGATTTTTATACTGCGTACTTTCGGATCATAGGAGGCCTGGCGAACCAACTCAGTCATATGGCCGAAGGTGTGGTACGGGTAGTACAGCAGGATATCTTGTTTTTTGATCGCATCGAAGGCATTGCGGGCATTTACAAACTGGGCGCTTTCGAGTGCTGGTAGTTGTTTGTTCTCAAGGTAGTCCCGGCCTACATTCGGAAATCCGATGAAGTCCTTGAAGTTATGATAGCGCCCGCCCGGAATGATACTGTCGTAGCTTGAGACTTTCAGTAAACCACAGAGTACGTCGACCATATCGGCAGGCATATCCCGCTGATAGACAAATCGGACCGGCATGGCGGTCAGGCGCTGGTCCAAACCTTCAGACATCTGCTCGAGCAGGCTGTGCTCAACTTCCAGGTTCAGGTCGTACTCGGCATCGCGGGTCATCTTCATCGCATAAGCAGACAGCTCATCGTATTCGAACAGGCCACTGAAGATGTCGTCCAGACAGAAGCGGATGATGTTATCAAGAAATATGAGAGTCTTGCGTCGCTTTCCCTTGGCCTCAGGCAACTGGATAAACCGCGGTAGCTGATCGGTTGGGATTTCAATCAGGGCGTAACGCTTGCTATTGCCTTGGCGCATTTCTACAGCAAGGTACGAGTATTCGTCTTTGAGGAACTGGAGCAGGTCGATGTCGTCGGTCAGCAAGATAGGGGTGACATGAGGCAGAATACGGGTGCGGAAATGCTTTCTCAGCCAGACTTGCTGGTGGTCATCAAGTTGCTGCTCGTTGACCAGGAAGATATGGCGCCTCGCCATTTCGAGCAGGATTTCATTGTACAGGGTATCAAAATCCTGATTTAGCTTGAGTACCCGGCTTTGGATCTTGCTTAATAGATCCTTGGCCCGGTCACTGCTGCCTTGCTCCTCGTTGATCAATATACGGCGTTTGACATCCGCAAAGCGCACTTTATAGAACTCATCGGTATTACTCGAGTAGATACCGAGGAAGCGGACCCGCTCAATCAGTGGGACAGACTTATCCGCGGCTTCTTGCAGCACGCGCTCGTTAAAAGATAGCCAACTCAGTTCTTTGTCGGTATAGAGAGGTTCAGCGCTCATTGTCTTCCTACTTGCTATGGGGCATTGAGGGATCAGTTATCGTCGATATCTACAGTGAGATCATCGGCGATCTTCTCCAGCTCTTCTTGTACGTACTCAATACTCAGACTGCTAGGCAACTCTAATTGGAAACGGGCAGAAAAAATGGGGTAGCCCCAGTTGGGTGCACTGTCAGAATGTGTTTTGAGTTTATGAATATTTATCCCAAGCTGGTTGAGCTTGGTCGTGACGTCTTTGACAATACCTGAGCGGTCATTACCTGTGACCAATAGATGGTGCACAACCGAAGTTTGCAGGGTTTTGCTTTCTTCTTCGACCACCTGAACTTGAAGGGCATCAAGTTGTTTGAGCGCATTGCTGAGCACGCCGACATATTGGTCGGCGACTTCTACTTGCAGGATACCGGTAAACTGACCGGCTAACTTACTGAGACTGCTTGAAAGCCAGTTGCCATGGTTTTGATAAACCGTGTCTGACAGCGTTTCTACTAGGCCAGGGCGATCTTGGCCGATGACAGTAATGATCAGATGCTTCATAACGATATCCTTATACAAGTGGCGTCATTGCCCGTTCTATATTGACTATTATGTGAGCATGAGCAGAACCTGTCTAGGCTTACAGGCCGATCAAGATATTGAATTTTTTACGAAATCACAGAAATGAATAATAAATATTTTTTATTTCACTTTTATGTCATTCAAGTCTAAGAGGTCGACATGACGGAAAAGGCGCCCTGTCATATAATTGTCATCTAAAGGAAATATTATTAGTAAACGTGTAAATTTATTGAGGTAATGATGGCAAAGGCCGGTGCGATATTGATGGGAGAGAGTCCTGGCCGTAAGGTAAAAGATAAATTGGTTCGTTATGGTGTGACGTCCGGTGGGATCTTTGTCCTTGTTACCCTCATTTTGATCTTTTTCTACCTCCTCTATGTGATCCTGCCGATCTTCTCATCGGTCAAGGTGACCTCCCTGCAGCAATTTACCACCGCTTTTACCACCAAGGCTGCTGATATTCGTGTCAGTGACAGCAATGACCATTTGTTCCGTCTTGCTGGCGACGGCTCCCTGAGTGCGATAAGCCTTACCGGAACCGCTGCGGGAGACGTTGTTGGTACGGTTAATCTTCTCGACGATGTGGTCAGTATTGGCCGTACGCTCCCTGCCGATCAATTATATGCTTTGGGAGGCGAGTCCGGTGAGGTACTGATTGCCAAACCTTCCTTGGCTGTGACAAAGGGTAATAACGCCCTTTCATTGAGCTATCCATTAGGTCACGAGCGGATCCAATTAGACCCCAAAGGCCAGCCGATTGTGAGCTTAGCGGCGTCGGTTCGAGATACGCAGGCTATCATTCTCGGGATCACGGCTGATGGCCGGGCCAGAGCGGCGTTATTTTCTGAAACGAGCAATGTGCTGGGTGGGAATGGAACGAATTGGCAATCTTTTTCTTTTGCTATCAGCGGATTGCCAACTGAAGTCAAAGACATTGCGGTGACACCTGATGCCCGTACAGCCTATGTTCTCGCGGGTGAAAAGGTATACGTTATCGCGTTTGGTAGTACTTCAGGCTGGGTTCGTGAAGTGGTTGAGATTGAACCTACAGGTAGCCAGGCGCAACAGCTGGCTTTGCTATCGGGTGCCAACTCTCTGCTAATCAGTCACAGTGATCAATCGTTGTCCCAGTGGTTTGAAACCCGTAAAGGTGGTAAGCGTGAACTGGTCAGAACCCGCAATTTTGCCGTTGGTGATAGCCCGGTAACCGCTTTGATCCCTGAGTATACCCGCAAGGGCTTTTTTGCCCTGCAGCAGGATGGACAGCTATCGGCATTTTATACCACGGTAAAAGGGGCGATATACCGCGAACCGGTTTTTGCTGATGGCCCACCGCAGCAAATTATGATTTCGCCACGGGCAGATCGCTTAGTCGCGCTAAAGGGCAATGATTGGCAGGTTTTTGATGTCGATAACCCTCACCCCGAGATAGGGTTCGCCTCTTTGTGGCAGAAAATTTGGTACGAGGGCTACCCTGAGCCGGATTATGTCTGGCAATCGACATCGGGCAGTGATGAATTCGAACCTAAGCTAAGTTTGGTACCATTGATCTTTGGTACGTTGAAAGCCGCGTTATATGGCTTGATGTTTGCCGTTCCGTTAGCGCTGGCGGGGGCGATATATACGGCGTATTTCATGTCTTCGCGGATGCGCGGCATAGTGAAACCCACCGTGGAGTTGATGGAGGCACTACCGACCGTTATCCTCGGCTTTCTCGCTGGTATTTGGCTGGCGCCGATAGTGGAATCCCATTTAGTCGGCATGGTTGCTTTGGTCGTGATGTTCCCTGTAGGGATGTTGCTGGCCGGTATTGGTTGGTCTTTGCTGCCGGACAGTTGGCGAAGTCGGATCCCAAATGGCTTTCACGTCCTCATACTGATGCCGGTGATCGTCTTGATAGCCTATGCCTGTTTTGACCTTAGTCCTTGGCTTGAACAAATGTGGTTTGCTGGAGATGTCAGGGCATACCTGAGCGACGAGTGGGGGATTGGTTACGATCAACGTAATGCCTTAGTGGTAGGGATTGCGATGGGGATCGCTGTGGTACCGACCATTTTCTCTATCGCCGAAGACGCGATTTTTTCCGTTCCTGGCCATTTGACCAGCGGCTCATTGGCCTTGGGGGCAACCCATTGGCAAACGCTGACACGCGTTGTACTGTTAACGGCAAGTCCGGGGATCTTCTCGGCCATTATGATGGGACTTGGGCGGGCTATCGGTGAAACCATGATAGTGCTGATGGCTACCGGTAATACACCAATCATGGATTGGAACATTTTAGAAGGCATGCGCACATTGTCAGCGACAATCGCGATTGAAATGCCGGAAAGTGAAGTCGGAAGTTCTCATTATCGGGTCATGTTCTTGGCCGCTTTTGTACTGTTCGTTTTTACATTTATGTTTAATACCGTCGCTGAGTTAGTACGTCAGCGTCTACGTGAAAAATACAGCTCCCTGTAATTTCTTACAAAGTAGGCACCCATGAATGATCTGGAAACAGTAATAACAATGAATTACGCATTTAATGAATAGATGGTTAAAATCAGGCGCACCTTGGATATGGCTAACCGCCGGTGCTGTTAGCCTTAGCTTGATCGTGGTGCTTGGCTTATTGCTATTGATTGGCTGGAAGGGGCTTGGCTACTTCTGGCCTGCGCCTGTTTATCAGTTTGAAATCCAGCAAAACGGTCACCAAAGCACGGTTATTGGTGAGGTGTATGAGCGTAAAACGGTCCCTGTTGAGCAATTGACAGAAGCCGGTATCAATACCACGAGTTTTGATGGCGACACTGTTATCCGCTACGTTATCAAAACCGGTAACCGAGATGTGCTGGGTAGTGACTTTGTAACCATACTGGGCCCGCATATTGTCAGCCAAGAGCCAGCAGCTGGTATTGCCGTGATAGAACGGCTGAAGAATGGGCGCTTCTATGGTTATCCGGTTGGCCTTATCGATAATGGTGAGGCGATCCCACTCGAAGAGCTTGAGCACAGCCTGGAGCAAGCTGATATTGTTCGTGATTTAATCCGTCAAATTGAGCAATCGGATCTGGTTAAACTGAACCAGCAGTTTGAGTTGCTTAATGACAAGGCTCGTCAATACGATGATCCTTCTCAACTGATTGGTGAGCGACAGTTGCTCGAGCAGCGGTTCACCCACATTGAGCAACAATTGCTGACGTTACATCAGAAACTTAATCGTGACAGTTTGATTGTTCGGGAAATGACAGGGAAGGAAATTACGCTGCCGCTCGAGCAGATTTTGGATTACTGGTATCCCAATGACTTTACGACTGCAGGTAAGCTAGGCCATTGGCTCAGCCAGCTAGGCCACTTTGTCAGCGATGATCCCCGTGAGGCCAATACCGAAGGTGGTGTGTTCCCGGCTATTTTCGGCACCGTGTTCATGGTGTTGCTGATGAGTGTAATTGTGACTCCGCTGGGGGTGTTGGCGGCGGTCTACCTTCATGAGTATGCCGGGAAAAGTATCTTTACCAAGTTGATTAGGGTTGCCGTGATTAACCTCGCGGGTGTGCCCTCGATTGTTTACGGCGTCTTCGGCCTAGGTTTCTTTGTCTATATTGTTGGGGCGCAAATTGATGATGTGTTCTTTGCCGATCAGCTACCTGCACCGACATTTGGTACACCGGGTATTTTATGGTCAGCGTTGACCCTGGCGATTCTGACTTTGCCAGTGGTGATTGTATCCACTGAAGAAGGCTTGGCCAGAATACCCACGTCTATCCGTCATGGTTCACTAGCACTGGGAGCGACGCAGGCTGAGACTCTGTGGCGAACTGTGTTGCCGATGGCAAGTCCGGCGATCATGACGGGCTTGATCTTGGCGGTTGCCCGGGCTGCTGGCGAGGTTGCACCTTTGATGTTGGTGGGGGTGGTGAAAATGGCCCCATCGTTACCGATCGACGGCCAATTTCCTTACCTGCATTTGGATCGAAAATTTATGCATCTCGGTTATCATATATATGATGTCGGTTTTCAAAGTCCGAATGTGGAAGCAGCACGACCGCTTGTGTATGCCACGTCATTTTTGTTGGTCACCGTTATTGTGGGTTTGAACCTGACAGCCATTGGGATCCGTAACCACTTGCGTGAAAAATTCCGCTCCTTGGAGCAATAGTGAGATTCAGGAAAGAGTATGTTTTCAATTAATTCCCCAATTGGCCTGTTTGAGCCTGTTGATTTGTCAGCGTTACCGGAAGAGAAAACGGCGCTGTCAATCGAGGGGCTGGATCTCCATTACGGTACCCATCAGGCCCTGTATGATATCAATATGCGGATTGCCAAAGGCCAGGTGACGGCATTTATCGGCCCGTCAGGCTGTGGCAAATCGACACTATTGCGCTGTATCAATCGAATGAATGAGCTCGTTGAAGGCTGTAAGGTTGACGGTAAAGTGATGCTGCACGGGCAGAATATCTACGACGGCCGAGTTGATGTCGCTTCGCTGCGCCGCCGGGTTGGCATGGTGTTCCAGCGGCCGAATCCATTTCCTAAATCTATTTATGAAAATGTGGTTTATGGCCTTAGACTCCAGGGAATCAAGAATCGCCGGGTGTTGGATGATGCGGTGGAAAGCTCGCTCCGTGGTGCTGCTTTGTGGGACGAGGTTAAAGATCGTCTGCATGAAAATGCTTTTGGCCTTTCAGGTGGCCAGCAGCAGCGTTTGGTGATTGCACGGGCAATAGCGATTGAGCCGGAGGTTCTACTGCTTGATGAGCCGACGTCGGCGCTAGATCCGATATCCACTCTGACTATTGAAGAGCTGATTAACGATCTGAAAACCAAATATACGGTGATTATCGTCACTCACAACATGCAGCAGGCTGCACGGGTATCCGATAATACCGCCTTTATGCACATGGGAGAGCTGGTGGAATACACCAGTACCAATGATATATTCACCACCCCGAAAGAAAAACGTACCGAAGATTACATCACGGGTCGATACGGTTAAGGAGAAAGTAATGTTGGATAGTTTGAACCTTGGCCGTCATATCTCTGGCCAGTTTAATGCCGAGTTGGAAAGTATTCGTACCCATGTGTTGGCGATGGGGGGGTTGGTTGAACAGCAGTTGGCCGATGCGCTAAAGGCAATGCACAAGCAAGATATTGAATTGGCGCGCCGGGTTATCAAAGACGACCACAAGGTTAATGCAATGGAAGTGGCCATTGATGAAGCCTGCACTCGTATTATTGCCAAGCGTCAGCCGACGGCTAGCGATTTACGTTTGGTGATTGCGATTATCAAAACCATCACGGATCTTGAGCGGATCGGCGATGTCGCTGAAAGTATTGCTAAAGTGGCGCTGGAAAACTTCACTAACAAGCAATATAACTTGTTGGTGTCGTTGGAGGCATTGGGTCAGAGTGCGGTACGTATGCTTCATGAGGTACTGGATGCTTTTGCCCGGATGGATGTGAAGGCGGCGATTGATGTTTATCAGGAAGATGACCGTATCGACCGTGAATATGAAGCGATAATCCGCCAGCTTATGACGTATATGATGGAAGACCCGCGTTCTATCCCGAATGTCTTGCAGGTAATGTGGTCGGCACGCTCGATTGAGCGGGTCGGTGATCGCTGCCAGAATATTTGCGAATACATTATCTATTTCGTTAAGGGTAAAGATATTCGCCATACCAGTCAGGAAGAGTTGGAAAATATCCTTAAATAGCGGTTTCGAGGGGCTCGTCATACTCGGTGAATGGCGAGCCATTATTTATCGAACTAAAACCGGTAATTAATCCCCATTCCATAACTACGGTAATAGTTGTCTTCACCGAACAAATCAGCTTTTTGGTAATTGAAATAGCCAATGATTTCAAGGTTGAGTGTGACTTCACGACCTACCTCGAAGCCATAGACTCCTGTCGTATCCTGATCGCGATCTTTTTGATATTCACCTCCCCCAACATAGTACTTTCGGCTTTCCTCTATTCGGCTTACTCCCAGAACCGCAGCAACATAACCAGGTTGATGACCTAATGCCATAAAGTGGTATTTGGGCTTCAATACTGCACTGTAGCTATAGGTTTTATAGTCGATTCCAGTAAAACCTTTGAAGAAAATACTATCTCCAAGCTCAGTGGCATTGAGTTCCATCCCCATTGTTACCCTTGGGGTAATGTCAAACGCATAGCCTGCCGTTAGGCCGTATTGGCCAGGTAGGGTTGACTTGCTGTAATCGGTAAATCCTAGCTTCAGACCTACATATGGCCCTGAAACCGAACTGGCAAAAGCACTGGTCGAGAGTAGTGCAGCAAGTAGCAATACAATACGTGATTTCATTCTAGTGGCTCTAATTACAAAATATCTAACGCAGAGAACAGCGATTTTAACCTGCAAGACTGATCAAATATTTATGTAGGTTGGTATGAGAGCTGACGGTATGCTACCGCCAGCTTGGAAAGAGTTAGAACTTGTAGTTGGCGCCGATGTAGAAGCTACCGTAGTCTGAATCGAGTGACTTGTAACCGCCTTTGACAGAAGCGTTGCGGTTGAAGTCGTAGCCAGCTTCTACGCCAAGCGATAGGACAGTGTTGTTGTCCGAAAACTTTCCGCTATGCCCATCAATGGTAAGCTTTAGCTCTTCTTCTAGGTTGTGCAGACCTACTTGGGCACCGGCATAGAAGTTGTCGTTGAAATAATATTTCGGTTTTACGTTGATACCGTATGAGTAAGCCTTTAGTTTTGCGGTGTCACCAAGGTAAGACTCGCTGTCCTCACCATAATGACGGTATTCACCTTCAACCCCAATTACGACGTCAGGAGACACTTGGAAGTCATAACCTGCGACTAAGCCAACGCCGGTATCAAATGAGTCACCATCTAGGCTGTTAGATGCCAAGTCAGCACCAATGTAGAAGCCTTCTTTCGATGCCAAAGCTGGAGCCGATAGAAGAGAAGCAATGGTTAGAGCAAAAACCGTCTTTTTCATGTGAAGTCTCATAAAGTTAGTTAGATATGGTGCGTACAGATAAACGTGTTATCCCGTTTCGATAGCAATAATATTAAATTGAACGCTGTACACAATCTAATTACTTTGGTTGATATCACTGATTAGTGGGTTTTATTGCATGGTGTTTTTATTGTTCGGCCGTTTTAGTTTTGAGGAGCAAACTTTCGATAAGCTTAAATAACCATTGGGTTTTAGGATCATTTTGCTTTGATTGGTGATAATAGCAAACGGTGGTGTGATCAATGGGTGGGCCGTCGATGCGGGCTTTGAGTTTACGAAAGTCGGGGTGATCATCAGGTACCATTATATCGAGGGTCGGAAAGAGGAGATCAGACTGTTTAACCACTTGCAAAATTGACTCTGGTGAACTGGAACGAAAACCGATGTTGGCTGTTAGATTATGTTGGGCATAGTACTGTTCTACATCGGTCAGCAGTTCATTTCGCTCCGGCACGATTAAGCAAGCCCAGATAGCGCTGGCAGCATAGTCACTGGTGGCACCTAGTTCCGAGCCAGAGTAAGGATGATTTTTTCGGACAATAATGACGGGGTGACTTTTGGGGATTGGCTTTCGGAACAGCTCTTTGCTGGTGTTGGCAACATCATAATTAAGGGCTATATGGGTCTGGCCATTGAGCAGTTCGCTAAACGTCGCTTCATTCCAGGTAAATACTTCTATCTGGCAATTGGGGGCTTGTTGGTGAATGGCTAAATACACTTTACTGCCCAATGCGTAAAGAAACTGTGGTGCCAGCGCGATGCGCAATTTGCCAGTGAGCTGTTGTGGATCAAACTCCTGGTTGTTGTTCACTGCTTGGAAAAGCCCATCAAGTGCCGGTGCTAATACCTGGCAGAGTTGTTTAGCATAGGGAGTCGGAGTCAGCCCCGTACGGGTTTTGGTAAACAGATCGTCCTCGAAATGCAGCCGGAGTTTTTGCAAGGCATGACTGACGGCGGGCTGGGTAACGAACAGGCGCTCTGATGCCTTGCGCAGGTTTTGCTCCTGATAGATGACCAGTAGGGTTTTAAGCAAGTTTAAATCAAGATTTGCTGATAAATCCTTGGCCATGAGTGCAATTACTCCTTTACTACTGAATATCCGGAATAGTACATGAAACACAACAATTAAAACATTGTTTTATTGTTGGTGCATTTACTCATCAGCAAACAAGTCGGGAACAAAGGTCTGGTTTTCTTCCGGTGCTCGAATGTAGCCTTCCTTGTTGACCTCTGGTAATTCTATATCTGGGTAGTGGATATCCTGATAGGGGATTTGGCTCAAGAGGTGGGAGATACAATTGATCCTGGCTTTCTTCTTGGTGTCGGCATCGACGACCCACCAAGGGCATTGCTTGGTATCGGTGTAAGCGAACATCCGATCTTTGGCGGCAGAGTAGGCAGCCCAGCGGCTACGGGACTCCAAGTCCATCGGGCTGAACTTCCAGCGCTTTATCGGGGTGTTGATGCGTTCCATGAAACGTTTTTCTTGCTCTTCGTCTGAGACGGAGAACCAGTATTTGAGTAAGATGATCCCGGAGCGTTTGAGCATCCTTTCAAACTCTGGGCAGGAGCGGAGAAACTCTTCGTATTCATCATCGCTACAAAATCCCATCACATGTTCGACACCGGCGCGGTTGTACCAGCTGCGATCAAACAGTACCATTTCACCTTCTGCTGGAAGATGTGCGACATAGCGTTGGAAGTACCATTGAGTACGCTCTCTCTCGGTAGGCTTTGCCAACGCGACAATACGGCTTATTCGTGGATTGAGCTTTTCAGTGATCCGCTTGATGACTCCGCCTTTCCCTGCGGCATCTCGCCCCTCGAAGACCACTACGACTTTCAGACCTTCTTGCTTGATCCATTCCTGAAGCTTGACCAGTTCAATTTGCAGCCGTTCCAGCTCGGCGTCGTAATCGCTTTTTTTGAGTTTCTTCTTTGGTGGGACAAAAGGCATAGCGAGTCTCTATTTTAGCTTCAACTTGATAGAAAAAGAGTAACTCGGAAACTGGAATTTGACGAATGAGATGGCGAATTGCTTGAGGTAGATAGCACTATTTTTCCAATCTAGATAAATACGAGATCAACGACTTATCTAGATTGGTATGGACCAGTGGCCTCGAAAGACACACATAATCGCGGTGATTTAAAGGGCGCTTAATGCACGTATCACGTCAGCAATTTTCTCCGGTGCAGTGACCGGGATAGCGAAATCATCGATATCGGCATTGCCCATATGGGCAGAGTTGGCATAGCTGCGCATCTTGGAAGGGCGGGTGGATTTACCCGATAAATGCACTTCTCTGATGCCTGCCTGTTGGACGATTTGTGCGACATTACCTGCATTGACACCGGCTCCCGCCATAATTGCGACATGTGCACCACAGTGCGCCACCATTTTGCGCAGCATTGGGATGCCGTCGAAGGCATTGGCTTCGAGCCCGGAAGAGAGTACGCGCTCGCAGTTATGCTTCATGATGATGTCCAAGGCAGCCATTGGATCCAGGCACTGGTCGATAGCACGGTGGAAGGTCAGTCCCATTCCGCTGGCTTGGCGCCGGATCTCGGTAAGGAAATCCTCATCAACGGTACTGTCGTTGTTTAGCGCACCGATCACCAGCCCATCGAGCCCGGCCTGTTTTGCAGTATGGGCATCTGCCAGCATGATTTCCTTGTCTTGGCTCGAGAACAAGAAGTCACCTTGGCGTGGGCGGATCATGGCGTAAACCGGCACCTTGGCGTGTTTGGCGGCAAGTTGCATTAATCCGGCATTGGGGGTGAGCCCTCCAAGCGTGAGTGAAGAGCAGAGTTCGATACGGGTGGCACCGCCTTGTTGGGCAAGGTGGAGTGATTCAATGTTGTCGATACAAACTTCAATATGGTCAACGGTCATAGCAACGACTGTACAAAGGGGGGGGTGTCAAGCAGTGTAGATGATATTGGGTTTTGAGACGCTTAGTCAGATCAAAAACCGAATGGAAGATGTAAGGTGGAAGGTGGGTAAAATGACATCGTCCAGATACAAAAAGGGCCCGGTGTGTCCGGGCCTCATTCTATTTTTGCCTATTGGCTGACTTTGGCTTTACGCTATTGCGTTTGTTGCCTGATTAACACCGTGAGCGTGGTGTTAATTGCTAATTACTTAGCTAGGTCTGCAGTGTGCTCAGATAGGTAGTCAGCAACACCTTTTGGAGATGCGTCCATACCTGCTTTGCCTTCTTCCCACTGTGCTGGACAAACTTCACCGTTCTTCTGGTGGAAGTTTAGCGCGTCAACCATGCGTAGCATTTCGTCGATGTTACGACCTAGAGGTAGGTCGTTAACTACTTGGTGACGTACAAGACCGTCTTCGTCGATTAGGAAAGAACCACGGAAAGCAACGCCTGCTTCTGGGTGCTCAACGTCGTAAGCTTTACAGATTTCGTGCTTAACGTCAGCGATTAGTGGGTACTTAACCTGACCGATACCGCCGTTCTCAACAGCAGTGTTACGCCATGCGTTGTGAGAGAATTGAGAATCGATAGAAACACCAATTACTTCAACGCCTTTCGCTTGGAAGTCTTCAAAACGCTTGTCGAAAGCGATTAGCTCAGAAGGACATACGAACGTGAAGTCTAGTGGGTAGAAGAAAACAACAGCTTTCTTGCCTTTCGTGAATTCTGCGAAGTTGAAGTTATCAACGATTTCGCCGTTACCTAGAACAGCTGCAGCAGTAAAATCTGGTGCTTGACGACCTACTAGTACCATTTTGGTGCTCCTAAATATTCGGTTTGTCGCCTACCTTTCCGGTCGGCTCTCTGTTTGGACGAGACAAACTATAACGAAACTGATAAATTCAAAAAAGCGGAATAAATAGATTGATGTAATCGAAATTTACGATGAACAAGTTTCCTTCTCTAAAACAATTGCACTATTTAGTGACTTTATTTGAAACCCGGCATTTTGGTGACGCAGCCAAGCGTTGCTTTGTTAGTCAGTCGACGTTGAGCTCCGGGGTGCAGAATCTCGAAGAGCTGATAGGTTGTCAGCTGATTGAAAGGGACAATAAGTCTTTGGTCTTTACCTCGACCGGCGAAGATGTCGTCGCCCGTAGCAGGGAGTTGCTAGCCAGAAGCCAAGATTTGATGGAGCTGTCAAATTGTATGGGAGATGGCATGGAAGGCCAGTTGCGGGTGGGGTGTATCCCGACAATCGCCCCTTTCCTGCTCTGCGATTTGGTACAGGAAGTGAACCGGTTGCACCCAAATCTCAACTTATTGTTGCGCGAAGATACTACGACTAATTTGCTGGCTGCTTTGCGCAGCGGCGAGATGGATGTCCTGATCTTGGCATTGCCGGTAGAGATTAAAGGCATGCATAGCCAAGTGGTCGGTCGTGATGCCTTCAAGATGGTGATCAGCCGCAATCAGGCTGAGCTGGTTACCACGCCATTACGCTATGCTGATTTACCTGATGAGTCAGTATTCTTGCTAGAAAAAGAACATTGCTTGACTGACCATGCGGTTTCAGCTTGTAAACTGACTACCAAAGAGAAGATCAATCCGTTCACCGCGACCAGCCTCCATACGCTGGTGCAAATGGTCGCCAATGGGCTTGGAACGACCTTCATCCCGCAGATGGCTATTGATCATGGTTTGCTGCATAACCAAAATCTGGTTGTGGTCGAACCTCCGGGTCAGGAAGCGTACCGCGAAATAGGTTTAGTATGGCGGCCGACGTCCAGCCGGACCCGCACCTTCCATCAACTTGCTGATATTGTCGAAGAATTACTGTAAGCACTTCATTCTGTCGCCATTTTTTAGTATGGAGCCGCAAGTTTTGCGGCTTCTTTGTCTTATTTCCCTTCTGAGAATTAAGTGCTTGGATAAAACCGTCTATCTCAGCACAAAATGCTAATTTCTTATCTCCTGTTGGTATTTTCCAATAACCCAATCTGATGAAACTGCCTTTAATTTGTAGGTTTATTATGTTTCGCTCTAAAAATAAATGAAACCTGTTGATTAAGGTACTATGCTTGCTGTGTATAAAAAATAGACATTTAGGTCTACTTTATGATTATTTTTTAAGCATATAACTGCTTTTAAAAAAATCAACGATGTTTGAAACGCAAATCAGGACAAGTGTTTGAATTATAGTTTTGTGTAATTTAATTACGTAAGTAGTTACGAAATGGCGGGAATTAAGATCCGGTCATGAAAACCGAGTTTTTGCCTAAAATTTGTTTCAATTCAGTGTTTTGAGTTATT
Source organism: Photobacterium pectinilyticum (assembly GCF_024357955.1). Taxonomy (GTDB): domain Bacteria; phylum Pseudomonadota; class Gammaproteobacteria; order Enterobacterales; family Vibrionaceae; genus Photobacterium; species Photobacterium pectinilyticum. The sequence continues at coordinate 30,485 of NZ_JANEYT010000004.1, forward strand.
GCTCTACTTTTAATAAGTTATTGTTTTTAATGGTTATGAGTGGGCTGTCACTAGCGAGCTCAAATTGTCATGTCTTGCAATTGGGCGTATGTTACGGCAACGTAAATAGGGCGTTAAAGTCAAGTTTGTTTGCGTGTAGACGAAAGCGTACTTGGTTTGGGTGGTGATTAAGTTACATTCGTAAGGGAGCGTGAGGAATGGAAAACGATATGTCTACTAACCATGAAGTGAAGCTATCGCTACAGACACCGTTATCGGCAGAGCAGGCTGACATCCTCAATGATGAAGCGTTGGCTTTCTTAGAGGGGCTTGTACAGCGCTTTGCTGGCAGGGTTTCTGAGCTATTGGCGACCCGAGAGCACCGTCAGCTTGCTATTGACGCCGGTAGCCTACCCGACTTTCTGCCAGACACCGCTGAAATCCGAAATAGCGAGTGGACTGTACAAAATATTCCGCAAGACTTGCAGGATCGCCGTGTTGAGATCACTGGCCCTGTCGAGCGCAAGATGGTGATCAATGCGCTCAACGCCGATGTCAAAGTCTTCATGGCCGATTTTGAAGATTCTTTCGCACCTGCTTGGGGAGAGGTACTCGCTGGGCAGCAGAATCTCAAAGATGCCGTTAACGGCACGATTTCCTACACTAATCCCGAATCAGGCAAACAATATCAACTTAACGACGACCCTGCGGTGTTGATCTGCCGGGTGCGTGGTTTGCACTTACCTGAAAAACACCTGCTTTGGCAGGGGGAGCCCATTCCAGGTTGCCTGCTCGACTTTGCTTTGTATTTCTATCATAACTATCAGAAACTGCTAGAGAAAGGCAGCGGTCCTTATTTCTACATTCCTAAGCTACAGGCTTATCAGGAAGCTGCATGGTGGAGTGAAGTCTTCAGCTATACCGAGGATTCCTTTGAGCTGCCCAGAGGCACGATTAAAGCCACGGTTCTGATTGAGACTTTGCCAGCAGTATTTGAGATGGAAGAAATCCTCTACAGCCTCAAAGAGCATATTGTGGGTCTTAACTGTGGACGCTGGGATTATATTTTCAGCTACATCAAGACATTGCGCAATCATCCCGATCGCATTTTGCCGGATCGTCAAGTCGTGACGATGGAAAAGCCTTTCCTCAATGCTTATTCACGACTGCTGGTCAGAACCTGCCACCGCCGTGGGGCATTTGCGATGGGGGGAATGGCCGCTTTTATTCCATCCAAAGATCCTGAGCGTAATGAATGGGTACTTAACAAGATCCAAACCGATAAATCACTGGAAGCCAACAACGGCCATGATGGGACTTGGGTTGCTCACCCAGGGCTTGCCAGCACCGCCAGAGCGGTATTTGATGAGGTATTAGGATCGCGTACTAACCAACTGGATATCTCGCGCAGCGACGATGCTCCGATCACCGCTGATATGCTACTTGAGCCATGCCAAGGGGACAGAACCGAAGAGGGGATGCGCCATAACATTCGTGTGGCCGTGCAATATATCGAGTCTTGGATTTCCGGTAATGGTTGTGTACCTATCTACGGTCTGATGGAAGATGCGGCAACCGCTGAAATTTCACGGGCTTCAATCTGGCAGTGGATCAAGCACGGTAAATCGCTAAGTAACGGCAGTGTGGTAACCAAAGCGCTGTTTGAACAAATGCTGAAAGATGAGATGCAAGTGCTTGAGCAGGAGCTGGGCAGTGAGCATTTCCAACAGGGAAGATACAACGAGGCTGCGGTATTGATGTCACAGCTGACCACCAGTGATGAGCTGGTTAACTTCCTGACCTTACCGGGCTATGAGTATCTTTCATAGCGGTGGATAGGTCGCACCGAAAGAAATAAGTACACCAATTAGCAACATTAAAAAAGCCAATAACGAGAAAAGGCCCGTGACCGTTTAATCTTATCGGGCCAATAAAAAGTCAGTTTCGCCAATAACAAAATGTGATGCGATTATCGCCAAATGAAACGAGGGACATCATTATGACATTGACTCGCCAGCAACAAATTGAAGCATTGGAAAAGGACTGGGCGGAAAACCCACGTTGGAAGCATGTTAAGCGTACCTACACTGCGGAAGAGGTCATTAACCTACGCGGCTCTTTTGCCCCGGCCAACACCATAGCCCAACGCGGTGCCGACAAACTGTGGGATCTGGTCAACGGTGACGCAAAAAAAGGGTACGTTAACTGTTTGGGCGCATTGACCGGTGGTCAGGCGGTACAGCAGGCCAAAGCGGGTATCGAAGCGATTTATCTTTCCGGGTGGCAGGTCGCTGCCGATAACAATACAGCCTCAAGCATGTACCCTGATCAATCGCTGTACCCGGTAGATTCAGTTCCGGCTGTGGTCAAGCGCATCAATAACTCGTTCCGCCGTGCGGACCAAATCCAATGGTCAACCGGTAGTTCACCTGAAGAAGGTATTGATTACTTCCTGCCAATTGTCGCGGATGCCGAAGCCGGCTTCGGTGGTGTATTGAATGCCTATGAGCTAATGCGCAACATGATTGACGCCGGGGCAGCCGGTGTGCATTTTGAAGATCAGCTCGCGTCTGTGAAGAAGTGTGGTCATATGGGGGGTAAAGTACTGGTGCCGACTCAGGAAGCGGTACAGAAATTGGTTGCCGCACGCCTGGCTGCGGATGTGGCAGGTACTACAACCTTGGTTATTGCCCGTACCGATGCCAATGCTGCTGACTTATTGACCTCAGACTGTGACCCATACGATAAAGATTTTATTATCGGTGAGCGCTCTCAAGAAGGCTTCTACCGCGTGCGTGCCGGTATTGATCAGGCGATTGCCCGCGGCCTTGCCTATGCACCTTATGCCGATTTGATTTGGTGTGAAACGGCCACCCCTTGTCTGGAAGAGGCACGTAAATTTGCCGAGGCTATCCATGCCCAGTACCCAGACCAGCTGTTGGCTTACAACTGCTCGCCTTCTTTCAACTGGGAGAAGAATCTGGACGCAGAGACTATTGCTAAGTTCCAGCAGGAGCTATCGGATATGGGGTATAAGTACCAGTTTATTACTTTGGCTGGTATCCACAATATGTGGTTCAACATGTTCGAACTGGCTCACTCTTATGCTCAGGGCGAAGGCATGCGTCATTATGTCGAGAAAGTGCAGCGTCCAGAATTCGAAGCAGCTGATAAAGGCTATACCTTTGTCGCTCACCAGCAGGAAGTGGGTACCGGCTATTTCGATAAGATGACCAATACCATTCAGGGGGGCAACTCGTCGGTGACAGCCTTGACTGGCTCGACTGAGGAAGAGCAGTTCAAATAACTGGTATACCAAACCTCCTAGTATTTTTGACAATCTATTTTTGATTTTTGAGCGCCTTATTGGCGCTCTTTTTTTCAAGGTCGAAAGCGCTTTGCAGCCTGTTCGACTTGCGGGTAAATCGAAAAGAACTGTTGCTCTAACTCGTTATAGTTAATCATCAAAACGGCGGGAGTAAGGGCGAGTTGGTGGAGCCGTGGCCTACGGCTGGCCATCCGGGTTAAAGATGTTTCCAGTGACTCGGGGTACTGGTATTTAAAAAGCCAGTTTTGCTGCCACATCCGGTTCACTGTAAGGAGGTAGTTCTCTGGCATATTGTGTTGATATTGCTCGACTTCGGCCCTGGCTTCGCGAACAAAATCAGGCAGTGTCTGAGGGTGGAATTGCTGCCAGTGACGAGCCAGAAAGTGGTCCCAGACCATATCGAGGGCGATACCGCTGACCCGGCGGGTGTCCGCTCCAAACAGTTGCCGGCATTGGCGTACCTCCGGCATCGCATCGATATAGCTGTCGACGAAGCGGTGAAGCTTGATGCCATCTGCGATGTCTTGTTCGAATTGCCGATAGGGATCACCCCTGACGAAATCGGCTAGCAGGTTACCTGCGAGGTGGCTATTGCACTGCTGGGCAAGGTGGAGGTGGGCCAGAAAGTTCATGCGCGGCTAAATATCGCTGGGCTTTCTGGCACAGTGCTTGGCTGATGTTTCAGTAGGTGGATGCAGAGTCGCTTTCAATCGGTTCGACCTCTTCTTGCAGCTCCAGTAAATTGATGGCGATGGAGACAAAGTCAGTATCAGTGATGATCCCTACTAGTTTATTGTGGTCGACAATGGGTAAACAGCCAATCTGGTGTTTCTGCATGTAGAGTGCCGCTTCTTTCAGCCCAGCCGTCGGCTCGACGCTTCTCAGGTTACGGTGCATGGTTTGCTCAAGGGGGATATCTAGAGCTGAGATAAAGGTGCTTTTGGATATTTGCTCAAGACTAGACTCTTGCGCTGATAAGATATCTCGCTGGCTAACTAAGCCAATAAGGTGGTTGTCTTTGTCGGTAATAGGTACATGATGGATATGATGTTTTGCCATTATCCGCTTGGCATCGGCCAGAGTGTGGGATGCGGTCAAGGTATGGGGGCAGGGCGTCATCATGTCGGAAACGGTAAACATAGAGCCTCCTCAATAACGGTGAGCTATTTGTTGTTATTGCCCGCATTGCAGGCTGTATAACTTTCTTTATTTTGCTTTCTCTATGAATGTAGCTAATCCTGACTGCACGACCTATGACGCCAGTCAAAGAATGGCAAGTTATTTCACTGTTTCTCATTTGTTTCTCATAAGTTAAAAAAGAGATTGTGTCGTATACTCAATAAAATGATGCCGTAGAGGAATGAGTCGATGCGTAAGCTGCTGTTTATTTTGCTGTCTTGGGCGATGTTGTTTCCATTCTCTGTTTACAGTGATGACCCCGAGCCGCAAGCCAAAATTATTGGTGGAATTGAGTCTGGAACGAATGAAATTCCTTGGCAGGCTTACCTTAATATGACTTTCGGCGAGGGATCGGACGAAAGGACATTTATCTGTGGTGGTGTTGTCATCAGTGCTGATGTTGTATTGACCGCCGCCCACTGCATGCGAAACGGTAGCGAGACGGCCAAACCCGAAAATGTGCGGGTGTGGGCTGGCATTACCAGTATATTCAGTGCTGGCTCGCTAAATTCTGTGTCAGTGAGTGAAATCGTACTCCACCCTAATTACAACTCTTCTCGGTTTGCCAATGATATGGCCATCCTCAAGCTATCCAGCACTTTACCGGACGACGCCTTACCTATTCGCCTCGCCTCTACGGCTGAGCAGCAGCGTGCTGACGAGGCTTTTGCCAATGGTTGGGTAACAGATGGTGAGCGTCAGCCTAACCTATTGGTATCCGGCTGGGGGAGCACCGATGCCAATGATTCCAGCTCCGGGGCAACCCGGCTTCAGCAAACCTTGCTTTCAGGGGTGCCGGATAATATCTGTCGCTCTAACTCTATGTGGGGGAGCAATATCAACAGTGGCGAATCTGAGATTTTTCTCTGTGCAGGCTCGGTATCGCCTACGCTTGGCAGAGACAGTTGTTTCGGCGATTCGGGAGGTCCTTTGGTGTGGCAGGATCCGCTTGCCGCTGGAGATAGCGACTTCGGTTTACGCTTAGTTGGGCTAGTCAGCTTTGGCGAAGGCTGTGCCGGGCGACTGCCTGGTGTCTATTCGGAAGTGGCGGGTCAAACGACCTGGCTGGAGGGAGAAATAGGCCAGGGCTTCCTCAATCAGATGACACCGGAGTTTGCCGTTGATCCCTTCCTCGCCAATTACGACGGGGCGGGTGATGCCGTCGAAGGCTCTCAGTCGGTCGCCAGCGGAGGTAATAGCAGTAGCGGCGGGGGGGGAATGATAGGGATCGGTAGTTTGGTATTGCTGAGTGTTGTTATCGGGTTACGCCGTCGCGTTGCGATTTAGCCTTTGCATCGACTCCAGCCCCGGCCTGTCAAGGTGATCTTTGCTTGATATTGCAGTGTGGCAGCCTATACTAGCTGCCTGCTGTAATTTAGGGCCCTAATGATGCAAGTTTCCGATTTTGACTTTGACTTACCTGATGAGCTGATTGCTCGTTATCCACAACCTCAGCGTACTGCTAGCCGCTTGTTACAGTTGACCGGTAATACTGGTGAGCTGGCGCACAAAGGCTTTAAGGATGTACTGGATCTGGTAGAACCGGGTGATTTGTTAGTGTTCAACAATACCCGAGTGATCCCTGCGCGTTTATTTGGTCGCAAAGCATCTGGCGGTAAGATGGAAGTCTTGGTTGAGCGTATGCTGGATGACAAGAGTATTCTTGCCCACGTACGTGCGTCAAAATCACCTAAACCGGGTAATGAATTGTTCCTTGGTGAGAATGATGAGTATCAGGCAGAAATGGTTGCCCGCCATGACGCATTGTTCGAAATCCGCTTTAACAGCGACAAAACGGTGTTGGAAATCCTAGAAGAAGTAGGCCACATGCCGCTTCCTCCTTATATTGACCGCCCTGATGAAGACTCTGATAAAGAGCGCTACCAAACGGTATACAACGCCAAGCCGGGAGCGGTGGCAGCCCCAACGGCCGGCCTGCACTTTGACGATGAGTTGATGGCAGATCTCAAGGCGAAAGGGGTGAACTTTGCCTTTGTTACCTTGCATGTTGGCGCAGGAACTTTCCAGCCGGTGCGCGTTGATAATATCAACGACCACCACATGCATGCCGAATATGTTGAAGTGCCTGAAGACGTTGTTACGGCAATTAATGCCACCAAGGCCAATGGCAAGCGTGTCATTGCGGTAGGGACGACATCGGTACGCTCTCTGGAGAGTGCCGCCCAAGATGCTAAGCAGAAAGGCACAGAGCTGAAGCCATTTTTCGGCGATACCGAAATCTTCATCTACCCAGGTTATGAGTACCAGTTGATTGATGTATTGATCACCAACTTCCACTTGCCAGAATCTACTCTGATCATGTTGGTGAGTGCTTTTGCTGGTTACGAGAATACGATGAACGCTTACAAGCAAGCTGTTGAAAATAAATACCGTTTCTTCAGCTATGGTGACTCGATGTTCATTACCCGCAAAACCGTGTAATCGTATTTTTCATTGACGAAGTCAGTGTTACTTAAGGCTGCATTTGTTAAAATGCAGCCTTTGTACGTTTCATCTCTCGGCGAAAAGCCCAGACGATGACATATTCTTCCACTAGGCTTTAGGGCGGAGTGGAACACCTGCACTCTTATTGGCAGGTATGTTTAGGCAGGACTGGCGTGTGCTGGTGCTGCCATTGTTGTGTCCCTGACCTTAGCGGGATGGGGACATTTATGTCAGATTGTTTCTCTGGCTGTTGGAGGCTTTGTGAAATTTGAATTAGATAAAACCCTGGGACGTGCCCGTCGTGGTCGTTTGCAGTTTGAGCGTGGTACGGTAGAAACACCGGCCTTCATGCCTGTGGGTACTTACGGTACCGTTAAGGGTATGACTCCGGAAGAAGTGGAAGAAACCGGCGCGCAAATCTTGCTGGGTAATACCTTCCACCTTTGGCTGCGTCCTGGCCAAGAAGTCATGAAAATGCACGGTGACCTGCATGACTTTATGCAGTGGCAGGGGCCGATCCTGACTGATTCAGGCGGCTTCCAGGTATTCAGCTTGGGCGATATCCGTAAAATCACCGAAGAAGGTGTTCACTTCCGTAACCCGGTAAACGGTGACAAGATTTTCATGGACGCAGAAAAGTCGATGGAAATTCAAAAGGACCTAGGTTCTGATGTTGTTATGATCTTCGATGAGTGTACGCCATACCCGGCGACACACGACGAAGCGAAGAAGTCGATGGAGATGTCTCTGCGCTGGGCACAGCGTAGCCGTAATCACTTTGACAAACTTAGTAACAAAAATGCACTGTTTGGTATCGTCCAAGGTGGTGTATATGAAGACTTGCGCGATGTTTCCGTTGAAGGCCTGACTAAAATTGGCTTTGACGGTTATGCGGTAGGTGGTCTTGCTGTCGGTGAGCCGAAAGAAGACATGCACCGTGTTCTTGAGCACACGTGTCCGCAGCTACCTGAAGACAAGCCGCGTTACCTGATGGGCGTGGGTAAACCAGAAGACTTGGTTGAAGGTGTTCGCCGCGGTATCGACATGTTCGACTGCGTGATGCCGACTCGAAATGCCCGAAACGGCCACCTGTTTGTGACCGGAGGTGTGATCAAGATCCGTAATGCGAAACATAAAACGGATACAACCCCTCTCGATCCGCACTGTGACTGTTACACTTGTCGCAAGTATTCGAAGGCGTATCTGTATCACCTGGATAAATGTAATGAAATCTTGGGTGCGCGCCTTAACACAATCCACAATTTGCGTTACTACCAGCGTTTGATGGAAAGTATCCGCAGTGCGATTGAAGAAGATCGTTTCGATGTGTTCGTAGAAGAATTCTATGCACGTCGCAACCGTGAAGTTCCACCATTAAATGACAACAAATAATCGAGGACGTTAGTAAATGAGTCTGATCTCTCAAGCACACGCGGCAGCGGAAGGTGCACCACAGGGCGGCGGTATGCAGCTATTTATCATGCTTGGCCTTTTTGCCGTAATCTTCTACTTCATGATTTACCGCCCGCAGGCGAAACGTGTGAAAGAGCACAAAACCCTGATGTCTTCTATGGGCAAAGGTGATGAAGTGCTTACCAGCGGTGGCCTTGTTGGCAAAATCGCCAAGGTTTCTGAAGAAAACGACTACATTGTTATCGGTCTGAACGATACTACCGAAGTGACTATCAAAAAAGACTTCGTTACTGCCGTTCTGCCAAAAGGCACAATGAAGTCTCTGTAAAAATTTGCTTTGAAGGATCACTGCAGTGCTAAACCGTTATCCCTTGTGGAAGAACCTGATGGTAGTGTTCGCATTACTTATCGGTTTGCTCTACGCACTTCCCAATGTATACGGTGAAGATCCAGCAATTCAAATCTCCGGGGCGCGTGGCGCCTCGGCAGATATGTCCACGCTGGATGCCGTCACCGAAGATTTGGAACAAAATCAAATCTCTTATAAATCAGTCGCTTTCGAAAACGGTACTGTCCTGGTCCGCTTTAACGACACTGATACCCAAATCAGTGCTCGCGATATTCTTAACGAACAGCTTGGTGACGATTTCGTTGTCGCCCTCAACCTTGCCGCTTCGACTCCTGACTGGCTTGAATCCATCGGCGCTAACCCAATGAAACTGGGTCTTGACCTGCGTGGCGGTGTGCATTTCTTGATGGAAGTCGATATGGACGCAGCAATGGAAAAATTGCTGGGCCAGCAAGAAGAAACATTCCGTACTGAATTACGTGAAGCGAAAATTCGTTATCGCGCAATCAGCAAAACCGATGAGGCTGTCGAAGTTCGTCTGCGTAATGTAGAGCAATTGGCAGAAGCCAAGCGTGAGCTACAGCGTCTTCATCCGGATATGTTGTTTACCGACACAACTAGCGGCTTCTTGCTAAGTGCGACATTCACCGATGCGCGCCTGCAGGAAATCCGTAATTACGCAGTCAACCAGAACATCACTATCCTGCGTAACCGTGTTAACGAACTGGGCGTGGCCGAGCCATTGGTTCAGCGCCAGGGTGCCAACCGCATCGTAGTGGAGCTTCCAGGTGTTCAAGATACTGCCCGTGCCAAGGAAATCCTCGGTGCCACAGCAACGCTTGAGTTCCGTGAAGTGGATAACTCGGCTGACCTAGCGGCAGCGGCTTCTGGCCGTGTTCCTCCGGGTAGCGAAGTGAAGTTCACTCGTGATAGCCGTCCTGTTGTGCTGAAAAAGCGTGTGATCCTATCGGGTTCTCACATTACTGACGCCAGCTCAAGTGCCGATGAATATGGCCGCCCTCAGGTAAACATTTCGCTAGACAGCGAAGGTGGTAGCAAGATGACAGCCTTCTCGCGTAATAACGTGGGCAAGCTGATGGCGACTGTCTTTACTGAATATAAAGACAGTGGCGAGCGTGAAGAAAGTGGCAAGGTTATCCTGGAAAAACACGAAGAAGTGATTAACCAGGCAACTATCCAGACTGCGCTAGGCCGTAACTTCCGTATTACCGGTATCGACTCGCAGGCTGAAGCCCATAACTTGGCGCTACTGCTACGAGCTGGTGCACTGATTGCTCCTATCTCAATTGTCGAAGAACGTACCATTGGTCCATCAATGGGTCAGCAGAACATTGATATGGGTATCCAGGCGATGATCTGGGGTATGGTTGCAGTTATGCTGTTTACCCTTATTTACTACCGTCGCTTTGGTCTATTTGCCAATATGGCGCTATTGATGAACCTGGTACTGATTATCGGTGTGATGTCGATGATCCCGGGTGCAACCATGACCTTGCCGGGTATTGCCGGTATCGTTCTGACGGTAGGTATGGCGGTTGATGCCAACGTACTGATTTTCGAACGTATCCGTGAAGAGCTTCGCGAGGGCCGCAGCCCGCAGCATGCGATTCAGCAGGGTTATGCCAATGCCTTCAGTACGATTGCCGATGCCAACATTACCACCTTGATCACTGCAATTATCTTGTTTGCCGTGGGTACCGGTGCGATTAAAGGTTTCGCTGTGACGTTATCAATTGGTATTTTGACTTCCATGTTCACGGCCATTATTGGTACTCGTGCACTGGTTAACTTGGTTTACGGCGGTAAGCGCGTCGATAAACTGTCGATCTAAGGAGACGCTGACATGTTTCAGATAATGAAAGCGGATAAGGTGATCGACTTTATGCGCTGGTCGAAAGTGGCATTTGTCCTTTCGGTTCTTATGATTCTCGCGGCCATTGGTACCGTGACCACCCAGAAACTAAACTGGGGCTTGGATTTCACCGGCGGTACTCTGATTGAAGTGGGCTTTGAACAGCCTGCCGATTTAGGCCTGATCCGTGAATCGCTGGAAGATGCAGGTTTTGGTGATGCCATAGTGCAGAACTTCGGTACTGCACGGGATGTCATGGTTCGCCTTCAGCCGCGTGAAGATGCAAAAGGCGAGAAGCTGGGTAACCAGATCATCGATGCATTGAAAGTGGGTACCGGTCAACCAGTAGAAATGCGCCGTATCGAGTTTGTTGGCCCGAATGTTGGGGACGAACTGGCCGAAGCGGGTGGCTTGGCGATCTTGGTGTCGCTGATCTGTATCTTGCTATACGTATCCGTTCGTTTTGAATGGCGTCTGGCGGCTGGTGCAGTACTGGCATTGGCGCACGATGTGATTATCACCATCGGTATCTTTTCGTTTACTCAGATCGAGATCGACCTGACTATCGTAGCAGCCTTGCTGACGGTTGTTGGTTACTCGCTCAACGATACCATTGTTGTCTTCGACCGGATCCGAGAGAACTTCCGCAAGATGCGTAAGGGTGATGCCATAGAGGTCATGAATAACTCGGTGACTCAAACCCTGAGCCGTACCTTGATCACCTCGGCGACCACTTTGTTTGTGGTTATTGCGCTGTTCTTGAAAGGCGGTACCATGATCCACGGTTTTGCCGCAGCTTTGCTGATTGGTATCACTGTCGGTACTTACTCGTCTATCTACGTCGCTTCGGCACTGGCACTGAAGCTGGGTATTGTCCGTGAGCACTTGATGCCACCACAAGTAGACAAAGAAGGTGAAGAGTTTGATGCCATGCCTTAATGGTGGTGTGTTAACTCTTTGAATTAAAAGCGGAGCCAATGTGCTCCGTTTTTTTATCCAAATACCCCGAGAAAACCCAGTGATCTCGAAGAGTCGCTGGGATGAATCGGGGTGCTCTTAAATATCAACCTTGCTCCTGAATATAACGTCGAATAGTTTCTTCAGAAGCATTACCTATTGAGCAAGCAAAATACCCATCTGACCAGAAGGTTCTCTCCCTCCAGAAATGTCGATACAAAAATGGAAATTCCTTCCATAACGTTAACGTCGTCTGTTGCTTAATACGACGAACGTATTGAGATACAGAATAACGAGGCGTGATCGCTATCAAGACATGCAGATGATCGCGGTCAACTTCCATTTCCTCAGTGGTGAACTCAGACCTATCAGCAAGTTCGGCAAGAGAAAGTTTTAATGTTTCTGTTACTTTTCCAATCAGCAGAGGTTTTCGATATTTTACCACTAGAATCACATGGATGAGTAAAAGAAACTTAGTATGTGAAGACGTTGAGTATTCCATATTGAAACCTGTATATTTAACCAGTAGCATACAGGCCATGATAACCCAGACTCTCCGGTATAAATACCGACTCGACCCGTCCGAAGCACAAGCTGAACAGCTTGCGCAATTTGGCGCGTGGAACCGAGGCGTCTGGAATCTCCTCCTTTGTGAGACTACTCAACAATACGAGAAAGATAAAACTTTTCTTTTTTACAAACAGTTTGCAGATAAACTCAAAGAGCTTAAACCTCAAAGTGGCTTTGAGTGGCTAAAGTCTTTTGATTCGGCGGCGGCACAACAGGTCGCACGGGACTTAGATCAGGCTATCCGTGAAGGCACCGACAAGGTCAACCAGAAAGCTTTCCCGAAGCATAAAGTTACCTACCGTAAGAAAAAGTTAAATAATGATAGCTTCCGGTGCGTAAATACTAATAACTCTGTTCGTATCGAAGATGGACGTTTAAGGCTTCCTAAGATTGGATTTGTACCAATCCGACAGCATCGAGCATTGCCGAATTTAATCAAGTCATGCACAGTGATCTACCAAGCTGGTAAGTGGTACGCATCGTTTACTCAAGAGGTCGCTTGTCGTTCAGCAAAAGAGCTTCTTAAAGGGATCGTTGGTTATGACATTAACTCCGAGCACACAGTTGTTGGTTCGAACGGATACTACGTCCCAAACCCAAAGTTTCTCAAGAAATCAAAGGATAAATTAAAACAGTTGCAGCGCCAGTTGAGTCGTCGCAAGAAAGGCTCCAATCGCTGGAATAAATCAAAACTCCGCTTGCAAAAACAGCACAAAAAGATCGGAAATCAGCGCCTCGCATTTGCGCACGAAGTGTCCTGCACGATAGCCAAGAGTAGTGATATTGTCGTTTTCGAAGATCTGAATGTGAAGGCTATGCAGAAGTGGAATGGACACATGATTAAGGATAATGTCATGGGTCTAATCACCAACCTGACTGAGTACAAGGTGGCTCGGCTAGGTGGTGTGTTTGAACAAATAGGGCGCTATGAGCGTTCGACAGGTGTTTGCCATGTTTGCGGTACGGAACATCGTCTGTCATTGAAGCAGCGACATTTTAAATGCCTGAATTGTGAAGAAGTGCAGATGCGTGATGAGGCTGCGGCAATAACCATTGAGCGTAAGGGCGAAACAAAATTAAGTGCGGCTGGGATAGTCGTGCATCAAGACGGGTTAACACCCGTAGCTCAGACGAAATTCTGCGGTAAAACGAGAGTCTTCACCCGTTCAGGTGTGAAGTTGCAGTTGGAACCTGAGCAAAAGAAAGCGGCATAAGAATGCCGCCGAAGCCCTGTGATCTCGCTTCAGCGAGTCGCTGGGTAGTTCACGGGTAGAATTGGCTATTGGCTATTCGGTTTTGCGCCTTTCTTGTCGGCTGAAGATCCTGTCATGGTAGCGTCTACGGCTTTACCGCAACCGCCTCATTGGGCATTGTTGGTACGCAGGAGAAGTGGCGTTGTTTAATACCAACCTACATAAATACTTGATCAACTACTTATCCAGATTGGTATAAATATAAAAAAACGCCCCGGTGATTTTCATCACCGGGGCGTTTGTTGTTTTGGCTTAGCGAGAATTACTTCGCTAGTGCTTCGCTACCGTGTTCACGGATTTTGCTAAGCAGTGGCTTAACTACGCGAGCGTTACCAGCTACGATGTTGCCAGATACAAGGTAGTTAGTGTTGCCAGTGAAGTCAGTACAGATAGCACCAGCTTCGCGCGCGATTAGTTCACCAGCGGCAATTTCCCAAGGCTTAAGACCTAGGCGGAATAGACCGTCAACACGGCCAGCTGCTAGGTAACATAGGTCTAGAGCTGCACAACCTGATTGGCGCATATCGTCACATTCAACGAATAGAGCGCTCTGAATCTTGAGGTAGCTTTCAGCGTGCTGTTTAGCATCAAACGGTAGGCCAGTTGCTAGAGTGGTGCCGGTAAGGTCACGAGGCTGAGAAGCACGTAGACGCTGGCTATTTAGCTGTGCGCCTGAGCCACGAGTAGCAGTGAAAAGCTCGTTACGCATAGGGTCGTAAACGGCTGCGACTTCAGTGCGGCCGCGCATGCGTAGTGCAACAGAGATTGCATAGTGAGGGTAACCACGAACGAAGTTCTTGGTGCCATCCACTGGGTCAATGATCCATTGACATTCTTTGTCCTTGCCTTCAATCGTACCGCTTTCCGCTGCAATGATGCAGTGGTCAGGGTAAGACTTACGGATAGTGTCGATAATGATAGCTTCTGCTTCGTTATCGATGTTGGTAACAACATCATTGCCTTTATTGGCAACTTCAATAGCTTGTGATTTTTCTAGAGATTTAATGACATGGTCACCTGCCTTTCGTGCAGCACGAATGGCAATGTTCAGCATAGGATGCATAGGATCTTCCCAACGGATGTTAAAGAACTAAAAAGCGGCGGCGAGTATATCAGAGCTAGGGCAAAAGGGAAGTGGTTATTTTTTATTCGCGCAGTCGCTGTAAAGTCAACGGCCAGGATCCTCTCCACTACTGAGCTCGTTTAGGTATAAAGTTTTTACATGTTTTCACCATTTTTAAAATCTCTGTGTTAAAATCTGTCGGTTCGATTGATAGAGTTGAAAGTTGCACCTCCTATGTTAGATAAAGTCAGTGTAGTTCTTGTGGGAACATCGCATCCCGGAAATATTGGTTCTGCGGCCAGAGCGATGAAAGTTATGGGATTGACCAACCTGATTTTGGTTGATCCAGCCTGTGAGGTTGATGAGAAAACCTACGCGTTGGCGGCGGGTGCAGCCGATATTGTTGAGCAAGCACGAATTGTCTCTAGCCTTGATGAGGCAGTTGCCGATTGTGGTTTGGTTATCGGCTCCAGTGCACGATCACGTACCCTTGAGTGGCCACAGCTAGACCCTCGCGAATGCGGTATCAAAACCATTGCTGAGGCGCCGTCCCACAATGTGGCTATTTTATTTGGCCGTGAGCGAACAGGGTTGACCAATGAAGAGCTGCAGCGCTGTCATTGCCACGTCTATATCCCTGCGAATCCAGAATACAGCTCGTTAAACCTAGCGATGGCGGTGCAAACTGTTAGCTATGAAGTGCGCATGGCGTTTCTCGAGCAACAAAAACACGCCAACGATGGGTTGGTCGAAGAGTACCCGCGTGCCGCAGAGCTAGAAATGTTCTACGAGCACCTTGAAAAAGTGGCCAAGCAAACTCAGTTTATCAATAAGAAGCACCCTGGCATGGTAATGGCGAAGCTTCGTCGCTTATTTACCCGTGCTCGCCCTGAGTCCCAGGAGTTGAATATTCTGCGCGGTATCTTATCCTCGGTTGAAAAATCGCTCGAACATAAAGACAAATAGACACATTAACTTTATGGTTAAAAACCTGACTAAAACAGTCAGGTAAATACTTGACCATTTTAGTCGGGTATGCGACACTCCCTCTCATAGACAAACGTGGGTAGCGGTGTGTTATGAGATTGACATCAAAAGGAAGATACGCAGTCACGGCCATGTTAGATGTGGCTTTGCACTCTCAGGATGGTCCGGTTCCTCTCGCTGATATTTCAGAGCGACAGGGGATTTCGTTGTCCTATCTGGAACAGTTATTTTCTCGCTTGCGCAAGGCTGGCCTTGTTGCCAGTGTTCGTGGACCGGGTGGGGGTTATCGCCTCGGCGAAGATGCCAACAATATCGCTGTAGGGATGGTAATTGCTGCGGTCGATGAGTCGGTAGATGCGACAAAGTGTCACGGCAAAGCTGATTGCCAAGGTGGTGTTCGATGCCTGACACACACGCTATGGCGTGATTTAAGCTCCCGTATCAGCGGCTTTTTGAACAACATCACTCTTGGTGAGTTGATGCAAGATAATGACGTACAAGAAATATCAGATCGTCAGGATCAGGTTCTAACTAAGTCGTCATTTGGACATAAAAATACACACGACAGCACCGTAATCGGTGTCGATGTTCGCTCCTAGAGACCAGACGTCCGTGTTTTCGGAGATGAAGATGAAACTGCCAATATATTTTGATTATTCCGCTACTTGCCCAGTAGATCCTCGCGTTGCAGAAAAAATGATGCAATGCATGACCATGGATGGAAACTTCGGTAATCCGGCTTCTCGTTCTCACCGCTTCGGTTGGCAGGCTGAAGAGGCGGTTGATACCGCCCGTGAGCAAATTGCTGAACTGCTGAACGCCGATCCACGCGAAATCATATTTACTTCAGGTGCTACCGAGTCAGACAATCTGGCTATCAAAGGTGCGGCCCATTTCTACGGTAAGAAAGGCAAGCACGTCATCACCTGTAAGACTGAACATAAAGCAGTACTTGACCCATGTCGCCAGCTAGAGCGTGAAGGTTATGAGGTGACTTACCTTGAGCCGGAAGAAAGCGGTTTGATTGACATGGCTAAGCTGCGTGACGCGATGCGTGAAGACACGGTATTGATTTCAATCATGCACGTGAACAACGAAATCGGTGTTATCCAAGATATTGCCGCTATCGGCGAGCTATGTCGTGACAAGAAAGTGATTTTCCACGTTGATGCTGCTCAGTCAGCAGGTAAGCTGCCAATCGATGTTCAGGAAATGAAAATCGACCTGATCTCTTTGTCTGCGCACAAAATTTACGGCCCTAAAGGTATTGGTGCTCTTTACGTTCGTCGAAAGCCACGTATCCGTTTAGAAGCACAAATGCACGGTGGCGGCCATGAGCGTGGATTCCGCTCTGGTACGCTAGCGACTCACCAAATTGTGGGTATGGGTGAAGCTTGCCACATTGCTAAAGTCGAGATGGACAAAGATTACCAACACGCACTTGCTTTGCGTGAACGTATGCTGAAAGGTCTTGAAGGTCTTGAAGCGATGACTATCAATGGTGATCTTGAGCAACGTGTACCGAACAACCTAAACATCAGCTTTGCGTTTGTTGAAGGTGAATCACTACTGATGGCACTGAAGGATCTTGCAGTATCATCAGGCTCTGCATGTACATCAGCCAGCTTGGAGCCATCTTATGTTCTTCGTGCCCTTGGCTTGAACGATGAACTGGCACACAGCTCAATTCGCTTCTCTTTCGGTCGCTTCACGACAGAAGAAGAAGTAGACTACGCAGTTTCACAGATCCGCGGTGCGGTAGAGAAACTACGTGACATGTCTCCGCTATGGGATATGTATAAGGAAGGTATTGACCTGAACACGGTCGAGTGGGCACACCACTAATCTTGCGGTCATCACCACGTATTCGAGGAAACTGTCATGGCATATAGTGAAAAAGTTATTGATCATTATGAGAACCCACGTAACGTAGGCTCATTTGATAAAGGCGACAAAAACGTAGGTAGCGGCATGGTAGGTGCACCTGCCTGTGGTGACGTTATGAAACTTCAGATCAAAGTGACTGAAGAAGGTATTATCGAAGATGCCAAGTTCAAAACGTACGGCTGTGGTTCTGCGATTGCTTCAAGCTCATTGATCACTGAGTGGGTTAAGGGTAAGACGCTGGACGAAGCTGCTAGTATCAAGAACTCTGCAATTGCCGAGGAACTTGAGCTTCCACCTGTAAAAGTTCACTGCTCAATCCTAGCGGAAGACGCTATTAAAGCAGCAGTTAGCGATTACAAAAAGAAACACGAAGAACATTAATTTTCTAAAGGTTGTTGTATGGCCATAACGATTACTGAAGCGGCAGCCAGTCGCGTAGCTAGTTTCCTGGAAAACCGAGGGAAAGGCATCGGCCTACGGTTAGGTGTCCGGACCTCAGGTTGTTCGGGAATGGCCTATGTACTGGAATTTGTCGACCAGCTAGATGAAGGTGATCAGATCTTTGAAGAAAAAGGGGTGAAGATCATCATCGATGCCAAGAGTATGGTATATCTGGATGGCACCGAGTTGGACTTTGCCAAAGAAGGTCTTAACGAAGGCTTCCAGTTCAACAACCCTAACGTATCCAGCGAATGCGGCTGTGGTGAAAGCTTCAACGTATAATCGCTGAGCCAATTGGACCTGATTGCTGCCTTTATTTAAGGGAGGATCAGGTTCAGTTATTTTAGACTCAGTCTTTACAGAAACTCACGCGATATGAATCATTTCGAACTCTTTGGGCTACCTTTTCAGTTCCAGCTGGACGGTAGCCTTCTTGCAACTCAGTTCCGCGAATTGCAACGTCATTTCCATCCAGACAAATTTGCTACGGCTTCCGAGCGAGATCGCTTGTTGTCAGTCCAGAAAGCCGCGCAGATCAACGATGCCTTCCAGATATTGAAAAACCCTATCTCCCGTGCCGAGTACATGTTGTCGGTCAACGGTGTTGATATCCGCAGTGAGAACAAAACGCTGCAGGATCCGGCCTTTTTGATGCAACAAATGGAATTGCGTGAAGAGTTGGAAGAGATCCCTGAATCGAGTGATCCAGAAAGCGCGTTGTTTGATTTTGAGCAGCACGCCTCTACGCTCTACAAAGCACAGTTGACTGAGCTTGAACAATTACTTGTTGATGAACGCTGGGAAGTGGCGGCTGACGCCGTGCGCAAGCTAAAATTTATTGTTAAGCTGCGGGAAGAAGTTGAGCGCTTGGAAGATAGCCTGCTTGATTGATTTTATCCAAGCCCGGTATAAACACCACAGGAACGAAAATGGCACTGTTACAGATTGCTGAACCCGGTCAAAGCGCTGCGCCGCACCAACATAAATTGGCGGTGGGTATTGATCTGGGGACTACTAACTCTCTCGTGGCTGCAGTACGCAGCGGCGTTCCGGAAACCCTGAAAGACGACCACGGCCGGGCGATTTTGCCATCGGCGGTTCACTACAGCGAAAGCGGCATTGTTGTCGGCCATGAGGCCCGCGAGATTGCCCAGCAGGATCCGGTCAATAGCATCATTTCTGTTAAGCGTATGATGGGTCGCTCGCTGGCTGATATTCAAACGCGTTATCCACATATGCCATACCAGTTCAGTGCAACTGATAACGGGTTGCCACAGCTGATCACCCGTGGCGGTGATGTTAATCCTGTGCAAGTGTCAGCGGAAATCTTGAAGACGCTCAATCAACGTGCTCAAGACACCCTTGGCGGTGAACTTGAAGGTGTGGTGATCACTGTCCCTGCTTACTTCGACGATGCTCAGCGTGCCGGTACAAAAGATGCCGCCAAACTGGCTAGCCTTAATGTACTTCGTTTGCTCAACGAGCCAACAGCCGCTGCGATTGCCTATGGTTTGGATTCAGGCCAAGAAGGGGTGATTGCCGTTTATGACTTGGGTGGCGGTACGTTTGATATTTCCATTCTTCGATTGTCGAAAGGCGTATTCGAAGTGTTGGCAACAGGTGGTGATTCGGCTCTGGGTGGTGATGATTTTGATCACCTATTGGCGGATTGGCTAGCCGAGCAAGCCGGTATTACAGAACGTGATGCGATTGTACAGCGTAAACTGCAAGATGCGGCACAGGCAGCCAAAGAAGCATTGTCTGATGCTGACGAGGTCGCGGTTGATGTGTTGGGTTGGCAGGGGAATGTGACTCGTTCGCAGTTCAATGCCATGATCCAACCGCTGGTTAAAAAGACCTTGATGTCATGCCGTCGTGCGTTGAAGGACGCCGATGTGACAACCGATGAGGTGATTGAAACTGTCATGGTCGGTGGTTCGACCCGCGTGCCTTTGGTTCGTGAAATGGTGGGCGGCTACTTTTGTAAAGATCCGCTGACATCGATTGACCCTGACCAAGTCGTGGCAATTGGCGCAGCGATTCAGGCTGATATCCTTGCGGGTAACAAGCCAGATGCTGATATGTTGCTATTGGATGTGATCCCGCTGTCTTTGGGTATCGAAACCATGGGCGGCATGATTGAAAAGATTATCCCGCGAAACACCACTATCCCTGTTGCCCGTGCCCAAGAATTCACGACTTTCAAAGACGGTCAAACTGCGATGTCAGTCCATGTGGTACAGGGCGAGCGTGAAATGGTCAGTGATTGTCGTTCGTTGGCACGGTTTACCTTGCGTGGTATCCCGGCGATGGCTGCAGGTGCTGCACACATTCGTGTGACCTATCAAGTTGATGCCGACGGCTTGCTGTCAGTAACCGCGATGGAGAAGAGCAGTGGCGTACAATCTTCTATTCAGGTTAAGCCGTCTTACGGCCTGAGTGATGATGAGATCGCGACGATGCTCCGCGATTCAATGACTTTTGCCCAGGACGATAAAGACGCCCGCGCACTTGCCGAACAACAAGTGGAAGCGGATCGTGTTCTGGAAGGGTTGATTGCAGCGCTGGCTCAGGATGGTGAATCCCTGCTGAGCAAAGAAGAGCGCGACGAGCTGGAAGCCGTCATGATGGAGCTGGTTCAGCTGCGTCAGGGTACTGACCCTTACGCGATTGAAGTCGGAATTAAGAAAACAGATAAGGCGAGTCAGGAATTTGCATCACGCCGGATGGATCAGTCTATCCGCCGTGCACTGGCTGGTCAGTCGATAGATGAGGTTTAGGCATGCCTAAAATTGTTGTATTACCCCATGATGAGCTTTGCCCGGAAGGGGCAGTGCTAGAAGCGCAAGAAGGCGAAACTATTCTTGACGTGGCACTGCGCAACGGTATTGGCATTGAACATGCGTGTGAAAAATCCTGTGCGTGTACCACGTGTCACTGTATTGTGCGCGAAGGTTTTGATTCACTAGAAGAAAGTGATGAGCTGGAAGATGACATGCTGGACAAGGCATGGGGACTGGAGCCTGAATCACGCTTGGGCTGCCAGGCTAAAGTAACCGATGAGGATTTGGTGGTGGAAATTCCGAAATACACGTTGAACCTAGCGTCGGAAAATCACTAATACCCACGGATATGTATTGAAAGCCCTGATGGTGAATTTATCAGGGCTTTTTTTATGTTACTGCTTTGCGGTTAGCTACACTAATACCAAACTAAAATTATTCTGGCTAAAGGCTATGGACGGAAGAATAGGAGGTCGTTATGGGCTTGAAGTGGATTGACTCGCGGGAGTTGGCGATCGAGCTGTCCGAGCAACACCCAGATGTTGATCCGGTGACACTACGTTTTACTGATTTAAGGGAATGGATCCTGGCACTGGAGGCATTTGATGATGATCCCGAGCATTGCAGCGAGCGGGTGCTCGAAGCCGTACAGATGTACTGGATTGAAGAGGCGGATTAACCCGCTTTCTTCCAAACGCCCTTCCCACTAATTCCCCCGCCATGATCTTGCTCCTACTCTCGTTGTAAACAGCTTGTTTCTTGACATTAACCAAGGCAGAGTAAGATAAATCCTGAAAATTGGATCAATGGCCTTATTTTCATCTGTCATGTCTTGTCTTGCTAGGGAAGACAGCCCGGAACGTGCTGAAACCCCTTGTAATGCCGAAATGCGCCCCAATAACATCTGTTATAACGGGTAACGCCATTGTCATGTATTTGTTATCTAAATGCGTGCAAGATAATGTATTCAGGCGTTAGGTTCGTCCTATCACATCCCGTTACTGCGCCGTAACATGGTGGAGTAACAACAATCCAAGGAGTCTTTCATGTCTGCCAAAATGAGTGTGCTACTGTCTACGGAAGCAGCTGACGCTAAATGGGGCGAAAATGCCCTAGTAACCTTCGAAGCTGATGGTGCGGTAGTCCACCTGACAGAAGAAAATGCATTGCCTGCCATTCAACGTGCTGGCCGTAAACTGGATGCGCAAGGTATCAAGAACATCGAGCTAATTGGTGACGGCTGGGATCTGGAATGTATCTGGGCCTTTGTGCAGGGACACCGCAATGCCAAACCGGGGAATGAGATAAGCTGGAGCGGGCTGTCAGATGCTGATGAAGCTGAGCTGCAGGCACGCCTAATGGCAACCAACTGGGTTCGCGATATTATCAATCAGTCAGCAGAAGTGGTTCGTCCTTCGCAACTGGCATCCCGAGCTGGGGAGCTGATCAAGTCACTAGCGCCGGAGCATGTGACTTACAAAATTATCAAGGGCAACGACCTGTTGGATGAGGGCTGGAACGGTATCCATACCGTCGGCCGTGGTTCTGAGCGCTCACCAGCAATGCTGCGCCTTGACTACAATCCAACCGGTAATGCCGATGCGCCTGTACACACGTGTGTGGTAGGTAAGGGTATTACGTTTGATTCAGGTGGCTACAGCATGAAGCCTTCTGCCGGTATGATTGCGATGAAGGCTGATATGGGGGGCTCGGCGTTGGCTACCGGTGCGCTGGCACTGGCTATTGCCCGTGGTACCAACAAGCGAATCAAGCTGATCCTGTGTTGTGCCGAAAATATGGTATCAGGTCGCGCGTTCAAGCTGGGCGATATCATTACTTACAAGAATGGCAAAACCGTTGAAGTGCTCAATACCGATGCCGAAGGCCGTTTGGTACTGGCTGACGGTCTGATCTATGCGAGTAGCCAGAACCCAGAACTGATCATTGACTGTGCCACTCTGACCGGTGCGGCGAAGAATGCACTGGGCAATGACTACCATGCGCTGTTCAGCTTCGATCACGGTTTGGCCCAGAAAGCCCTGATGGCAGCCAGTGATGAAAATGAAGGTCTATGGCCGTTACCGCTGGCTGAACAACACCGCGCGATGATGCCGTCGAATTTTGCAGATCTGAGCAATATCTCACAGGGTGAATTCCTTCCGGGAGCCAGCACTGCTGCGGCTTTCCTGTCTTACTTTGTTGAAGATTACCAGAATGGCTGGATGCACATTGATGCCAGTGGTACCTATCGCAAATCTGCCAATGATAAGTGGGCGGCAGGAGCGACAGGGATGGGGGTCCGCACCTTAGCAAATATCCTGTGTGACCACGAACAAGACTAAAACTAAAAATATAATGCTGCTGCCAATGAGCGGCAGTTTTTCAGGAAGAAAGAATGTTAAAGATTTCATTATCGTCAGTCCCACACTCGGGAGTATGGGGAGAAAAGGCATTGGTGGCGTATGAAGCCGAGGGTGCCGTTGTACATTTTGCTGGTGAGTACCCGCTACGCCGTATTCAACAGGCTGCTCGTCAGCTACAGTCGCAAGGGATCACGCAAGCTAGCCTTGACGGTGAAGGTTGGAGTTATGAGCGCCAGTGGGCGTTTTATTGTGGTTTCGCAACACCGAAAGCCGAGGTCCAGTTGCGCTGGGCCTCTATCGATGAGGACGAACTGGAGTTGCTCAACGCTCGCCGTCGTAGTGCCGACTGGGTGCGCAAGGTGGTAAATGCTACGCCGGAAGACATGTATCCGGAGAAGTTGGCGGATGAAGCGGTATCCTTCTTGTCGTCGATTGCTGGCGAAGCCCTTTCTCACGAGGTTGTCGTTGGCGATGCCCTAGCCGAACAAGGCTGGATTGGTACCCACAGTGTGGGCCGAGCCAGCAGCCGTCCACCGGTCATGCTGACTGTGGACTTCAACCCAACAGGGGATACCGACGCGCCAGTATCGGCGTGCTTGGTCGGCAAGGGGATCACCTTTGACTCGGGCGGCTATAGCATTAAGTCGAGCGCCGGCATGGTGACCATGAAGTGCGACATGGGCGGTGCCGCCACGGTAACCGCAGCGTTGGGCTATGCGATAGAGCAAGGTTTACGTCAACGTGTGAAGTTGATCTTGTGTTGTGCCGAAAACATGATTGCCGGAAACGCCTATAAACTAGGTGATGTGCTAACGTACAAGAATGGCCAGACCGTAGAAATTGTGAATACCGATGCCGAGGGACGTTTGGTACTGGCGGATGGTTTGATTGCTGCCAGTGAAACCAAAGCGCCACTCATCATTGATGCGGCGACCCTGACCGGCGCTGCGATGATGGCGGTGGGAACTGACTATAATGCGTTGTTTGGCTTGGACAAGGCGCTGGTATTCAAAGCACAGCAGTTGTCTGACTTGGTCAATGAGCCAGCATGGCCGTTGCCGTTGGAGAGCTGGCATCAGGCCAACTGCCCGTCATACTACGCAGATACCGCCAATAGCCGGGTGCAGAAAGGTGGCGGAATGGGTGGTGCATCCAATGCGGCTGCCTTTTTGTCGCGTTTTGTTGATACTGACAATTGCGGTTGGGTTCATTTTGATTTGGCGGCTTGCTTCCGAGATAGCGCGGACGCCCGCTGGGCGGCTGGTGCGACGGGAGTTGGGGTTGCCAACATTGCAGCGATGCTGCTTTAGCCGTAGATTTTAGCCAGAGGGAACTATAATAATGACAATTGAAAGAACATTCTCAATCGTAAAGCCAGATGCTGTTAAGCGTAATCTGATTGGTGCTATTTATAACCGAATCGAAAAGGCGGGGCTACATGTGGTCGCCGCCAAGATGATCCGCATGGATGCCGACAAGGCCAAAGGCTTTTATGCCGAGCATGAGGGTAAGCCGTTTTTTGATGATCTGGTGGCTTTTATGACGTCGGGGCCGGTGATGGTTCAGGTGCTGGAGGGTGACAATGCCGTGGTGCGATATCGTGAGCTGATGGGCAAGACCAACCCGGAAGATGCGGCATGCGGTACCCTGCGTGCCGACTATGCACTCAGCCTGCGTCATAACTCGGTACATGGTGCAGACAGCCCAGAGTCTGCTGCACGTGAGATTGCCTACTTCTTTGCTGATGACGAGATTTGTGCTCGCGATTAAGCGACGAGGTTAAGCCTTAAGTAAAGAAACGGGAAGCCAAGGCTTCCCGTTTTTATTTGTCCGCGATACCCCTGCCGAGTGAACAAGTGGCATCTCACTGCCAAAGCCTGTACAATTTCGCGCCTTATACTCAGGGGCTTCAGGTAATCTTCGCTGAAATAGGCACCTTGCAGTTACCCGGGTATAAAACCAAACTGACAACAGGTGGGTTATTTCATAGCGCATGACCACAGTTTGGGCTTAAAGGTCCTGTCGTATACCGTGCACCGGTATGCCCAAGGCACAGATAACGTCACGTAATTTAAAGAGGCAACAACCGATGACAACTGTTAAAACAAATCTGCTGGATTTTGATCGCAAGGGGCTGCGTAAGTATTTTGCCGATGAACTGGGTGAAAAAGCCTTCCGCGCTGATCAGATAATGAAGTGGATTTATCATTTCGGTTGTGATGATTTCGATCAGATGACGAACATCAACAAGAAATTGCGTGAAAAACTCAAACGAGTGGCAGAAATTCGTGCGCCATATGTCGCAGAGGCCCAGCACTCGAGCGACGGCACTATTAAGTGGGCGATGAAAGTCGGTGATCAGGATGTGGAAACGGTCTACATTCCTGATGAGGACCGTGCGACATTGTGTGTGTCCTCTCAGGTAGGTTGTGCTTTGGAATGTAAGTTCTGCTCAACGGCCCAGCAGGGTTTCAACCGTAACCTACGCGTGTCGGAAATCATTGGTCAGGTTTGGCGTGCTGCTAAAGAGATCGGTATCGAGAAAGAAACCGGTCGTCGCCCTATTACCAACATTGTCATGATGGGTATGGGTGAACCGCTGCTGAACATGAAGAACCTGATCCCAGCACTTGAAATCATGCTTGATGACCTTGGTTTTGGTCTTTCTAAGCGCCGCGTTACGGTATCAACATCAGGTGTTGTATCAGGCCTTGACCAGATGACGGGCACTATTGATGTGGCACTGGCGATCTCTTTGCACGCACCAACCGATGAGTTGCGTTCGCAAATCATGCCAATCAACGATCGTTGGAATATCGAAGATTTTCTCGCGTCGGTTCGCCGTTACATTGATTCATCCAATGCAAACCGTGGCCGTGTGACCGTGGAATACGTACTGCTTGATCATGTTAATGATGATATGGAACATGCGCGTCAGTTGGGTGTGTTATTGAAAGATACGCCGGCCAAGGTGAACTTGATCCCATTCAACCCTTATCCAGGTTCTCCGTACAAGAAACCGAGTAACTCTCGTATTGACCGTTTCATGAAAACGTTGATGGAATACGACTTTACGGTAACCGTTCGTAAGACCCGTGGCGATGATATCGATGCGGCATGCGGACAATTGGTAGGTGATGTGATTGACCGCACGAAACGCACGCAAGCTAAGGCTCAAAAAGCTGAACAAATCCCGGTAAAATCAGTCTAATAGAAAATTACCTAGCCAAGGCGGAGAGGATATCTGCTTTGGCTGCACATTAATATGGATATTAAGGTGAGATTGGGATGGTGCGATGGACGATGTACCTATTATTGTGTAGTTTTATGGCCGGTTGTGTTACCGTCGACGAGTCTGGCAATGTTCCCCAGAGCATGAACAAGATTGAGGCTTCAGAAGCCAGAGTCACTCTTGGGCTGGGGTATTTAGAGAAAGGACAATGGCAGCGGGCGCGTGATAATTTTGAGCTCGCCCTGCGCTATGCGCCACGTTATTACCGGGCGCAAAATGCGATGGCTTATTACTACCAGCGGGTGGACGAACCTGAATCAGCTGAAACCATGTATCGCCAGGCGCTGAAAGATTCGCCAAAAAATGGCGATGTAAGAAACAACTATGGTGTATTCTTGTGTAGTCAGGGGCGCTATGATGATGCGATCAATGAATTTGAGCGTGCTATCAAGCAACCATATTACTACCTGACTTCGGCCAGTTATGAAAATGCAGCACTGTGTAGTCTAGAGCAAGGCAACCAACCACAAGCTCGCGGCTACTTTGAAAAGGCCTTGTCTTACGATCCATACCGGGCAAGGTCGATGCTGAATCTGTCGAAGTTGGACATTGAGACGCAGAACTTCAAGGAAGCCCGCGTCAGGCTGTTTAAATTTAACAAAAGATACGGGTATAAAGCCGACAGCCTTTGGCTGTTGATCCAGCTAGAGCAGCTGGCTGGCTCTGATAGCCAAGCGGATAAATACGCTGGTATTCTCAAAGCCCAATACCCAAACTCTCAGCAATATCAAAAATATCTAGCCAATGAATACTGAACAGAACGAAGAACGATCAACAGAAGATATCATTCTTCCAGGGGATATGCTGCGTCAGGCTCGAGAGAAGCTAGGCTATTCACAGAAGGATGTTGCAAGCCGATTGAGGCTCCGCCTCTCGGTTGTCAGTGATATCGAAGATAACCATTTCGAAGAAGCGCAACTGGCCACGTTTACTCGTGGTTATGTGCGTTCCTATGCCAAATTTGTCGGCCTTGATGAGGCTGAGATACTGGCCAAACTTGACCAGCAAGGTCACGCTCAACCTCAAGAGCAGGAGATGCAGAGCTTTTCACGCCGTACCAAGCGTGAAGCGCACGATAGCCGTATCATGCGATTGACCTGGGCTCTGGGCGCCCTGTTTGTCGGCTTGACCGGGATCTGGTGGTGGCAGAGCTTGCAGATGACCCCAGAAGCAGAGCTTACCGCCGATCCTGCAGAGGTGCAGGCGCTGGATGAGGCGATTGCCAATGCTGGCAACGGCAGCAGTACAGCAGTGCTGACGGCAGTCACCGAGCCGGGTTCGGACGATAATGCGAGTATCGTGAGTACGGTCGATGCCGAGCAACAGGTACAGCTACCATCGATCGAACCTGAGCCTCAGGCCAGCTTCGAAGACAGCTTTACCGAACCACAAGAGCAGGCAGATGCCGATGTAGACAGCGCTGACAGCTTGGCTGCCGAGCAGTTGAACGAGGTGGTCTCTGAAGAGGAAACCGTCGTCGCCAGTTCTGATCTTGAACTGAGCTTTACCGGTGATTGCTGGATCGACATCCGTGATGCCAATGGTCGCCGCTTGGATACTGGTATTAAGAAAGCCGGTGATGTCCTGAAGCTTGATGGCAGTGAGCCTTTCCGTGTGGTGCTAGGTGCACCGAGCGTCGTCACCATGAGCTATAAAGGTAAACCTGTTGATCTTAGCAGGTACCCTGCAGGTAAAGTGGCGCGATTGAAACTGCCGCAGTAAAGAGTAGATGTAATGCATAACGAGTCTCCAATTAAACGCCGTCAGTCCACCCGTATTTATGTCGGTGATGTGCCAATCGGTGATGGTGCACCTATTGCGGTGCAGTCAATGACCAATACTCGCACCACCGATGTGGCAGCGACCGTCGCGCAGATCCAAGCATTGGAAAATGTCGGTGCTGATATCGTCCGTGTTTCGGTGCCAACCATGGACGCGGCTGAGGCGTTTAAGCTAATTAAGCAGCAGGTGAATATTCCTCTGGTGGCTGACATTCACTTTGATTACCGTATCGCGCTTAAAGTCGCCGAGTACGGTGTTGATTGCCTGCGTATCAACCCGGGTAATATTGGTCGTGAAGATCGTATCCGTGCGGTTGTAGACTGCGCCCGTGACAACAACATCCCTATTCGCATCGGGGTGAACGGTGGCTCGCTGGAAAAAGATATCCAGCAGAAATACGGTGAGCCGACACCAGATGCCTTGGTGGAATCGGCGATGCGCCATGTCGATATACTGGACCGTCTGAACTTCGACCAATTCAAGGTCAGCGTGAAGGCATCTGATGTCTTCTTGGCGGTAGATTCTTACCGCAGGTTGGCCCAGCAGATCAGACAGCCACTCCACTTGGGGATCACCGAAGCCGGTGGTGCACGTGCTGGTTCGGTGAAATCCGCTGTTGGCTTGGGTATGCTGCTAGCTGAAGGTATCGGTGATACTTTGCGTGTTTCTTTGGCAGCCGATCCGGTTGAAGAAATCAAAGTCGGTTTTGATATCCTCAAATCCCTGCGTATCCGCTCTCGCGGTATTAATTTTATTGCCTGCCCAACGTGTTCACGCCAAGAGTTTGATGTAATTGGCACTGTGAACGAGCTGGAGCAGCGACTTGAAGACATCACAATACCTATGGATGTCTCGGTTATCGGTTGTGTGGTCAATGGCCCGGGTGAAGCAGAAGTGTCACACCTTGGTATTGCTGGTGGTAACCGCAAAAGTGCGTTTTATGAAGACGGCCTGCGCCAGAAAGAGCGTTTCGATAACGATAACGTGATTGAGCAGCTGGAAGCTAAAATTCGCGCGAAAGCATCGATGCTGGATACAGCAAACCGCATAGATGTGACAGAAAAATAACGAAATTAGCAAGAATCGTCCCTACACGTGTTGGGGCGGTTCACTATTTGCGTTATAACCTATATATTCAACTCCATTCCCCATCGGTTAACGAGAATAAACGTGGCGAAACAAATTCAAGCAATTCGAGGCATGAACGACTGCCTTCCAACCCAGTCTCCACTTTGGCAGAAAGTGGAATCGACCATTAAACAAGTTGTAAGCGCTTACGGTTACAGTGAAGTCCGTATGCCTATCGTCGAGTCGACGCATTTGTTTAGTCGGGCAATCGGTGAAGTAACGGATGTTGTTGAAAAGGAAATGTATACGTTTGAGGACCGCAACGGCGATAGCCTGACTTTGCGTCCGGAAGGAACGGCTGGCTGTGTACGTGCCGGCATCCAGAATGGCCTGCTATACAACCAGGAACAGCGTCTGTGGTACACCGGCCCTATGTTCCGCCACGAGCGTCCTCAAAAAGGTCGCTACCGCCAGTTCCACCAGTGCGGTGTGGAAGTCTTTGGTCTAAATGGCCCGGACGTTGATGCAGAACTTATTATGATGACTGCTCGCATGTGGCGTGAGCTGGGCATTGATAAGCATGTTCGCCTTGAGCTGAACTCTATCGGTTCGCTTGAAGCCCGTGCTGACTACCGCCAGGCATTGATTGCTTTCCTTGAGCAGCACATCGATATTTTGGATGAAGACTGCAAGCGTCGTATGCACACTAACCCGCTGCGTGTACTTGATACCAAAAACGCGGCCATCCAGACTGTGTTGGTTGATGCTCCTAAGCTGTCTGACTACCTAGATGACGAGTCAAAACAACATTTTGCCGGTTTGTGTGAACTATTGGACGCTGCTGGTATCGAATACCAGGTAAATGAACGTCTTGTACGTGGTTTAGACTATTACAACCGTACAGTATTTGAGTGGATCACCGAGAGCCTTGGTGCGCAGGGTACGGTATGTGGCGGTGGCCGCTATGATGGCTTGGTTGAGCAACTTGGCGGCAAAGCGACACCGGCCGTTGGCTTTGCTATGGGTCTAGAGCGTCTGGTATTGATGATGGAAACCCTAGAGCTGACTGATGTACGCCGTCCGGTTGACGTGTACATGGTAACGGCGGGCGAAGGCACCATGATGGCAGGCATGAAGCTGGCTGAGAAGCTACGCGAAGAAGTTGTTGGCCTGCGTGTAATGAGCCACTTCGGTGGTGGTAACTTCAAGAAGCAATTCAAGCGCGCTGACAATGTCGGCGCAGCAGTAGCATTGGTACTGGGCGAAAACGAAATCGCTGAAAATACCGTGGTAGTTAAAGATCTTCGCGGCGGTGAGCAAACCACGATGGCGCAAGACGAAGTGGCAGCGAAGCTGGCCGAATTGATTTAAGAGAGGACAGGAAGTGGACGGCAATATCACAGAAGAACAACAAGTTGAACAGATAAAGGCTTGGTGGAAAGAAAACGGTAAAGCCGTTGTTCTCGGTACTGTGATTGGTTTGGGGGGGCTGTTTGGCTGGCGTTACTACCAGTCGGAAGTTCAGTCAGCCAAGGAGCAGGCATCCGATGCATATACCCAAGTGGTTAACCGCCTGGAAAGTGGTAATGAGTCAGCCATTGCAGATGTACAAGCATTTATCGCAGCCCATGAAAGCAGCCAGTACTCTGTTTTGGCTGCACTTCAACTAGCGAAAGCGCAGGTTGATAGTGGTGACTTGGATGGTGCCGCCGAGCAGTTGAGCTGGGCTATCGCCAATACCAAAGATGTTGCGATCTTGCCAATTGCTCAAACCCGCTTGGCACGTATTTACGCCGAGCAGGATACTTTCGATAAGGCCTTGTCAGAGCTGGACAAAGTGACAGCTGAAAGCTGGCAGGCCAAAGTGGCTGAGCTACGTGGTGATGTTCTGTTGCAAAAAGGTGATGCTGAAGCGGCACGTGAAGCTTATATTAGCGCACAGCAGCTTGGTGCATCTCCGGCCTTGCAGATCAAGCTAGACGACTTGGCACAGTAAGGTAGAGCGTATGCAGAAGGTGTTGAAGCAAGCAGTGTCGGTCGCATTGGCCGTCGGTTTACTTGCCGGTTGTGCCAGTGAGGAAGACACTATCCAGATGGCACCGTTGCCTGTGGTTGAAAGCACGTTTACCCCAGTGCAGGGATGGAGCAGCAAGGTAGGGGATGGTGTTGGCCATTTCTTTTCCAAGCTGAGCCCGGCAGTAGGTTACGGTAAGGTGTTTGTTGCTGACCGTAATGGTTTGGTCAAAGCGCTGGAGCCTGATACAGGGAAGGAAATTTGGCAGCAGGATCTTGAAGGAGATATACCCGCAAGATTGGCTGGCGGTATGACCTTGTCTTACGGCAAAGTGTTCATTGGCTCGGAAAATGCCGAGGTTATTGCCCTCGATGAAGAAACCGGTGAAGTCATTTGGCGTCAGACGGTAGAAGGCGAGGTATTATCAAAGCCATTGGTCGATGAAGGCTTGGTGGTGGTTAATACCAGCCGTGGCATTTTGCAGGCACTGGATGCAGACAGCGGTGAAAGCCGCTGGCAGCTAGGTAGTGAAGTGCCCACCTTGACTCTGCGCGGCGACAGCTCGCCAGTGTCGATCTCTGGTGGTGTATTCTGGGGACAGGCCAATGGGCGTTTGGCGGGAGCCCTGATGGGCAATGGCCAGATGCTATGGCAACAGCCGATTGGTTCGCCAAAAGGTGGTACCGAAATTGACCGTCTGGTTGATGTCGATGCGACCCCAGTTATTGATGGCGAGCGCCTGTTAGCCCTTGGCTTCAATGGTAGCTTGGTATCGATTGATTTGCGTACCGGTCAGCCTGCATGGAAACGCAACTATTCTTCGGCCACTGATTTTGCTATTGACGGTAGTCAGCTATATTTGATCACAGATAAAGACCATGTTGTTGCGGTAGATACACGCAGTGGCACGGAGCTGTGGTCGAATAGCCAACTGGAGCACCGCTTGCTTAGCGCCCCCGCTGTGATTGGTGGTTACCTGGCTGTGGGTGATAGTGAAGGTTACTTGCACTGGCTTGACCCTTACAGCGGTGATTTTGTTGCCCAGCAGGAAACTGACGGCAGCGGTATTGCGGTACCACCGGTCCGGATGAGTGATGGTTACTTGGTGATCACCCGCAATGGACGTATTAACAAAATGCAAATGCCGTAATTTGCCGTTATAATACGCGCCATTATTATTTTCGGCTCCTGCTGTGGACACAGTCAGGAGCCGTTGTTGTTATATCCGTTCGCGATATTATTGTCGGATGAAGGTACAGGCCGCTGGCCTGGCTGGAGGCAAGAATGAATGGAAATATGTCATTATGACTATGAAAAGTAAGAGGTACTTATGATTCCTGTTGTTGCCCTTGTCGGGCGCCCAAACGTGGGTAAATCGACGTTATTTAACCGTCTTACCCGTACAAGGGATGCGCTGGTAGCTGACTTTCCTGGCCTAACAAGGGATCGTAAATACGGTAAGGCTGAGCTCGAAGAGCATGAATTTATTGTGATTGATACCGGCGGTATCGACGGAACTGAAGAAGGCGTCGAAACCAAAATGGCCGAGCAGTCACTGGCGGCGATTGAAGAAGCGGATGTTGTTCTGTTTCTGGTAGATGGTCGTGCTGGCCTGACTTCGTCAGATGAAGCGATTGCTAAGCACCTGCGTAGCCGCGAAAAACCGACTTTCTTGGTGGTAAACAAGATTGACGGTGTTGATGGCGATAGCGCATGTGCTGAATTCTGGAAGCTGGGTATGAACGGCATGTACCAGATCGCTGCGGCGCAAAACCGTGGTGTGACGGCATTGATGGAGCGTGCACTGGCCCCGTTCGCAGATAGCCTGAACGAGTCAACAGATGAAGAAAGCGATGAAGTGTTCATCGAAGATCTTACGTCGGTTGAAGATATCGAGAAAGCCAATCTGTCTGAAGCGGATGCGGAAGCAGCGTATAAGCGTTTGCAAGAGCAGCCAATTAAGTTGGCAATTATTGGCCGCCCGAATGTGGGTAAGTCGACACTGACGAACCGTATTCTGGGTGAAGAGCGTGTTGTTGTATACGATATGCCGGGTACGACCCGTGATTCCATCTACATTCCGATGGAGCGCGAAGGCCAAGAGTATGTTCTGATTGATACGGCAGGGATCCGTCGTCGTAAGAACATGAGTCAAGCGGTAGAAAAATTCTCGGTGATCCAAACGCTAAAAGCGGTGGAAGATGCCAACGTTGTTCTGCTGGTCATCGATGCGCGTGAAAACATTTCTGATCAGGACTTGAGCCTGCTTGGTTTTGCCTTGAACGCCGGTCGTTCACTGGTTATTGCCGTGAATAAGTGGGATGGCTTGGATAACGAAGTCAAAGAGCGTGTGAAGTCAGAACTGGACCGTCGCTTGGGCTTTGTCGACTTTGCCCGTATTCACTTTATCTCGGCTTTGCATGGTACTGGTGTTGGTCACCTTTACGAATCAGTACAGGAAGCCTACCAGTCTGCGACCAAACGTATCAGTACATCGTTGCTAACCCGTATTATGCAGATGGCTCAGGACGATCACCAGCCACCAATGATCCGTGGTCGCCGTGTGAAACTGAAGTATGCCCACGCTGGTGGTTATAACCCACCGATTATTGTTATTCACGGTAACCAGGTGAATGAACTGCCGGGCTCGTACAAGCGCTACTTGATGAATTACTACCGCAAGTCACTGGAAATGATGGGTACGCCAATCCGTATTCAGTTCCAGAACAGCGAGAACCCGTTCGAAACCAAGAAGCAAAAGCTAACGATTTCTCAGGAGCGTCAGCGCAAGCGTCTGGCAACAGCTCTGAAGAACCGTGATCGCGACAGCGACAGTTAATTACTGCTGAAGTAGCGCCAAGTTACTTGTTAAGCTGTATAGACAAACCCGGCCACTTGGTCGGGTTTTTTGTTATGATATCAACCTACATAAATACTTGATCAACGACTTATCCAGATTGATATTACACCTTTCCATCTACCTGCAAGGATATCCATCATTGTGATCAGCGCGACCCATGTACTTTTTCCTGAGCGTATCTACCAATGTGAAGCGGACGTACAACTGACAGCAGTGGCCACTCCGTCCCAGGGCTGCTACGTTGTTACCGATAAGACGCCATTCCATCCTGTTAGCCATATCTGGCCAGATCACCCAGCTGATCGCGGTACATTGACACTAGCAGGGCAGGCGTATGAGGTGGTCGATTGCCTCGTTGGCGCCGTTGAACAGCAGAGCGGTCAGCTGCACGTTGGTAAAGATATCCCGGTGAAACGCGATGAGCCAGGATGGGTGTTTGTGGTGGTGCATCAGTTGGCTGAAGTTGTCGATCTTCACGCAGGTTGCAAGGTCATGCTGAATGTTGATGAGCACTATCAGCTCGCCCTGAGCCGGGGCCACAGTGGCGGCCACCTGTCGTCACTCGCTCTGAATAAGGTGCTGCACCATGACTTTTGGCGTAAGGACGCATCACGTAAAGATGAACTCGGGCATTATGATTTTCATAGCTACGCGCAGACAGAGAGCAGGGTAACCGAAGATTGCAGTACAGATACCTATCGTATTGGTAAAACCCTACGCAAACGTGGGCTCAACGCGGCCGATATGCTGGCAGCTTTGCCTGTTATCACTGAGCAAATCAATCAGCAACTTGCGTTGTGGTGTGAGGCGGGTTATCCGGTGCACTTGCGAAGGGAAGGGGAAGCGCTGACCGATTCACGTTACTGGCGCTGTGATCTGCAGGAAGGCCAAGTAGTGGAGATCCCCTGTGGCGGTACTCATGTCCGCTCACTCGCAGAATATGCGGCATTGCGGGTAGAGTTCCGTATAGACAGCGATCAGGAACTGGTGATGTTAACATATAGCAATCCAGCTTGATCAACCGTCTGAAGACAGGAAAAATCGCCTAATGGCGATTTTTTTATATTTATCAGTTAATTATATTTTTTGGTTGAGTCGCTTGTTATAAGTACGATCTTTTTACTGCTGATTTCTAATATTCTTGATCAACTGGATTTATAGCGGAAGCTTCAGTGTTAAATATCGTTAAAAATTGAAAGACAGAACATGTAACTTATGCTTTCGGGATGCGTATTGATAAATGTTCTTTTGGTACCTGATCGCTGATCACCGTGGCTTTTAGCGTTGATCACCGGTTTGAAGTACGATCAGGATGCGGGTTATTACTGAGTTTTGTATTACAGCGCATCTTTACGGTTGCTGAGCCGGATCAAAGGCGCAGGCTGGCAAATTGAATTATTATTGGGCTTAAGGGAGAGAAAATGAACCAGAATATTTGTCCGAGTTGTCAACAAGATCTCGAGTGGCAGGAAGGGAAGTACCATTGCGGGTGCTGCAGCACGACGTTTATCAAAAAGGCTTTTTGTCCTGATTGCGAGGCCGAGTTGGATAAGCTTCAGGCGTGCGGGGCGGCGAGCTATTTCTGCAATAGCTGCAATGAGCTGAAGTCCAAATCTCGGGTCAGAATTATATTTGAACAAGCGTAATACCAACCTACATAAATACTTGATCAAATACTTATCCAGATTGGTATAAATCGGAATAAGTCGCTGAAATAGAAATGCCGCCAGGTGTGATTACTGGCGGCATTTTTGATTTGACGCGTTGTACTTACCAGCGTGTTACGGCCGCTAGTCTGCTGTTTCAGACACAATAGAATGGATTTCCCCGTCGGCGAGGGTTGTCCGCAGGCTATCACCATGTTTGACTTGCCCAGCACTACGGACGACCTGTCCCTTGCGATTGCGGGTAATTGAGTAGCCGCGGCCTAGGGTCGCCAGTGGACTAACTGTCTCCAGTTTTTCAGCTGCCATAGCGAGCTTGTGGCTGGCATTGAGCAGGCGGCGATCCATTCCATCTTGAAGTCGTTGCTGCAATCTCTCAAGCCGATTCTGTTGCGCTTTGACAACTTGTGCCGGTGAGTTGAGAGCCAGCTTGTAGTCAATACGGTCAATGTGCTGTTGGTGACGTCCCAGACGCTGTTTCATGGCCAATTCTAGTTTGCCTGACAATTCGTCCAACTGCTGTTGCTGCTGGTTGAGGCGCACTTGCGGGTGCTGCCGATCAAGGCGATGCTGCAGACGGATTGTTTGTGCTTGCTTAGCAGATAGGTAATGACGCATAGCATGCTGAAGTTGCTGCTTTTTTTGGCTGATTTTTTGGGTTTGGAAACCCATATCTCGGCTGATCAGTTCTGCAGCCGCTGATGGTGTTGGTGCTCGAACATCTGCAACAAAATCTGCGATAGTGACATCGACTTCGTGGCCCACAGCACTGACAATTGGGATCTGGCTGGCCGCTATGGTCCGCGCCACGATTTCGTCGTTGAAGGCCCAGAGATCTTCCAGTGAACCGCCACCTCGCCCGACAATCAGCACATCACACTCACGGCGGGCATTGGCACGGCCAATGGCCTGGGCGATCGAGATTGCGGAACCTTCCCCTTGGACAACTGTTGGATAGATGACAATGGGCAAGCTTGGATCGCGGCGTTGCAGGACATTAAGAATATCATGTAGGGCAGCACCGGTTTTGGAAGTGATAATCCCCACACGTTGTGGTTGCTCTGGCAGTGCCTGCTTGAGTGATTGGGCAAATAGACCTTCGGCAGCCAAGTTCATTTTTAGCTGTTCAAATTGCTGTTGGAGGCGACCATCCCCCTCGGGCTGCATACTCTCGATGATCAACTGATAATCACCACGTGGTTCGTAGAGTGAAAGGCGGGCCTTGACCAGTACCTGAGTGCCATTTGCCGGCTTGAAGGTCACACGTCGGTTGCTGCCTTTGAACATGGCGCATTTAACTTGGGCGCGTGAGTCTTTAAGGGTGAAATACCAATGGCCGGAAACGGGCATGGAGAGATTCGATAGCTCACCGACCAGCCAAACCACTCCCATTTCGTTTTCAAGGATCAAACGAACTTGGGCATTGAGGCTGGAAACGGTGTAGATACGGTCATTGGTCTGGTTCTGTTGAGCAAATAACGTCACGAGACAAGATACCTGTATTGGAAGGCTGGGGTGTGCGGTAGACGGGCGACAGGACGTGGTGAACAAAGCCTGGGCAGATCTATGGACAGATCTTGGTCGTAATATGCTGACCGCAGCACCGGAAACTTAACAGAAAGATACTACACAGCAAGACAAATTTGTCAATTAAATAAATTAAAAAAAGTCTAGCCAATCGATTGCTTCACCCGTATAATTCGTCCGCAATATTTTATCCTTCTTTAAACCTCTACTTGGTGTGAGATATTGCAATGTTACGAATCAAACAAGAAGCTTTGACTTTCGATGATGTCCTACTGGTTCCAGCCCATTCTACTGTACTGCCTAACACTGCCGATCTGCGCACCCGCCTGACGAAAGACATTACGCTGAACATCCCTATGGTGTCTGCGTCAATGGATACAGTGACAGAAGGTCGCCTGGCAATTGCCCTTGCCCAGGAAGGCGGCATTGGTTTTATCCACAAGAACATGTCCATTGAGCAACAAGCCAATGAAGTTCGCATGGTGAAAAAATTCGAAGCCGGTGTGGTTTCTGAACCTGTTACCGTGAAGCCTTACAACACCATTGAAGATGTGAAGCGTCTGACAATTGAAAACGGTTTTGCCGGCTACCCTGTTGTTTCTGATACCAATGAGCTTGTTGGTATTATCACTGGCCGTGACGTTCGTTTTGTGACTGACCTTTCGATGAAGGTTGAAGAAGTGATGACGCCAAAAGATAAACTGGCTTCTGCTAAAGAAGGCGCATCGCGTGAAGAAGTTGAAGCTATCATGCAGCAGTACCGCGTTGAGAAAGTACTGCTAGTCAACGATGACTTCCAGCTTCGTGGCATGATCACCGCGAAAGACTTCCAGAAAGCAGAGCGTAAGCCTAATGCATGTAAAGATGAGCGTGGCCGTCTTCGCGTAGGTGCAGCCGTAGGTGCTGGTGCAGGCAACGAAGAGCGTGTTAAGGCGCTGGTAGAAGCAGGCGTTGACGTACTGCTTATCGATTCTTCACACGGTCACTCTGAAGGCGTACTTACCCGAATCCGCGAAACGCGCGAAGCGTTCCCTGATCTGCCAATTGTTGGTGGTAATGTCGCTACGGCTGAAGGTGCTCGTGCGCTTATCGACGCTGGTGTAAGCGCTGTGAAAGTGGGTATTGGCCCAGGCTCTATCTGTACTACCCGTATCGTTACCGGTGTGGGTGTACCTCAGGTAACGGCTATCGCTGATGCGGTTGCTGTGGCTGACCAGTTCGATATCCCTGTTATTGCCGATGGTGGTATCCGTTTCTCTGGCGATATGTGTAAAGCCATTGCTGCTGGCGCATCATGTGTCATGGTCGGTTCAATGTTCGCAGGTACGGAAGAAGCACCGGGTGAAGTTGAGCTGTACCAAGGCCGAGCTTACAAATCTTACCGTGGCATGGGTTCTTTGGGCGCAATGTCGAAAGGGTCTTCTGACCGTTACTTCCAGACGGATAACGCAGCTGATAAGCTGGTTCCTGAAGGTATCGAAGGCCGTGTTGCTTACAAGGGCCACATGAAAGAAATCGTTCACCAGCAAATGGGTGGCCTGCGTTCAAGCATGGGCCTAACCGGCTCTGCGACTATCGAGGCGCTGCGTACCAAAGCTGAATTTGTTCGCATTTCAGGTGCCGGTCTGAATGAATCACACGTTCACGATGTGACGATCACCAAAGAAGCACCAAACTACCGCTTGGGTTAATTTTCATCAGCTGCACCAGCAACTGACGAAAACGTTTGCCTAAACGCGAAACTTGTATAAGATCGGGGGCGTTTTTATGCCCCCACCTTTCCATTATTTTTTGAGACAGCTCGAATGACCACGACCACAAATATTCATGACCAGCGTATCCTGATCCTGGACTTTGGTTCCCAGTACACCCAGCTTATTGCACGCCGTATCCGTGAAATTGGTGTTTATTGTGAACTATGGAGCTGGGACGTTGATGAAGCGGATATTCGCGACTTCAACCCTAACGGCATCATTCTTTCTGGTGGCCCAGAAAGTGTGACTGAAGAAGGTTCCCCTCGCGCACCGCAGTATGTGTTCGATGCTGGTGTACCTGTATTCGGTGTTTGCTACGGTATGCAGACAATGGCCGAGCAGCTTGGTGGTAAAGTAGCGGGTTCAACTGAACGTGAGTTCGGTTATGCTCAGGTTAAAGTGGTTGAGCCAACTGCTTTCTTCCAAAATATCGAAGATTCAATTGCTGAAGATGGCAAGGCACTGCTAGATGTATGGATGAGCCACGGTGACAAAGTGGTCGAAATCCCATCTGATTTCGTTAAGGTCGCGGAAACTGAAACCTGTCCTTACGCGGCAATGGCCAATGTAGAGAAAAATTTCTACGGTGTGCAGTTCCACCCAGAAGTTACCCATACTCGTCAGGGTATGCGCATTATTGAAAACTTTGTTCTGAACATCTGTGGTTGTGAGAAGCTATGGACGTCGGCGAACATCATTGATGACGCTGTTGCGCGTATCAAAGAGCAAGTGGGTGACGATGAAGTGATCCTTGGCCTGTCAGGTGGTGTTGATTCTTCTGTTGTTGCGATGCTTATCCACCGTGCGATTGGTGACAAGTTGACATGTGTGTTTGTCGACAATGGCCTGCTTCGTTTGAACGAAGGTGAGCAGGTAATGGAAATGTTTGGCGATCACTTTGGCTTGAAGATTGTACACGTCAAAGCCGAAGATCGTTTCCTCGATGCACTTGCGGGTGAGGCAGAGCCGGAAGCTAAGCGTAAGATCATCGGCCACGTATTTGTTGATGTGTTCGATGAAGAGTCGAAGAAACTAGCCAATGCGAAGTGGTTGGCACAGGGTACGATTTACCCAGATGTTATCGAATCAGCAGCATCGAAAACCGGTAAGGCGCATGTTATCAAGTCGCACCACAACGTTGGTGGCCTGCCTGATGATATGGAAATGGGCTTGGTTGAGCCGCTAAAAGAGTTGTTCAAAGATGAAGTTCGTAAGATTGGTCTTGAGCTTGGCCTGCCTTACAACATGCTTTACCGCCACCCGTTCCCGGGTCCTGGCCTAGGTGTACGTGTACTGGGTGAAGTGAAGAAAGAATACTGTGATTTGCTACGTCGTGCTGATGCTATCTTCATCGAAGAGTTGCACAAAGCGGATCTGTACAACAAAGTCTCGCAGGCATTTACTGTGTTCCTACCTGTTCGCTCTGTGGGTGTAATGGGCGACGGCCGTAAGTACGATTGGGTTGTGTCACTGCGTGCGGTTGAGACTATCGACTTTATGACGGCACACTGGGCTCACCTACCATACGATTTCCTGGGTAAGGTGTCTAACCGTATCATCAACGAAGTCGACGGCATCTCACGTGTTGTTTACGATGTATCGGGTAAGCCACCAGCGACGATCGAGTGGGAATAATCCTCTCGCGAATACTAAGCGTTGCTTAGATTGACTGAATAACAAGAAGCACCCTCGGGTGCTTCTTTTTTTTGGCTAAACTGTAGTGACGAAAAGTTGCTTTGTGTGGTATTCGAATAGATGTGATACCCGTGGGGATGACTTAGGAATGAGATAAGGAAATAATTTACACAAATGAAAGTATTGTTGTGCTTTGGGATGGGGCTTGTAACGTGCTTGTTAGTGTAATGTTTTGCGTTAATATTTTATTACAATATGCTATTGTTGAATTTGCCGAATGCATGGTGAATCGTGCGTTTTTGTTTGAACTTTTCATTACAATTCGCCGCAAGCTTTTTCTGTTGCAGAAAAAACGGATTGACGGCGATAAAACCACAATCTAACGCCGCAAACTTACAACATCACTAATGACCATGGAGTTCCCATGAGCAATCAAGCTGTCAACAAGACACCGAATGAATCGCCAAGTGCGATGAATAAGTTTCTTAATTTTATCGAGCGTACAGGTAACAAGATCCCTGATCCTGCCTTGCTCTTCTTCTGGGGATTGATCCTTGTTTGGGTTTTATCTGCAGTTTTCTCTCAGTTCGAATTTGGCTTAATTCACCCCGTTTCTGGCCAAGCAGTAGAAGTTAACAACCTACTGACGGGTGAAGCGTTTGCAAACTTCCTTGCGACCATGGTGACTAACTTCACCGGTTTTGCACCACTGGGTATTGTGCTTGTAGCAATGCTGGGTGTGGGTGTTGCTGAGGCCTCTGGCTTTATCAATACTGGCTTGAAGAAGATGCTGAACGTAACACCAGCTAAATTCATTACTCCGGTATTGATTCTAGTTGCTATCGTATCGCACACAGCTGCTGATGCAGGTTACGTACTGGTAATCCCTCTGGGTGGTATCATCTTCCACGCAGCAGGCCGTCACCCACTAGCGGGTATTGCAGCTGCATTTGCGGGTGTATCAGGTGGCTTTGCAGCAAACTTTATTCCTTCAGGTATCGACCCACTATTGGCTGGCTTCACCCAAGAAGCGGCACAAATTCTTGACCCTGAGTATATTGTTAACCCGTTATCAAACCTATTCTTCACCGGTTTGTCTTCACTGCTTATTGTGAGCATTGGTTGGTACATCACTGATCGCGTTATCGAGCCTCGTCTATCTCAGACGGCTATTGATGATGATGCAGAAGAAGCACCGGATATGGGCTCTTTCACAGAGCTAGAAAGTAAAGCTTTCTCTCGTGCTGGTTGGGCGATGATGGCCGGTATTGCCGTACTGATTGTGGCGCTGATCCCTGAGACATCACCACTGCGTAACCCAGCAGGTGAAATCACCGCATTCAACGCACCGGTAATGCAGTCTATCGTACCGCTAATCTTTATCTTGTTTGTGATCCCTGGTGTGGTTTACGGCAAGGTTGCGGGTACGTTCAAAGCAAGTGACGATATTATCAAGTCAATGTCTGCCACGATGAGCAGCATGGGTAGCTTCATGGTTATGGCGTTTTTCATCGCGCAATTCCTTGTTGCCTTTACTCAATCTAACCTTGGTACGCTACTCGCTCTTTCTGGTGCTCAGCTTCTTCAAGCGATGAACTTACCAGGTCAGATAACTATCGTTGGTATGATTCTACTAACAGCATTCGTTAACCTACTGGTTGGTTCAGCATCTGCGAAGTGGGCCTTGATCGGTCCTATCATGGTGCCGATGCTAATGGCAGTTGGTATTTCTCCTGAGCTGACTCAGGCGGCATACCGTGTTGGTGATTCTGTATCTAACATCATTTCTCCAAT
Source organism: Photobacterium pectinilyticum (assembly GCF_024357955.1). Taxonomy (GTDB): domain Bacteria; phylum Pseudomonadota; class Gammaproteobacteria; order Enterobacterales; family Vibrionaceae; genus Photobacterium; species Photobacterium pectinilyticum. The sequence continues at coordinate 72,745 of NZ_JANEYT010000004.1, forward strand.
GATGGTGTTCTTCCCGCTAGTTGTTGTTTACATGCAGCGTTACGTGAAGAGCTCAGGTATCGGCTCTCTGGCTTCAATGATGATGCCTTACTCGATTGCAATGCTGATTGGTTGGACTATCTTCCTACTTATCTACTGGGCAATCGGTATTCCTCTAGGTATCCAAGCACCTTATACTTACGGCATGTAATTTACTTTGCTGAACAAAAAGCCCCTTGATTGGGGCTTTTTTATGTCAGTCGATAACCTCAGGCACCTGCTTACAGGAGATGCTGGGCATGGAAGCGCAGGTGATCGTCAATAAAGCTGGCGATGAAATAGTAGCTATGATCGTAGCCTTCCTGCATACGCAGTTCGAGCGGGTAGTCGATGCTTTGAGCGGCTTCAGCAAGAGAATCAGGTTTCAACTGCTCCTCTAGGAAGCTGTCTTGATCCCCTTGGTCAACTAGCGCAGGAACGGGCTGCTGGTTATTCTTGAGCAACTCTGTGGTGTCGTATTGCAGCCAGCTGGTGCGATCGTCACCAAGGTATCCACTCAAGGCTTTTTCACCCCAAGGGCAATTTACCGGGTTGCTGATCGGGCTGAAGGCAGACACTGAGCTGTAGCGAGATGGATTGCGCAAGGCAATCATCAAAGCGCCGTGACCACCCATTGAGTGGCCGCTGATCGCTCTCTTATCACTCACCGGGAAGTGTTCTTCGATCAACGCCGGTAGCTCATTCACGACATAATCATACATTTGGTAGTGGCGGTTCCATGGTGCCTGGGTTGCATTGACATAGAAGCCTGCTCCCAAGCCGAAGTCGTAGGCCCCTTCGGGATCATCCGGTACCCCTTCACCGCGTGGGCTGGTATCCGGCGTCACAATAGCAATACCTAGTTCTGCTGCCAGGCGCTGGGCACCGGCTTTTTGCATGAAGTTCTCATCGGTGCAGGTCAAGCCCGACAACCAGTAAAGTACTGGGACTTTTGCCCCTTGGGCTATGTGCGGCGGGAGGAAAATGGCAAAGCGCATGTCGCAGTTCAGTACTGCAGAGTGATGGCTGTATTGTTTGTGCCAGCCGCCAAAGCTTTTGTTCCAACTTATGTTTTCGATAGTCATTAGCGTCTCTTTCGTAGCCTAAGTTACTAGACTAGACTCCCGCGGGAGCCTAGCCGGTAGCATTATTTGTCGTAGTGGATGACTGAGCGGATGCTCTTACCTTCATGCATCAGATCAAAGGCTTCGTTGATGGCATCCAAACCCATGGTATGGGTAATGAAGTCATCCAACTTGAACTCACCTGCCATGTAGCGTTCAACAATCTCAGGTAGTTCTGAGCGGCCTTTCACACCACCGAACGCAGAGCCGCGCCATACACGACCAGTTACCAACTGGAACGGACGGGTAGAGATTTCCTGACCAGCACCGGCAACACCGATGATCACCGACTCGCCCCAACCTTTGTGGCAGCACTCAAGGGCTGAGCGCATGACGTTGACGTTACCGATACATTCGAATGAGAAATCCACGCCACCATCGGTCATTTCGACAATCACTTCCTGAATAGGCTTGTCGTAGTCGTTAGGGTTGATGCAGTCTGTCGCACCGAGCTCTTTCGCCAATGCGTATTTACTTTCGTTGATATCGACACCGATGATTCGGCTTGCACCAGCCATCGTTGCACCAATGATTGCCGATAGGCCGATCCCGCCAAGACCAAAGATAGCAACAGTATCGCCCTTTTGTACTTTGGCTGTTTTCAGCACTGCACCCATACCGGTAGTGACGCCACAGCCTAGCAGGCAGACTTCTTCCAATGGTGCTTCTTTGTTGACTTTAGCCAGTGAGATCTCAGGCAGTACCGTGTACTCGGAGAACGTCGAGCAGCCCATGTAGTGGTAAATTGGCTGGCCATCTTTGTAGAAACGGGTGGTACCGTCGGGCATCAAGCCTTTCCCTTGGGTTTCGCGGATCTGCTGGCATAGGTTAGTTTTGCCTGACTTACAGAACTTACACTCGCCGCATTCAGGGGTGTAAAGCGGAATAACATGGTCGCCGACTGCTACGCTCGTCACGCCTTCACCAACCATTTCAACAATACCGCCGCCTTCATGGCCGAGGATTGCCGGGAAGATCCCTTCTGGATCATCGCCTGATAGTGTAAATGCATCAGTGTGGCAGACACCTGTTGCGATAATGCGAACCAGTACTTCGCCTTTTTTCGGCAGCATCACATCAACTTCTTCAACAGAAAGAGGCTGGTTCGGACCCCATGCGATGGCAGCTTTGGATTTGATAAATTGCTCAGACATTTCATTTCTCTCTTATGATCGTTGGGCTAAGCCCTATGTTGTTCCTACGGTTGCTATAACAGTAGGAGAGAATGTTTACCGATGGTGCAGCGAGTGTGTGTGGTGCTGCTTCGTTGTGATGGGCTTAGTATATTTGTTTCTTGGTGGATGATAATTGCTCTATAATGCAAATAACTTTTTCCATTGTGTAATAATGGTGGGGTATGTTTTTGTGGGAAGGGGTGAGTGAATTTGTTGCGGTAGCAGAATCCGAGAGTTTTACGGCCGCGTCCAAGCAGCTCGGTATCTCCACGGCCCAAGTTAGTCGCCAGGTCAGTGCGTTGGAAAACCGACTCAATACCAAGTTGTTTTACCGTACAACCCGTAAGGTCTCGCTGACCGAAGAAGGCACCATTTACTACCAGCATTGCCGCCGTTTGATGGATGGGCTGGAAGAAGCCGAAAGGGCGATCAGCGATCGACGCGATACCCCACAGGGGAGCCTTAAACTAACGGCACCTTATACCTATGGTGAGCAGTACATCATGCCGCTGGTGGTCGATTTTATGCAGCTGTACCCCGAAGTAGATGTAAATATGGTGCTGACTAATCAAACGGTGGATTTGGTTGAGGGGGGATATGACTTGGCGATCCGTCTTGGCAAGCTCAGTAGCTCGACCATGATGGCCAAGCGCTTGGCTAGTCGTACTCAGTTTGTCTGTGCTTCACCGGCTTATTTGGCAAAATTTGGCGTACCGCACTCGCTGTCTGAACTTCGTCACCATAATTGCTTGATGGGTAATTATGATCATTGGCGTTTTCAAGAAGCAGGTAAAGCGCGCAGTATGAGGGTTGACGGTACTTTACGTTGTGCTAGTGGACATGCTTTGCGTGATGCCGTGTTGAAGGGAATTGGCTTGGTGCAGTTACCTGATTACTACATCAGTGATGATCTGGAGAAAGGTGCATTGGTTACGGTGTTGGATACGTTCCGTGAGCCTGATGAAGGGATCTGGGCGCTCTATCCCCATAACCGGCACTTATCGCCTAAGGTTCGTTTACTGGTGGATTTTTTGGCCGAATCATTGGCGTAGGATAACCGCAGGGAGGCCCAATACCTCGCATCCCTCGGGCTTTTGGGTATAATCAGCGGCCACAAGTAATAGCGAGTAAAATCATTCATGTCAGAGCGATCTATGTCAGAGCCAACCAGGACAGATGCAGCCCCTGAATTTAACGATGAAGACTTTATGCGCCGTGCCATGGAGCTCGCATCCCGTGCCGAAGAGGCCGGTGAAGTGCCGGTCGGTGCTGTGGTGGTCTATCAGGGGCGGGTTGTCGGGGAGGGCTGGAATCGATCCATTACCCAGCATGACGCCACTGCCCATGCCGAAATCATGGCTCTGCGCCAAGCCGGTCAGGTGCTGCAGAACTACCGTCTGATCGATGCCACTTTGTATGTGACGCTAGAGCCATGCCCTATGTGCGCTGGTGCCATGGTGCACAGCCGTATAGGCAAGGTGGTTTTTGGTGCCCATGATCTGAAAACTGGCGCAGCAGGCAGCATCATGAACTTGCTTAGCTACGAGCAGGTCAACCATCATGTGTTAATTGAGTCTGGGGTGTTAGCCGATGAGTGCCGTCATCAGTTGCAGGCTTTTTTCAAGCGCCGTCGGGCCGAGAAAAAAGCTGAAAAGAAAGCGCGCCAGCAGGCCGCTGATAAATCTAGCTAACCACTCCCCCCATATTTTTCAGTCGATTGAAGCGATTAGATCCCTGCCGAACTGTTAATGATATAGCTTCGTTGACGCCAAAGAATTTTCTTGCGGGTATTCGCGTTAAGTCGCTTGCGTCGAGTGGCAGCGGATGCTATCCGCATGCGCATGTTATTACTGATTTTCTTGTTCGAAAAGCGCATAGAGCCTCTCCTTTATACCAATCTGGATAAGTCGTTGATCAAGTATTTGCACTGGAAAAATCGTTGTTATTAAGGCAGATATTGCAGTAACTAGTGGCTCTAATTACAAAATATCTAACGCAGAGAACAGCGATTTTAACCTGCAAGACTGATCAAATATTTATGTAGGTTGGTATTAGAGCCGCTCGGAATAGGAGCGAGTAAAAACCGTATTAGGGCTAGTATCTCTTATTCCCTGTTATCTCTCTAACGGTAGCGGTCACGCTTTTCGATCATTTTTCACACATAAGAACAGAAAGGTGTGAGCAAGATCCCCCTGCCAGAGCAGGGGGGAAGTGCAGATTAGTTGCTGGCTGTTTTGTTCGGTGCTGTCGCATCAGACGGTATTATTTCTTCACCGTCTGGAAGTTGCAGGGCAAGCACCTCTGTTGATGGCGTTATGGTATGCAAGCCATCAATCAATTCGATGTCATCAAGCTGCGGCTCTTGGCTGTGGGCTTGCTCGTAGCCGATAATGCTCTGGTAGTAACGACGGATATTCTCGACATAATGTAGCGCCTCATCACCACGGGCATAGCCATAGCGGGTTTGTTTGTAGTATTTGCGCTGGCGCAGCAGTGGCAGGCGTTGCTTCACATCACTCCAGGCATCTGCGTTACCGCCCTGTGACAGGGTGAGGCGGCGGGCGTCCATTAAGTGGCCGAAGCCTACGTTATATGACGCCAGGGCAAACCATACCTTTTCGTGCTCTTCGATACTGTCCGGGATCCTGTTTATCATCTTACGCAGGTACTCGGTACCGCCGCGGATACTCTGTTCCGGATCCAGTCGGTTTTTTACCCCAACCGAGCGTGCTGTCGGCAAGGTCAGCATCATCATCCCGCGAACCCCTGTTGGTGATACTGCGCGTGGATTCCAGTGTGACTCCTGATACGACAGGGCTGCAATCAAACGCCAGTCAAATTCGTTGGCATATTGTTTGAACAAACCTTCCCACTTTGGCAGCTTGCCTTCTACAGCACGCAGGAAGGCTCGAGTATCGACATAGTCGAACTTGTCGACGTGGCCAAGGTATTTCTCTTCCAACTTGGCCAGCTCACCGTTTTGCTGGATTTCACCGAAGAACTCGATCAGCAGAGCATACAGGCTGTCATCACTATTCTGGTTGACGAACCAAGCGATAGGCTCATCTTCGGTCAGTTCCAGTGCAGTGGTGACATCCGGCAAGATCCGCTGGTTAAGAGCAATATCGACTGAATCGGCCAAGGTATAGTCGAGCTCACCGATAGCCACTTGGCGCAGTAACTCGTCGCTGTCGATTTCTTCAAGCGACTGCCATTCAAGGGTAGGGTGTTCTTGCTTGAGTGCTTGTAATGTTTTCTCATGGCTAGAGCCGCTGACCACAGCTAGCGAACCTTTGTTTTCGGCCAGATCTTCTACACTGCGAGGGCGCCATTGGCCTTTTTTGTAGACCACTTTCTGACTGGCATAATAGTATGCCGGTGCGGCGCGAAAGTGCGCCAAGCGCTCATCGGTCATGGTCAGGCCAGCGGCCAGGATATCAACATCACCACGATTGAGGTTAGGAAACAGGCCGGATAGGGTGAACATGGCCTTCATTTCCAGCTTGACGCCAAGCTTGTCGGCAAAGCGGTGGGCCAGTTCGTAATCCAACCCGGTTGGACCTTCATTACCAATATAATAAGAAAGTTGGTTGTTGAGTGTTCCGACGCGCAAGACGCCTTCTTCGCGGATCCGTTCTAGTTCCGTGCGGGGATCTTCCTGCCACAAGCAACCGTTGAGCATGAAGAGGCTCAATAGTAAGGCAATGAATTGTTTAAAACTTGGATTCGGTCGAAGAGTGCTCAACGATGTATGCTCTTGATAAAAACAGGACGTCCTTTATACCAAAGCTCGTCCGATCCGCAAAATAATCACAGTGTTTTGGCGGCAGGTTTTCCGTGGTATGGCACATTTCTTAAATCATAAATCGTAAAAAAATGTAATTACAACGGGCGGTTCTCGTGGCGCTTTTCGTCGGCATTACCGCTTACTGACGTCAGCGCGGCACTCTCATAACAAGGCCGACTTGTCAGAATATGACCACAAACCGCTGCAAAAAGAACCATAACGGATCTGCTGCCCCTCATATCTCTCTGTTTTTGGCTCGGATTGAAAAAAAAACACGCAAACGGTTGCGTCAGGTGTTACGTCACAAAAAAAATTCCCTTATACTACGCCCCATCATGAGCTGCTCGCCTTAAACGGGTAATGGCAAATGAGGTGACATTGACGTAATTGTCTCGGCATCTGGCCGGGGGTTAGGCCAATATCACCTTTCTTCAACTGCTAATCGAGAGACGTTCGCACATGGAAATTTTGCGTGGTTCACCCGCACTGTCTGAGTTTCGCGTTAATAAGCTACTAGAGCGTTGCCGTGAATTGGATCTGCCTGTGTCAGGTATTTATGCTGAGTTCATGCACTTTGCAGACTTGTCTTCGCCACTGAGTGCGGAAGAGCAAGAAAAGCTAACAAGCTTGCTGACTTACGGCCCTACGATTGCAGAGCACGAGCCGTCTGGCCTATTGCTGCTGGTTACCCCTCGTCCGGGAACAATCTCCCCATGGTCATCGAAGTCCACTGATATCGCCCGCAACTGTGCCCTTGAGCAGATCAAGCGCCTGGAGCGTGGTACGGCTTACTACATCGAAACCTCGGTTGAGCTATCAGCTGAGCAAGTGGTCGTGCTAAAAGGCCTGATTCATGACCGCATGATGGAAGTTGTTTTTACTGAATTTGATTCAGCAGTCGCCCTTTTCCAAGTTGCTGAACCAGCGCCTGTTGCTGATGTCGATCTCCTTTCTGGCGGCCGTAAAGCACTTGAAGAGGCCAACGTGACGCTAGGCCTTGCCCTTGCTGAAGATGAAATTGACTACTTACTAGAAAGTTTTGTGACTAAGCTTGAACGCAACCCGACAGACATCGAACTGATGATGTTTGCCCAAGCGAACTCAGAGCACTGCCGTCACAAGATTTTCAACGCAGATTGGACAATTGACGGCGTTAAGCAAGAAAAGTCTCTGTTCAAGATGATCAAGAACACGTTCGAAACCACGCCGGACCATGTTCTGTCTGCTTACAAAGATAACGCCGCCGTAATGACAGGTTCTAAAGTGGGTCGTTTCTTCCCAGATCCTGAGACTCGTCAGTACAACTACCATAACGAAGATGCGCACATCCTGATGAAGGTTGAAACGCACAACCACCCAACGGCTATTTCTCCATGGCCGGGGGCTTCTACTGGTTCTGGCGGTGAAATCCGTGATGAAGGCGCAACAGGTATCGGTGGTAAGCCAAAAGCCGGTCTTGTTGGTTTTACGACTTCTAACCTACGCATCCCTGGTTTCGAACAACCATGGGAAACGGATTTCGGTAAGCCGGGTCGTATCGTTAACGCACTAGACATTATGCTAGAAGGCCCATTGGGTGGTGCTGCGTTCAACAACGAATTTGGTCGCCCAAACCTGCTGGGTTACTTCCGTACCTACGAAGAAAAAGTGAACTCTCACGCCGGTGTCGAAGTACGTGGTTACCACAAGCCAATCATGATTGCTGGTGGTATGGGTAATATTCGTGACGAGCACGTGCAAAAGAAAGAGATCCCAGTAGGTGCAAGCCTAATCGTTCTGGGTGGTCCTGCGATGAACATCGGCCTTGGTGGCGGCGCTGCATCGTCAATGGCGTCAGGTCAATCTGCAGAAGACCTAGATTTCGCATCTGTACAGCGTGAAAACCCAGAGATGGAACGCCGTTGTCAGGAAGTGATCGACCGTTGTTGGCAGCTGGGTGATGATAACCCAATCGCATTTATCCACGATGTAGGTGCGGGCGGTATCTCTAACGCACTGCCTGAGCTTGTCGACGATGGCGAGCGTGGTGGTATCTTCCAACTGCGTGACGTACCAAACGATGAGCCGGGCATGAGCCCACTCGAGATCTGGTGTAACGAATCGCAAGAGCGTTATGTAATGGCTGTTGCGCCAGAGCATATGGCAGCATTCGATGCTATCTGTAAGCGTGAACGTGCACCGTACGCCGTTGTGGGTGTTGCCACCGAAGAGCGTGAGCTGAAACTTGAAGATTCACACTTCGACAACACGCCAATCGACATGCCAATGGACATCCTATTGGGCAAAACGCCGAAGATGCACCGTGATGCAACGACGCTAAAAGTTGATAGCCCGGCGATTGTTCGCGATGGTATTGAAATCAACGAAGCGGCTGAACGCGTACTGCGCCTTCCTACCGTTGCTGAGAAAACATTCCTTATTACTATCGGTGACCGTACCGTAACGGGTCTTGTGGCTCGCGATCAAATGGTTGGTCCATGGCAGGTGCCGGTCGCTAACTGTGCTGTAACCGCGGCCAGCTACGATTCTTACCACGGCGAAGCAATGTCGATGGGTGAGCGTACGCCAGTTGCACTACTAGACTTTGGTGCGTCTGCACGCCTAGCTGTCGGTGAGTCGCTAACCAACATCGCTGGTACTGATATCGGTGATATCAAGCACATTAAACTGTCTGCCAACTGGATGTCGCCAGCGGGTCACCCAGGTGAAGATGCTGGCCTTTACGAAGCTGTTAAAGCGGTCGGTGAAGAGCTTTGTCCAGCATTGGGTCTGACTATCCCTGTGGGTAAAGACTCCATGTCGATGAAGACCAAGTGGGAAGAGAACGGCGAAAACAAAGAAGTGACGTCTCCACTTTCGCTTGTTATCACTGCCTTTGGCCGTGTTGAAGATGTCCGCAAAACGGTCACGCCTCAGCTGCGTACCGATAAAGGTGACTCTTCACTGGTTCTGGTTGACCTGGGTAACGGTAAGAATCGTTTGGGTGCGACTGCACTGGCACAGGTTTACAAGCAGCTTGGCGACAAGCCAGCAGACGTTGATAACGCAGAGCAGCTAAAAGGCTTCTTTGATGCAATGCAAACACTGGTTCGTGATGACAAGCTGGTTGCTTACCACGATAAAGGCGATGGCGGCTTATTCGTCACGCTGGCAGAGATGGCATTTGCCGGTCACTGTGGTGTGAAAGCTGATATTGCGGGTCTTGGCGAAGACACGCTAGCGGCGCTGTTTAACGAAGAGCTAGGTGCCGTTGTTCAAGTTAAGAATGACGACCTAGACGCGGTGAAAGCGGTATTGGCAACGAACGGTCTGGCGACATGTACTCACGTTATCGGTAGCGTAGAAGCATCGGATAACGTAGTGATCACCTCGGGCGACGCTGTGGTACTAGAACGTTCACGTATCGAGCTACGCACTATTTGGGCTGAAACCACACACAAGATGCAAGGCCTGCGTGACAATCCAGCTTGTGCTGACCAAGAGTTCGCGGCGAAGAAAGACAACACCGATCCAGGTCTGAACGCTAAGCTAAGCTTTGATATCAACGAAGATGTTGCCGCGCCGTTCATTGCCGGTTCGATGGTAAACACCGGTGCCAAGCCTAAGATGGCAATCTTGCGTGAGCAGGGTGTTAACTCACACGTTGAAATGGCAGCAGCCTTTGACCGTGCAGGCTTCGAAGCAACCGATATCCACATGAGCGATATCCTGACTGGTCAAGCCGCCCTTGATGAGTATCACGGCCTAGTGGCTTGTGGTGGCTTCTCTTATGGTGACGTACTGGGTGCAGGTGAAGGTTGGGCGAAGTCTATCTTGTTCAACGCACAAGCTCGCGACCAGTTCCAGGCATTCTTCAACCGTGACAACACCTTCTCGCTAGGTGTGTGTAATGGTTGTCAGATGCTGTCGAACCTGAAAGAGCTGATCCCAGGCGCTGACCTATGGCCACGATTCGTTCGCAATGAATCAGAGCGTTTTGAAGCACGCTTCAGCCTGGTTGAAGTACAAAAGTCTGATTCTGTCTTCTTCGACGGCATGGCCGGCTCTCGCATGCCAATCGCGGTATCTCACGGTGAAGGGCGTGTAGAAGTTCGTGATGCAGACCACCTAGCAGCGATTGAAGCATCTGGTACAGTCGCGGTGCGTTACGTGGACAATCACGGTAACCCAACGCAGCAGTACCCGAATAACCCGAATGGTTCACCGAATGCGATTACCGGTCTGACAACGCAAGATGGTCGTGTGACTATCATGATGCCTCACCCAGAGCGTGTATTCCGCACTGTAGCGAACTCTTGGCACCCAGATGAGTGGAGCGAGAACAGCCCATGGATGCGCATGTTCCGCAATGCCCGAGTGAATATCGGCTAAGCTAATCGCTTAATATTGATGAAAAAAACCGCTCCCAGTGAGCGGTTTTTTATTGTCGGTATCATTTTTAGGAAAAAAAGTTAGTACTAAATGCAATTGTATGATTAAGCTGAAGTTATCCACCCGGTGATTTATTCATTTGGCATAAGCCCAAAGGTGGACTGTAGCACTCAATATTGAAGGCCCGCACCGGGCAAGGGTCAGTGCCTTGTTCCGTTGCCCGCTCAGTGAAGAGCAGGTCGGAGCCGCCTAGCGTACTGGCATATCGGCAATCACCCATGCTGCCACTGCAGCCAGTAGGGTTAGGACCATCTCGGGTTTACTGGGAACCTATTGCTATAACAGGGTCTAAAATATGGAGGAAAAAAACTCAATCGTTCAAAAATTGAATAGTTGTTGTACTGGATAAAATACCCGCATAGAATATGCGCTTATTTTTTCAGACTATCATTACCGCTTTCATGGAAGAGAGACAATAATGGATGTAACACGTCGTGGACTGCTCCTGGCTGCCAAGGGCCTCGCAGTACTAGTAATGATCTGCCTAGTAAGATATGCCGACAGTTTTGCCCTGATTTTTAGCTTAAATCAGGTCGGAATTGTACCAAGCTATATCGCTATCTTGGTTCTGCTTTCTGGTGTCGGTGCGATACTCGGTCTTGGCCGTGGAAATCGCTGGGGATTTATCCCGCTCTACTTTTTTATTCCCGCAATCACCATGTTCTTCAACTACAGCATAATCCCCTATCTGCCTCAGTTGTTTAGCCCTGAGTTTAGGGGAATGGCGATCTTTTTCCTCAATAGCAGTGTGCTAGTTTTTTCTGTTCTGCTGTTACTGAAAATGATGGACAATGATGTCATATTCTCGATAGAAAAATACTGAAACGCTGATCTTTCAGCATCAGGCTTTTGATATACTTCACTTAAATTAATCAGGTCGCTGGCAGAGCCCCAATCTTATTTCTGCCAACAGCACCATGCTCAGCAAAGGATGATGAGAATGAAAAAAATTGAAGCCATTATCAAGCCGTTTAAGCTTGATGATGTTCGTGAAGCGCTAGCCGATGTCGGTATTAGCGGCATGACCGTTTCCGAAGTCAAAGGTTTCGGCCGTCAAAAAGGCCATACCGAGCTATACCGCGGCGCAGAGTACATGGTCGACTTCTTGCCGAAAGTGAAGCTGGAAATTGTTGTCGCCGATGACGTTGCCGAGCAGTGTGTCGATACCATTATCGAAACCGCACAAACCGGCAAGATCGGTGACGGTAAGATCTTCATATTTGATGTTGAGCGCGTGGTGCGGATCAGGACTGGCGAAGAGGACGAGGACGCCATCTAAAATCCTCTCTGTCGTCACAGTTTCATCCTCTGGCGGTATCGGAAGTGCTCATTTATGCGTATAAACTCCGCGCTCCCTCTGCGTTCTTGAGCGAAATCCCTTTGCCCTCATCTCAATTGGCCATTGGCAGGTGGCTATCGGCCAGTGGAAGAGCAAAGGGCAGGAGCAAGAGCTTGACTGGGGAAAGTTATTCCACAATCCTGAGTCGCCCATCGCTGTGATGAGGGGACTGCCGCAATCATGGGCGATTATATCCGCGAGCAAGAAAAGTTGATGTGGATACTTAATGCATACAGCCATTAAATAAACACAAAAAAGAGGTCGCAGGAAGCGACCTCTTTTTTTATTTTTAGCCTCTAGCCTCTAGCCTCTAGCCTCTAGCCTCTAGCCTCTAGCCGAGATCTTAACTTGCTTGCGGCTTCAGTTCGCCACTGTAACGACCCGGTTTGTGGTTCATCGCCAAAACCAAATTCAGCACGAATGCGCCGACGATCGAGAACAGCAATACCATAGGACTGACAAGGAAGAAGGAGGCGACCAGGATGGTCATATCAATGCCCATCTGCAATTTGCCGGCTGACCACCCCATTTTTTCCTGTAGAAACAGTACCAAGACGTTAAAGCCGCCAAGACTGGTTTTGTGGCGAAATAGGATCAGCATACCCAGCCCCATCAATAAACCGCCGATCAATGCGCAGTAAAGTGGTTCGAGACGGCTGATCTCCAGCACATGGTGCATGTTGTCGGTAATAATCGAAACCAGTCCACCAGAAATAATGCTGGTAATAGCAAAGCTTTTACCCATTCTGAACCAGGCCATCAGGTAAAACGGGCAGTTCATCATAAAGTACAGCTGGCCAAAAGACAGATCGACAAACTGACTGACCAGCAGGGCCAGACCGGTTGTACCTCCGGTAAGAAGGTCGGCTTGTTGGAGAAAGAAAACCCCTTGGGCAACGATGAAAGTACCGGTAAGAATAGCAATGATATTTTCTTTCAGTGAATGATGATAACCGCTCAAGACAACACTCCTTATGTTTATACGCGCATGATATAGACCATTGCTGACGAGCGTGATAGAAGGAGGCAAATCTGTTTACTCGAAGGTGTACAAAATATATTACGCAGTCGTAAAAATTTAATTTCATGTATTACTTGTAATGTGGGTATTTTAACTCTGGTTGTCCATGCGGGGGAGGTGAACAACTTGAAAACAATTCATATCAAAAATGAAATAAATACCAATAAAAAGTCACATTAGGGGTATCTGATTTAGATCAAATTATGTAAAATACTGCGTTATCTACAGGCGAGACGAAAACGTTTGCGTCCCCGTGGCGCCTAGCTTTGAGGCTTTTCCGTTCTTCGCCAATTTTGTGTGTTTACTGCCTTTTTGTCAGCGCGGCTATTAACGGGTTTACAGAGACAAAAAGGACTAAAAACAATCTGAGTTAGGAGAGACAGATGCTAAAGCGCGACATGAATATTGCCGATTACGATGCTGAACTATTTGCAGCGATTCAGGAAGAAACGGCGCGTCAGGAAGAGCACATCGAGTTGATTGCTTCTGAGAACTATACCAGCCCACGCGTGATGGAAGCCCAGGGCTCCCAGCTAACCAATAAGTATGCGGAAGGCTACCCGGGCAAGCGTTACTACGGTGGTTGTGAGTACGTCGACAAGGCTGAGCAACTAGCTATTGACCGTGCTTGCGAACTATTTGGTGCTGAGTACGCCAACGTTCAGCCTCACTCAGGCTCTCAGGCGAACAACGCTGTTTACATGGCGCTATTGAATGCCGGCGATACTGTATTGGGTATGAGCCTGGCACACGGTGGCCACCTGACTCACGGCTCTCCAGTCAACTTCTCGGGTAAACTGTACAACATCATTCCTTACGGTATTGATGAAGCTGGCCAGATTGATTATGCCGAAGTGGAAGCTCTGGCGCTTGAGCACAAGCCAAAAATGATCATCGGTGGTTTCTCTGCCTACTCTCAGATTGTTGACTGGAAGCGCATGCGTGAAATCGCAGATAAAGTCGGTGCGTACTTCTTTGTTGATATGGCGCACGTTGCCGGTTTGATTGCCGCAGGCGTTTATCCTAACCCGGTGCCACATGCACACGTTGTGTCAACAACGACGCACAAGACACTGGCAGGTCCTCGTGGTGGCCTGATCCTATCAACGGCGGGCGAAGACCTATACAAAAAACTGAACTCTGCGGTATTCCCTGGCGGCCAGGGTGGCCCACTGATGCACGTGATTGCAGCAAAAGCGGTGGCCTTCAAAGAAGCGATGGAGCCTGAGTTCAAAGATTACCAAGCACGCGTGGTTGAAAATGCCAAGGCGATGGTGGGTGAATTCCTTGAGCGCGGTTATAAGATCGTGTCTGGTAGCACTGAGAACCACCTATTCTTGGTCGACCTGATTGACAAAGGTATTACAGGTAAAGAAGCGGATGCGGCACTGGGCGCAGCGAATATTACGGTGAACAAAAACAGTGTACCGAACGACCCGCGTAGCCCGTTTGTTACTTCTGGTATCCGTGTTGGTACGCCAGCGATCACTCGCCGTGGCTTTACGGTTGAAGATGCCAAGAAACTGGCTAACTGGATGTGTGATGTGATGGATAACATCGACAACCCAGAAGTGATTGAAGCGACTAAAGTCAAGGTGCTGGAAATCTGTAAACGCCTACCTGTTTACGCGTAATCTCCAATGCCATTTGGCGACGATAACCCAATATAAAAAGGGCCTGCAGATAACAGGCCCTTTTTTATGTATTTTTTGGCGGAATATAAAGGAGAAATTTTATGGTAATAGTCTCCCCCTGTTATTGAAATGGGTTACACTGGTGCGACGAAGTTGAGGAGGCAAGATGCATTGTCCTTTTTGTGGTGCTAATGACACCAAAGTAATAGATTCTCGATTGGTGGCCGATGGTCATCAGGTTCGTCGTCGCCGTCAGTGCCTAGCATGTAGTGAACGTTATACAACGTTTGAAACCGCTGAGTTGGTGATGCCACGGGTGATCAAGACAAATGGTAACCGTGATCCGTTCAATGAAGATAAATTGCGCGGTGGGATCCAGCGTGCGTTGGAAAAACGCCCAGTCAGCGCCGATGATATCGAGAGTGCTATCAATACTATCAAGTCGCGCCTGCGTGCGACCGGTGAGCGAGAAGTACCATCGGAAATGATTGGTAATTTGGTGATGGAAGCACTGAAAGAGCTAGATAAAGTCGCCTATATCAGGTTTGCTTCTGTTTACCGTAGTTTTGAAGACATTCGTGAGTTTGGTGAAGAAATCGCTAAACTAGAAAAATAATTGAGGCCGGACGTGATGTGCCGGCTTTTCTAACCAATACTGAAGTCTCATGTTCTCATCTATCGACCACGCCATGATGCTACGTGCTATTACGTTGGCGAAGAACGGTCAGTACACGACTACCCCAAACCCCAATGTTGGCTGTGTCATCGCTCATGGCGATGAAGTTGTCGGTGAAGGCTATCATTACCGTGCAGGCGAACCTCACGCTGAAGTCTACGCCCTTCGCGCCGCTGGTAGCAAAGCTGCGGGGGCGACTGCCTATGTCACTTTGGAGCCTTGCTCTCACTATGGCCGCACCCCGCCATGCGCTAAAGCGTTGGTAAAAGCTGGAGTGAAGCGCGTAGTTTGCGCCATGGTTGACCCCAACCCGAAAGTGGCTGGTCGTGGTATTACGATGCTGCAGCAAGCGGGCATCGAAGTGCAAACAGGCCTGCTCGAGCAAGATGCCGAAGCACTAAACCCCGGCTTCATCAAAGTGATGAAAACCGGCCTCCCGTTTGTCCAGCTGAAACTGGCCGCAAGCCTTGATGGCCGTACCGCGTTGGCGAATGGCGAAAGCAAATGGATCACCGGCCCTGCAGCAAGGGCTGATGTTCAACGCTATCGCGCCAGAGCTGGCGCTATATTGTCAACCAGTGCAACAGTACTTGCTGATGACCCATCGCTGAATGTACGTTGGATAGAGCTGGGTGATAAGGTCCAGCAAGCCTACCCGCAGGCAGAATTGCGCCAACCGGTTCGGGTTGTGATTGACAGCCGGAATAGAGTGACACCGCAGCATCATTTGGTTAGCCTGCCGGGCAAAACGGTACTGGCGAGAAAACAGGCTGACATGCAACAATGGCCGCAAGATGTTGAACAACTGGTCATTAAAGAAGGGGAGGGCGTTGACCTTCCTGCCTTGATGGCTGAGTTGGTAAAGAACAATATTCACCATATCTGGGTTGAAGCTGGAGCTGGCCTTGCGGGCGGTTTGTTGCAAGCTGGATTGGTCGATGAGCTGATCCTATACCAAGCGCCTAAATTGATGGGCAGCGATAGCCGCGGGTTAATTGATCTCAATGGCTTGGTGTCGATGGATCAGGTTCCCGAACTGAGCGTGACGGATGTGCGTATGGTAGGAGGGGATATTCGTATCACATCCCGTGTCCAAGCCCATATCCAAACAGATATACTCAATCAGACAAAGCAAAAGGTTTGACATGTTTACAGGCATTATTGAAGCCGTGGGTACAATTACTGCCCTGACCCCTAAAGGCAAAGACATTTCTGTGACGGTGGACTCCGGCAAGCTAGACCTATCCGATGTAAAATTGGGGGATAGCATTGCAACCAACGGCGTGTGTTTGACCGTTGTTGCACTGACTGGATCAGGCTACGTAGCCGATTTGTCATTGGAAACACTCAAGCGTACCGCATTTGTGGAATACCGTGCGGGACAGAAGGCAAACCTAGAAAAAGCCATGTTGCCGACCACACGTTTCGGTGGCCATATGGTGTCTGGTCATGTTGATGATGTGGCAGAAGTCATTGAACGCAATCAAACCGGTCGTGCGATTGAGTTTTGGTTGAAGGCACCGGCCCATTTGGCGAAATATATTTCGGAGAAGGGTTCAGTGTCGGTTGATGGGATCAGCCTAACGGTTAACGCTATCCGTGGTGATGAGTTCAAGCTAACCATCGTGCCACATACGGCATCGGAAACCACGATGGAAGCATTTACGCCGGGTCGTAAGATCAATCTGGAAGTGGATGTGATCGCCCGTTATCTCGAGCGCTTGATGCTGGGTGACAAGGCGGCGGAGCCAAAAACTGAAGTGTCTATGGATTTGCTGGCCCGCAGCGGGTTCCTTGGATAAACAGACAGAATATAAACAAGAATAAGGTAGCGATATGGCTCTAAGCAGCGCAAAGGACATCATCGAAGATATCCGCCTAGGAAAGATGGTTATCCTAATGGATGACGAAGATCGTGAAAATGAAGGCGATCTGATCATTGCGGCGGAAAAAATCACGCCTGAAGCAATTAACTTTATGGCCCGCCATGGCCGTGGGTTGATTTGCCTGACCTTGACTAAATCTCGCTGTCAGCAACTGAAGTTGCCATTGATGGTGCAAGATAACACCGAACAATTTAGCACTAACTTCACCGTATCGATTGAAGCGGCAGAAGGGGTGACTACCGGCATTTCGGCTTCCGATCGTGCTGTTACCGTACAGGCGGCTGTTGCTGCCAATGCGTCGCCGGCTGATATTGTGATGCCAGGCCACATTTTCCCGCTGATGGCGCAAGACGGTGGAGTCTTGGCCCGTGCTGGCCACACAGAAGCAGGTTGTGATATTGCACGCCTTGCTGGTTTAGAACCAGCCAGTGTGATTGTCGAAATCCTCAATGAAGACGGTACTATGGCACGTCGTCCGGATCTCGAGCTCTTTGCTGAGCAGCATGGCCTGAAACTGGGCACGATCGCAGATCTTATTGAGTACCGTAACAATAACGAAACGACTATCGAACGTGTCGCGCAGTGTACTCTGCCAACAGAATTCGGTGACTTTGAGATGATCACCTATCGTGACACCATCGACAACGAAGTCCACTACGCGTTGCAAAAAGGCGATGTGGTCGAAGGTGAACCAACCTTGGTACGTGTTCACCTGCAAGATACATTTAAAGATATTCTTCACTCGGGTGCTACCCAGTGGACACTGCCATCGGCAATGAAGCGTATTGCTGAAGAAGGCGGGGTATTAGTGGTGTTAAGCAAGGCCGAAAGCCAAGAATCGATCATCACCAAAGTCCAGAGCATGGCAGCTAAGGAAGAAGGTAAACCTGGAGTGAAGCTGAACCCGAAGGATCAGTCTCGCCAGGTGGGGGTGGGTTCGCAAATCTTGTCTGATTTAGGCGTTTCCAAAATGCGGCTGTTGTCGTCCAGCACCCAGCGCTACCATTCACTATCAGGCTTTGGCCTCGAAGCGGTTGAATATATTTGCGAATAACGCATAACTCAAAATTTACCCCAAACATTGCCGGTATGGGGCGGGAAAGAGCTTGAAGATGCCAATTGGTATAACGCATAAAGTGTGATAGACTCCCGCGGTTTCTCATACCGGAAAAGACATAGTCACAGGAAGGCCCATGAAGGTAATTGAAGGCGCCATCGCGGCACCAAATGCAAAAGTTGCTATCGTAATCGCACGCTTCAACAGCTTTATCAACGAAAGCCTACTTTCAGGTGCGCTAGACGCTCTGAAACGTCAGGGTCAAGTAAGTGAAGATAACATCACCGTTGTTCGTTGCCCAGGTGCATATGAGCTACCGCTTGTTGCTCAGCAAGTTGCTAAAAGCGATCGTTATGATGCTATTGTTGCGCTTGGCTCTGTGATCCGTGGCGGTACGCCACATTT
This sequence comes from Photobacterium pectinilyticum, assembly GCF_024357955.1. GTDB lineage: Bacteria > Pseudomonadota > Gammaproteobacteria > Enterobacterales > Vibrionaceae > Photobacterium > Photobacterium pectinilyticum. The sequence goes on from NZ_JANEYT010000004.1 coordinate 91,298, forward strand.
TGATTATGTTGCCGGTGAGTGTAACAAAGGTCTGGCTCAGATTGCTCTAGAGTACAATACTCCAGTTGCATTCGGTGTTCTGACTGTAGATTCTATCGAACAAGCCATTGAGCGTGCCGGTACCAAGGCTGGTAATAAAGGGGCAGAGGCTGCACTAAGCGCGCTTGAAATGGTTAATGTCCTGTCCCAAATTGAATCCTAATGGGGGTTAGTGTGAAACCAGCCGCACGTCGTAATGCACGTCATTTTGCTGTACAAGCAATTTATTCATGGCAAATTACCAAAGGTAATGTTGCTGATATCGAGCAACATTTTCTTACTGACGATAAATTCGAAGAAGAAGAGCACCAGGCGGAAGCCCCGGCACTTGCAGCACCACATACAGATGTTGCTTATTTCCGTGATCTGCTAACAGGTGTAGTGCTGAACCATCAGGAACTGGACAGCAAAATGCGTCCGTACCTGTCGCGTCCTCTACAGGACTTGGATCAGATGGAACTAGCGCTACTTCGTCTTGCTATGTACGAGATGACCAAGCGTGATGACGTACCATATAAGGTAGTTATCAACGAAGCTATCGAATTGGCAAAAGCCTTCGGTGCAGAAGATAGCCACAAATTTGTGAATGGTGTGCTGGATAAGGCTGCGCCATCACTTCGCAAGAAGTAATTACATCGCTATTATAAAAGGCCAGCAATGCTGGCCTTTTTTCTATCTATAAAAAGAAGAACATGGCAAACGAATTTGATTTGATAGCCCGGTATTTTGAAAACCAGGCAGTGAAACGCAAAGATGTTCCTTTGGCCATTGGTGACGACTGTGCTTTGCTGGAAGTTCCTAATGGTAGCCAACTGGCTGTGAGCACCGATTCCCTGGTGGCAGGAACCCATTTTTTAGCCGATGCTGAACCATCATGGGTTGCCCACAAGGCTCTGGCCTCTAACCTCAGTGATCTGGCGGCCATGGGCGCGACCCCTGCCTGGGTATCGCTGGCACTGACCATGCCACAGCCAGATGAAGCTTGGCTAGAAGGGTTCTGCAACGGCTTTTTTGCCTTGGCGGAATACTACAATGTCCAGTTGGTAGGCGGGGACACGACCAAGGGTCCGCTTAGTATTACCTTGACAGTGCATGGCTTTATCCCGACAGGGAAAGCGCTGACCCGCAGTGGTGCTCGTTCTGGCGATTGGATTTACGTGACAGGTAACCTCGGCGATAGCGCTGCGGGTCTGGCGTTGCTTCTTGGCCAGAAAACAGTCAACGATCCTGAATTGGCAGCAACCTTACTTGAGCGGCATCATAAGGCAGAGCCACGCATTCTTGCTGGCCAAGCGCTACGAGGTCTAGCATCTGCGGCGTTAGATATTTCGGATGGCCTGATTAGTGATCTTGGGCATATTCTGAAACGATCTGGGGTGGCAGCCGAAATTGACGTTGATAAACTACCGCTTTCGCCAGAACTTATCGCCTTCGAACCGGAGCGCGATGCAGCATTGCAGTTGGCCTTGGCGAGTGGTGAAGAGTATGAGCTGTGCTTCACCGTACCGGAGCAGAACAGGGGCGCGGTTGACACGGCCTTGGCTCGCAGTGGCGTAAGGGCAACCTGTATTGGCCAGTTACGGCCGGGACACGGTATTACCTTGGTTCGCGAGCGCCAGCCGCTGAACTGGAAACTGCACGGATATGATCATTTTGCGGAGTAAATTGTGGCAAACCCGAAAGATAAAATTAACCTGAAAAACCCTTGGCATTTCTTGGCTACCGGCTTTGGTAGTGGGCTTTCTCCAGTCATTCCGGGAACCATGGGGACAGTGGCAGCGATCCCGCTATACTTGCTGATGGCACAATTGCCCTTTACTGCTTACCTCGTGATCATTGTGGTCGCTGCTCTTATCGGTATCACCATTTGCCAGAAAACCTCTGATGATATGGGTGCCCATGACCACGGTAGTATTGTCTGGGATGAATTTGTCGGTTTCTGGATCACTATGGCTATTGCCCCTGTGGTGAGCTGGCAGTGGGTGCTGGCGGGCTTTGTTTTGTTCCGTTTCTTCGATATGGTCAAGCCGTGGCCAATCAGCTGGTTGGACAAACACGTTCACGGTGGCTTGGGGATCATGGTTGACGATATCCTAGCCGGTTTTATGGCGATGATTGCCCTTTGGGGCTTGGGCCATTGGTTGGGCTGGTAATCTTACCTACCACACCTTGTGATGAAAGCCGCGCGATTGCGCGGCTTTTTTATTTCTAATTCAGTGGACTAAGCTTTAAGAGGCTAGAGGCTAGAGGCTAGAGGCTAGAGGCTAGAGGCTAGAGGCTAGAGGCTAGAGGCTAGAGATAGGGAGATCAGCGGTTGAGTGTACTGAATCGGGTTTATTGGCTTGTTGGGCTTATGTTGTTGTCACCGGTCTGTTTGGCCCAGGTATATCCTTCTACCGGGACGGCGTGGGTGTTGCCCGGCAGCTGGCAAGAGACGGTAATTGACGGCAAGCCTCATACTGCTGACCAGGTGAAAGCGTGGGAAAGTCAGCATGCCGATGTGGTGTTTGGCAGTATGCAGGACCCTGAAATTAACCGCCGGATGAATGCGATGGGATACATGTATGCCCATAAATTTGATTGTCGGCCGAGCAAGCAAGAGGCCTGGCTGAGTCAGCAAGCCTTGAACTCAGGCATGGATGTGGAAGAGGGTTATCTGCACTTTGCCGAAGATACCCAACTAGCAATGGATAGGCCCAATAACGGGTTGGATTACTTGCTCGAAGGGCGACCTTATCATTTACTGCTGATCCGCAACGGCCAGTTCTCGACAGCGCGTTTACCCATCAAGGTAGAGCCGGATGATAAATTGGTCATGTTTGCTTCCTATCCGTTTGAGCGATTGTCGGTCAAAGCCGGAGGGGTCCCTGATATTGCTCGGCACGTGACGAACGATGAAGGGAGTGTTGAAAAGTGGCTTTCACTTGAGGTGGAGTGGCTCATACAATCTAGAGATGATTTGGCGATCAGGTATGAAGGGCAACTCCAATTGGAGCGAGCATGGCACAGTGCCCAGGCATGGTATCAAGGGCGCCATTTAAACACAGGCGAGCCGGGGCTCGCTGCCGGGCTGCGGGTATGGATGTTAGAGCTTGCTTGGCGAAAACCCACGGAGGTTGAATCGTTGGCTATAACGCCATGGCTTGAGGTACGCCAGAAGCGCATGTTCATTCCGGGCTGGGATCCTGCCAACGACCTTGATGGTGATGGCTATATTAATCAGCGAGAGTTCTCATCCAGAGCCAATCGAAAGGCATCGGCACGCTTTCGCCATCAGGCGAGGCTGATCCCTGCAGGCTATATGTGGCCGGGAACATGCTGGTATCGGGTTAACTTCCTCAATCGTGCGTTCAATAAGCTGCATGTCCAGTGGTATCAAGAAGACTGGCTGCAGCAAGGGCTTTCTGGTGCATACAACGATGATATGGCGAAGCTACTGGGGGAAAATCAGTTCAAGGTCATATCGGGTGGCGAGGTTCGAGAGCTTGCAATGATGGCGGGGAGCAAGCAGGTAGAATACGAGTATGCCAAGCAGCTTGCCGACTTCCTCAAGCAAGTTAAAACGTTAACCGGGACACAGTGGCTGGCTGCTAATATTTCCGAGCTGAATCTTTGGCACTACGCACCCTGGCCGCCAGAACTCAGAGATGTGATCGATGTCTGGTTGCGTGAGCACTACCTGACCCCAGCTATCGGGCTCGATCGCCTACAGCGTTACTGGGATAGTTTTGCGCTCGCGGGCCAGCAGGACAAGAGCCTGATCATGGCCTCCACGAAAGGGGGGCGAAGCCAGTATTCACCGTCGGAGCCTGCGGCATGGCAGCAGGATATCGAAACCGGGCTGACATTGTATTATCTCTTCAATGTCCCCGGGCAGACTTTTTACCATAGTTGGAACCAGAGTTACCGCTATGGTAGTGGCAATACTACGCCTGATAATTGGTATCAGGCCGGTATCGGCAAGAATATCGCCTATCAACCTACGGCAATGCTTAAAGTGGATATAGGCATTCCCGAAGCGGCGCCGGAAGGGGCTGAATTGGTGGTATTTGATGATAAAGGCAAGGAGGCTGACTCTGCTGCAACCAATATTGGTGGTATTCCGCTACAGCCATCTGGGTGGTATTGGCTTCAACGCAGTGGTTGGTTTGGTGAACTTCCCGAACAGGGTGTCATTGCCCGCCGTTATAGCAAAGGACTCGTTCTTTACCGAGGAGCAAGGGAGCGTAACAATGCGGCGTTTTTTTCAACCGAGCCGCGAGAAGTTAGCCTTGACGGCTATTATCAGCAGGTGAACGCTGATGGCAGTCTAGGGCCCGCGGTTAGCCAAGTGTCGCTCAGTGGCTACCAGGGAATGATATTGAAAAGGGCGATAGAGAAAAAATAAATACTGAACCTAATACCAACCTACATAACAACTACTTATCCAGATTGGTATAAGAAAGTGCCCCAAACAATAGAACATTGCTTGGGGCACAGAGTCTATACGTAAATCAGTGCGGCTGAGGATTAGTCGATATAAGCGCGGATCTGCTTTTCAATACCTGGACCGTCGATTTCCAGCATTGCATGAAGCTCGGCTTGAGTGCCTTGCTCAATAAAGCGGTCAGGTAGGCCAAGGTTCAATACCGGCTTGAGTACTTTCTGTTTCATCAAGAACTCGTTGACCCCACTGCCAGCACCGCCGGCAATCGCATTTTCTTCAACCGTCACCAACACATCATGGTTGGCGGCCAGTTCAAGGATCAAGGCTTCATCAAGGGGTTTCACAAACCGCATATCGGCAACAGTCGCATTGAGGCTCTCTGCGGCTTCCAGTGCATAGCTCAACATGGTACCGAAGCTGAGGATAGCGACTTTTTCACCTTCGCGGTGAATCATTCCTTTACCGATTGGCAGGGCCGTCATTTCACGCTTAGGCACAATCCCCGTCCCACTGCCGCGAGGGTAGCGAACCGCACTCGGGCCTTGGTGCATGTGGCCGGTGTAGAGCATCTGGCGGCACTCATTTTCATCGCTTGGCGCCATAATCACCATATTTGGAATACAGCGCATAAAGCTGATATCGAAGGCTCCTTGGTGGGTTTGCCCGTCGGCGCCAACTAGGCCGCTCCGGTCGATGGCAAACATCACCGGCAGATCCATAATTGCGATATCGTGGATCAACTGATCATAGCCGCGCTGCAGGAACGTCGAGTAAATTGCCACAACCGGGTGGTAGCCGCCAATGGCCATACCGGTTGCCAGTGTTACAGCATGCTGCTCGGCAATTGCCACATCAAAATACTGTGATGGGTATTCTTTGGAGAAGCGCACCATACCCGACCCTTCACGCATAGCTGGCGTGATAGCCATCAGCTTTTCATCCTGCTCGGCCATGTCACACAACCAGTCGCCAAAGACATTGGAGAAGGTTGGCTGGCTTTTCGCTTTCGGGATTGGATTCTGGTTCAGATCAAACTTAGGGACTGCGTGGTAGTTGATTGGATCCGCTTCGGCAGGGGCGTAGCCTTTGCCTTTCTTGGTCATAATGTGCAGGAACTGCGGGCCTTTGAGGTTACGCATGTTCTTGAGGGTCTTGACCAGCTCCTCGACATCATGGCCGTCGATTGGACCGATGTAGTTGAAGCCAAGCTCTTCGAACATGGTTCCCGGAACAACCATGCCTTTGAGATGCTCTTCGGCACGCTTGACCAACTCTTTGATGGGGGGCGCACCAGCCAGAACTTTTTTACCGCCTTCACGGATAGTGGTATAGAGGTTACCGGACAGCAAACGTGCTAGGTGATTGTTTAGCGCCCCGACATTTTCTGAGATCGACATTTCGTTGTCGTTGAGGATCACCAGCATGTCTGAGTGGACGCCACCTGCGTGATTCATGGCTTCGAAAGCCATACCAGCAGTAATGGCACCATCACCAATGACACTGACAACCTTACGACCCATCCCTTCCTTTTCAGACGCGATAGCCATCCCCAGCCCGGCACTGATTGAGGTGGAAGAGTGGCCGACAGACAGCACATCGTATTCGCTTTCTTCACGCCACGGGAATGGGTGCACCCCGTTCTTTTGGCGGATGGTCGGCATCTGGTCACGACGGCCAGTCAGGATTTTGTGCGGATAGGCCTGATGGCCGACATCCCAAATCAGGTGATCGAACGGTGTGTTGTATACAAAATGCAGTGCGACGGTTAACTCGACAGCACCCAGGCCAGAGGCAAAGTGGCCACTGCTCTGGCTGACTGAATTCAGTAGGTAGGTGCGTAGCTCGTCGCACACTGCTGGCAGGCTTTCTGCAGGCAGCAGGCGTAACTCATCTGGGGTGTTGGCCAACGCCAAATGAGGGTATTTCGAAATATCCAGTGTCATAACATTCACGGCGCTTTGCTGTTTTTAGTTATTGCGCTCGATGACGTATCGGGCAAAAACTTCTAGTTGTTCAGTATTGTAAGGGATTGCACTCAATGCGTGTAGTGCCTGTTGGTACAGTTGCTGAGCTTTTGCCTTGGCGCCATCCAACCCGAGAAGAGCAGGATAGGTACTTTTTTCCAGCTCGATATCCGAACCTTGCGGCTTGCCCAAGGTTTCGGTATCACTTATTACGTCAAGGATATCGTCTTGGACTTGAAACGCCAAACCAATTGCATCGGCATAGGCATTAAGTTGAGGCAAAATGGCAACGCCTTTTTCACCAGCTGCTAATGCGCCAAGGCGGACCGCGCAGCGGATCAGGGCACCGGTTTTGTGACGATGGATGTTTTTAAGCTGTTCAAGGCCGACATGTTTACCTTCTGCATCTAGGTCAAGGGCTTGGCCCATGCACATGCCGCTGGCGCCAGACGCTTTGGCCAGCTCGCGGATCATCGCGACCCGATTGGCTTCACCGTCAGTACCTAGAGAGCCTGAAGCGAGAATATCAAATGCCAAAGTTTGCAGTGCATCACCAGCCAAAATGGCGGTTGCTTCATCAAAGGCAATATGGCAGGTTGGCTGGCCGCGACGCAGATCATCATCATCCATTGCCGGAAGATCATCGTGGATCAACGAATAAGCGTGGATGCACTCTACCGCCGCAGCTGGCGTATCTAGATCAACAATATCGGCACCTAGCATCTCTCCGGTAACGTAAGTCAGAAATGGACGGGCACGTTTACCACCCAGAAGAGTACCATGTTTCATGGCCTGGATAAGTGGTAGCTCAGCAAAAGGCTGGGCATCAATCCACTGTCCAAGCTGTTGGTTATTGCGTGCTTGATAAAACTGAAGTGATTGCGACAGTGATGGCGTGTTATTCATTATTTGTATCAAACTTGGTCAGGGGAGCTTCGTCATCTGCCTGAAGCAGGATTTCAACGCGCTGTTCGGCTTGGGTCAATTTCTGCTGACTAGTGCGAGCAAGGGCAATGCCGCGTTCGAATTTTTTCAGTGCATCTTCGAGCGCAATGTCTCCGGATTCCAACTCATTGACGATTGCGTCTAGTTCATCCAGTGCGGCTTCAAAGGCCATATTTTCAGGTTTTTTGGCTGCCATAGTGGTGTCATTTCTCTTCTAAGTGCTCGAAAAATAGCGTAGAGCGTAATCTGGGTCAAATTATCTCACAGTAATCTGTGTGGCAAACAGGATTTTTCTTTTTTTCTCCCTACAAAGCTAAACCTAAGCAGCAAAGTGCCGATAATAACTTTCAATAACGAAAAATGCTGGTGTTAGCTTCATATTGAGGTCACCTGAAGCACGAATAATGAACGAATGCAGCCCTTTTGGCATTGTGTCTTTGAAAGGTCACAAGGGGCTCGATACAATGTACCGTTCAATACTGATTCACAAGTGCAACGAACTGGAGACTACCAAGTGGATTTGGCGACCCTTATAGGATTAATTGGGGCATTTGCTTTTGTCATTATGGCCATGGTGCTCGGCGGCAGCTTTGGCATGTTCGTTGACACCCAGTCGATTTTGATTGTTTTGTGTGGTTCGTTGTTTGTAGCCTTGATGCAATACAGCGTTGGCCAGTTTTTGGGGGCCACCAAAATTGCCGTTAAGGCATTTATGTTCAAGAACGACAATCCGGAAGATTTGATTGCAAAAATTGTCGAGATGGCTGATGCCGCACGTAAAGGCGGTTTCCTCGCGCTTGAAGAAATGGAAGTGGATAATAGTTTCCTGCGCAAAGGCGTCGATTTGCTGGTGGATGGTCATGATGCCGATGTGGTAAGGGCGACACTGCAAAAAGACATCGCCTTGACCAATGAACGTCATGAGCTTGGGATTGGTATCTTCAAAGCGCTTGGCGATGTCGCTCCTGCGATGGGGATGATAGGTACCCTGATCGGTCTGGTGGCCATGCTGTCAAACATGGACGACCCTAAATCAATCGGCCCGGCGATGGCCGTTGCCCTTTTGACAACCTTATATGGTGCCATTATGGCCAACATGGTGATGTTGCCAATAGCGGCAAAATTGGGTCTGCGCAAAGATGAAGAAAAACTTAACCGCCGTCTGATCCTTGATGGGGTGTTGGCTATTCAGGATGGTCAGAACCCCCGGGTTATCGACAGCTACCTGAAAAACTATCTCAACGAGAAAAAACGTACCATTAACGTTGATGATTAAGGAGGGCTGATGGAAGAAGAACATAAATGTCCCCCTCCGGGTCAGCCACAGTGGATGGGCACCTTTGCTGACTTGATGTCGCTGCTGATGTGTTTCTTTGTTCTGTTGTTGTCATTTTCCGAAATGGATGTACTGAAATTCAAGCAGATCGCCGGTTCGATGAAATTCGCCTTTGGTGTACAAAACATGCTGGAAGTGAAAGACATCCCTAAAGGGACCAGTGTGATCGCCCAGGAGTTCCGCCCTGGCAGGCCAGAGCCGACACCGATTGAGGTGATCATGCAGCAGACCATTGATATGACCCAACGGACGTTGGATTTTCATGACGGTGATTCAGACCGTGCCGGCGGCACCAAGCGAGATGCTGGAAAGATGACTGGCGGTCAGAGCGCTGAGGTAGCGACCCAGCAAAATCAGAATAACGAATCGGAAATGACCGAAGCCCAAGAGCAGGTATTGGAAGTGCTAAAGCAAGCCCTGAACCGTGAAATAGACGAAGGGGCAATCGAGGTGGAAAACCTCGGCCAGCAAGTGGTGATTCGGGTTAAGGAAAAAGGGGCCTTCCCTGAAGGTTCGGCATTCCTACAACCCAAATTCCGTCCATTGATCCGACAGGTTGCTGATTTGGTGAAAGATGTTCCCGGGGGGATCAGGATCAGTGGCCATACCGACAACCAGAAACTGGACTCCGAGCTCTACCGCTCCAATTGGGATTTATCTGCCCAGCGGGCAGTGTCGGTAGCTCAGGAAATGGAGCAGGTTGAAGGGTTTGATCCCCAGCGTCTGCGTGTGGTTGGGCTGGCTGGCACCCAGCCTCTGAATGAGAATGCTACACCGGAAGAGCGCAAAGCCAACCGGCGGGTAGAAATTTCCATCATGCAAGGCGAACCTCACTACAGTGAAGAAATCTCTAGCCGAAGTGCTCAGTAAGCCATGTTTGACGTGATTTTACAGGCCGTCTCCTTAGTAGGAGGCGGTCTTTGTTTTATCCGTCGTTAAGCAACTGCCTAACGACAAATGAAAATATGCCTACACTATATTTAAGCACCTTGAAGTTACTTAGATATAATATCCTTGTTTCAGCAACAGCCTGCTTGCTGTATAATCCGCGCCTTTCAGCCTTTTTGGTATTGTTTGGCCCAGTGTAGCGAAGCGTGTTATGAAATTTATTGTTAAACCCCATCCTGAGATTTTCGTAAAGAGTGAATCTGTACGTAAGCGTTTTACCAGAATCTTAGAATGTAACATTCGCATTATCCTTCAGCGTTCATGTGAGTCTATTGCGGTGATCAATCGCCGCAGCCATATTGAAGTGGTGCCAAAAGACGACAGCCAGCGTGAAGCGATACTGACCGTCTTGACCCAGACTCCGGGGATCCACCATGTGCTGGAAGTTAAGCAGACTGACTTCACCGATTTGCACGACATCTACGAGCAGACTCTCGCACATGTTGGTAACACTCTAGAAGGCAAAACCTTCTGTGTTCGTGCTAAACGTACCGGTAAGCATGATTTTACTTCGATCGAGCTTGAGCGCTATGTGGGCGGTGGACTCAACCAAGCTGTTGAGTCGGCGTCGGTGAAGCTGAAGAACCCGGATATGACTGTCCGTGTCGAAGTGCAAAATGAGAAGCTGAACCAGATCCTTGCCCGCCATAAAGGTTTGGGTGGTTTCCCGTTGGGCACTCAGGAAGACGTATTGAGCTTGATTTCTGGTGGCTTTGACTCTGGTGTTTCAAGTTATCTTCACATCAAGCGCGGCAGTAAAGTGCATTATTGCTTCTTCAACTTGGGCGGCCCAGCGCATGAAATCGGTGTAAAGCAGGTTTCTCACTTCTTGTGGAAGAAGTATGGCTCATCCGCTAAAGTGAAGTTTATTGCGATCGACTTCGAACCTGTTGTTGGCGAAATCCTTGAAAACATTGATGACGGCCAGATGGGCGTTGTGCTTAAACGTATGTTCATGCGTGCTGCAGGTATGGTTGCTGAGCGTTTTGGTATTCAAGCATTAGTGACTGGTGAAGCTTTGGGTCAGGTATCGAGCCAGACTCTGACTAACCTGCGCCATATTGATAACGTGACCGATACGCTGATCCTGCGTCCGCTGATCAACTGGGACAAAGAAGACATCATCGATGTTGCCCGTAAAATCGGTACCGAAGATTTTGCCAAGACTATGCCGGAATTCTGCGGTGTGATCTCCAAGAGCCCGACGGTGAAAGCGGTATTGCATAAGCTGGAAACCGAGGAAGCGAAGTTCGATTACACTGTTCTAGAGCGAGTGGTTTCTGAGGCGCGTGTGATTGATATCCGAGATATTGAGAAAGAAAGCCAAGAGCAGGCTCCGGAAATCGAGCTGGTAGACCAGATCGAAACGGACGCTGTGGTACTGGATATCCGTAGCCCGGATGAAGAAGACGAGAACCCGCTTGAGCTCGGCAATGTCGATGTGAAGCACCTTCCGTTCTACAAACTGGCGACCCAGTTTGGTGACTTGCCGCAGGATAAAACCTATCTGCTGTACTGTGACCGTGGTGTCATGAGTCGCCTACAGGCGCTTTACCTGAAAGAGAACGGCTTTGACAACGTGAAGGTCTACCGTCCTTAAATCAGTAAAAACTGTATGTATAAAAACGAGAGCCTTGGCTCTCGTTTTTTTATGTCGGTAGTTTTATGTTTTACCTATTTTCTTGGTAACACCGTGTAGTGCATGTTCGGCCATACCACCATTGGCTCTGCAACCTCGGCCGACTTTTCCTTGCCGGCAAGGTGGTTGATGATTTCAAACGCAAACTCCATTGCGGTGCCCGGCCCTTGGCTGGTTAGCAAGCGGTTGTTGACATCATAGACCACGCGTTTGGTGCGAAGACGCTCTGCCGGAATACGGTCATGGAAGCTAGGGTGCGATGTCATCAGGGCTTCAGGGTAGAGCTGGTGGTGTTCAAGCACAAGGGCTGGAGCAGCACATATAGCCGCAACTAACTTACCATCGTATTTGTGCTGTTTGACAAACTCAACCAACAGCGGGCTGTCACGAAAGCATTCCGCCCCGCCAAGCCCACCGGGAAGTACCACACAGTCAAACGGTTCATCGGCAATATTGACCAAGGCTGTATCGGCAACCAGTTTGATCCCTCGCGAGCCTTCCATGATCAACGCCCCGTCGGACGCAGCGCTGGCCGTCGTTACCGAAAAATTGGCGCGAACCAACATGTCGATAGTCGTGATGGCTTCTATCTCTTCCGTTCCTGGTGCAATGCATACAGCGACCTTGATAGGGTTCGGGCTGGTGCTGTCATTGGTCATGGTATTTTCTCTCCAATTCTTTTATAGCCTGCCACAGGCGATGGTTGTGAGGGGCTTCAATGTTATGTGTTGCCGCCCGGGCAATGAGATACCCGCTAATATAGTCGATTTCTGTCTGCCTTTGATGGCAAACATCCTGATTCATGGAAGAAAAATTGTCAGCCGTTGCATTTATTACCGTATCGACCCGTTGTCTGAGCACTGAGGCGGTAACTGGGTATCCCTCTGCGGACATAACCAAAGCGACTTCTTGGCAAATAGCGTCTAGTTCGGTATCGAATTCTGACCTTGCCAGTTTGCCGTTCTTGCAAAGATGAAGTGCTGTCAGCGGGTTGATAGCACAGTTAATAGCCAATTTGTTCCATAACGGTTGGTTAATATCGTCCTCCCATTGGCAAGGGGGCAGGGCATCATCAAGTAAGTGTGCCAGTTGCTGGTGCTGGATGCCGTGTGGCGTAATGCTTCCCAGCAGGGTAGGGCCAATACCTGTGTGGTGCACTTCATCCTGACTAGGGCGGAAAGCGGCTTGGGCGGTGGTGGCATAAATGATCGGGTTGTTGGGCAGTAGGTCCAATACGGTTTGCTGGCTACCCATGCCGTTGTGCATGATCACTACTGCAGTCTCGGGATTCAGGTGCGGTTTGATCGCTTGAATGGCGGCACCGACCTGAAAGGCTTTGACGGTGGCTAACACCAGATCACTGCTCGCCAATAAAGGGGGTTGGTTAGCCTCAAACAGAGAGGTGGATTTCGGCGTGAGCTTGGCAGTCGCATCAGTGCCTGTTAGGTGAATAGCTAACTTTTGGTGATTGTCGCGCGTCCAGAAATGGACGTTGTGTTGATTAGCGAGTTTGCAGCCCCATAGCCTACCGACGGCACCGGCTCCTAGAATGGTGATGTTCACAATTTGCTTCCGTGTATTGGATGACTATGTCGGGATAATAACACCGTTAAAGCGGGGAAGAAGAGATTTAGTCCGCTCCTCCCTGAGCGGATAAAGGTGGCTTTAGAATTTATAGGTGACAGAGAAGTAATGACTAATACCAGTGGATTCGAAGCTACTGGTATCTTCTATGAGGTAAACATCATTATAGAGTTTGAAGCCATAGCCCACGGCATAACGGTCAGAATGCCAGTAGAAGCCGTTGAACATTACCCCACCATGGTTGGCTTGTGAATTACCCTTGAAGGTGTCATCGGCTGCAAACTGATAATCGATGTAGCCTTGGTAGGCAATAAAGCTATCATTGGGGAACGTATAAAAGGGTTTGAACCAGTTAGTTGATAACTGCAGGCCGTTCCAGTCTTTGTTGTTAATATCATAGAGGCCATAAAGGTTGAGGCCGACTTTGCCAAACCAAGGAACCTGAACGTCTGAGCCTATGCCCCAGAAGGAGTTGTTGACCGGGGGAAAATCACTTTCTTTGGCATAGCCACCATCCCAATTGAACAAGGTGGCGATGTAAAATTCTTGGAATGGCCCGATTGAAAGATCTCTTTTGGTCATGGCATCAAGGGAAAGCCTAGGGGCAAATTTCATAAAGATTTTAACCCCGTCATTCTTATCGCTGGCATCGTGATCGGTTAAATCAAAAACATCAACGTAACCATAAAGGTCAAAGATACCGGAGCGTCCGCCGAATTCCATCTCCAAATAATCATGACCGGAATGTGCGTCAGGTGATCTTGGGAGCTCTTCAAGGGCGTACATGAGATTGAATTGAAGCCATTTATAGTCGTTTTTATGGATATCATCTGAATAATCGACAGCAAAGCTGACAGTTGGCAGCATTGCTGCTGCGCTGATACTTAAAGCGGTCAGGGTTTTATGCATGATAGTGTCTCGCTAGCCATTTGCCATTGCTTATGGGCACTGAACGACCATGTTGTCTGGCGTAGTCCAGTGTTAAGTAAAGGTTAGCGGATTAGTGCTTTGGGGGCGGCCTGTCTTGCAACTACGGCAAGGTTCTTGCGTGCGGAAATCTTATTGCTGGAAAAATGTGCCAAAAATGAATAACAAAGACAGGGTGTCTCGAAAGTAATTTCTATCTTAGATTTGAGAGGGGAAGTTCGGGGTAATGCAAAAGTCATAAAAAAAGCACCCGAAGGTGCTTTTTTCTATCAGCTACGAGAGCCGTAACTTAGAACTTGTAAGTTACGCTAAAGTAGTGACCAACGCCTGAAGACTCAGCTTCTGGTGCCCATGGTAGAGCTGCACCGTCTTCAAAGCCGTATACGTTGTTGTATAGTTTCAGACCGTAACCCACTGCGTAGCGGTCAGAGTGCCAGTAGATACCGTTGAACATTGCACCGCCGTGGCTTGACTGGTATGCAGCGTCATCTTCCATACCGAACTGGTAGTCGATGTAACCTTGGTAAGAAATGAACGTACCGTTGTCTAGGAAGTAGAAAGGCTTGAACCAGTTGGTAGATACTTGGAAGCCGTTCCAATCTTTCTCGTTTGAATCGTAAGTACCGTATAGGTTTAGGCCAATTTTGCCCAACCATGGAACCATTACGTCTGAACCTAGACCGATTTTCTGAGAGTTAACACCAGAGTTGCCACCCCACTCCATAACAGTCGCTAGGTATAGCTCTTGTACTGGACCGAAAGACAGGTCTTTGCCTGTTAGACCGTCAAGAGACATACGCGGTGCGAACTTCATGAAGATTTTTTCAGCGCCGTCTTTGTCGCTGCCTGAATCACTTGTTAGGTTGAACACATCAACGTAACCGTATAGGTCGAAGATGCCTGAACGACCGCCGAATTCCATCTCTAGGTAATCGTGAGTTGACTCTGGGCCTGCACCTTTCTCGTCAACGGCTGCCATCAGGTTGAACTGAGACCAGCTGTAGTCGTTTTTGTGGATGTCGTCAGAGTAATCAGCCGCATTAACTGCTGGAACAGCAGAGGCAGCTAGAACGCTTAGTGCTACTAGTGATTTACGCATGGGGTGAACTCTCGCTAATTGTGTTTTAAGACCGGACTTTTGTCTGTCCGTGTTCTGTTGGCGGAGAGTGTATTGCTTTATGTCACCTTTGTGAATGTAACGATTGCGCAATCCTTTGCTAAATGTGATCTCGATCGACTGTAATCGATTTCAAGTTGAAGAAAAAGTGATCTTTAGCGTGTTTTTTGTGCGTTTTAAAGTAAATTTTCTGAACTAAGTGTGAAGAGGGTACTCTAAGCGCGGTTTTGCTATCTCAAATGGGGATGAAAAGTGCAGAAAATAAAAAAGGAAGTATTTCTGCTCAACAGAATACTTCCTTTAGGCGCTACCGAATATTAGGGGAGGCGCAATTGTGTTGCTAGTCGTTCTTTGTGCTGAAGCTGGTACTGTGCTTGTTGACGATGTAGATCAACCCCAGTACTGGCAGACCGATAAGGGCGGTGGTGAGGAAAAAGATGTTGTATCCGTACATGTCGACATACAAGCCTGAGAAACCGGCAATGAATTTCGGGAACAACAGCATGATGGAACTGAACAACGCGTATTGTGTGGCAGAGAAAGCCACATTGGTCAGGCTCGACATGAAGGTAATGAAAGCGGCAGTCGCTATGCCGGCACTGAGGTTATCCAGTGAAATGACCAAGGTCAGCATCGGTAGGCTATTGCCGATATAGCTAAATACCATGAAGGCCAAATTGGTGAGAGCAGCGAGCACTGCCCCCAAGGCAAGAATGCGCATGGTGGAGTATTTGCTGACCAAGATCCCGCCAAGGCCGGCCCCTAATAGTGTCATGATAACGCCATAGATTTTTGACACCGAGGCCACCTCGGTTTTGGTAAAGCCCATATCGACGTAGAAGGCATTGGCCATCACACCCATGACGACATCGGAAATCCGGTAGCAACTGATAAGGGCCAGGATCAGCAGGGCTTGTTTACCATAGCGATCGAAGAAATCCTTAAATGGCATCACAGCGGCGGCATAGAACCAAGCGATGAGCCTTGCCTTGCGCGGTGAGGTCCCTTTGGCTATGAGGCTTTGGCGGAATTCTTTCTCGACATTATCGATGGCTGAGCTATCAATGGTCGGCTCATGAATACATAGCGCAGTAATAAGACCGACCGACATCAGGCTTGCCATAATGAAATAGGCATACTTCCAGCCTTCAGGATCGTAGCCGGTATTCGAACCAAACCAAGCAGCAAATGCCAGTGCCCCAGCTCCCGCCATGATCATTGCGAGACGATAACCGGTCATGTAGGCAGCAGCGAGTGCCGCCTGTAATCGCTCGGAAGCTAATTCAATGCGATAAGCATCAATCACAATGTCTTGTGACGCCGAAGAAAAAGCGACGATGACGGCAAAAATAGCCAATTGAACCAAGTCGCCCTGTGGATTGCTGACCGCCATTCCGATCAGGGAGCCAATGATCAGTAGCTGCGAGAAGATCATCCAGCCTCGGCGTCTTCCTAGCAGTGATGACAAGATCGGAATTGGGAAGCGGTCGATAAGCGGTGACCAGATCCATTTAAAGCCGTAGGCCAGTGCCACCCAGCTGAAAAAACCGATATCGGTGCGACTCACTTCGGCTTCCCGAAGCCAGAAAGATAAGGTCCCAAATACCAGTAGCAAAGGCAGGCCGGAAGAGAAGCCCAGTGCCAACATGATCAGGACTTTTTTCTCTAGATATACTCGCCAGCCAAGTTTTTCATTTTCAATCGATTGCTCCATGGATCCCTCAGGTATTTCTGAATTAGCAGCCAGTAGTATATACAGGTATACCCGCAAGCTACCGAGTAATTAAGTAAAAATACAGTAAAAGGTGGTCGCAAAGTATGAAACTTGTATATCTCTGAAACACGGCTGGGTGAGACGGTGGGAAGGGGAGAGATAGGGCGAAGATTAAGGACGGATCCCCTGCATTTTTTCCTGCCGTTCACCGAGCCCGAGCAGAAACTGTGCAGCCGAAGCTACTTTGTATTGCAAAAAGTTATTGCCCAGCAATTCATGCTCTTCCAACGATTCCAGTAAGTGGACTAAGTACCAGTAGGTAGACTCGTAGTGATCGTCTGGGGAGCCAGAAGGGACAGAGAGCAGCCACCATTCATGAAGATGTTCGGTGATGGTCGTTTTCATGGCGTCATAATTGACGTCGCCGTTAATCGTCCCCAAGGCACTGAGTGCAATCGCCGGAGCATGGTCGGCAATATGCTGGCTGATTAACTCAGCATGGGTTGCATGATTGGAAGAGACAAGTTTGAGCATAGCAGTCACCTGATCACAAACTAATGATCAGGTGACATTAGCTTGTGTCTAATTTTTAATAATATTGATACTTTCAATAACTATAGGCTGCTCAGGAACATCTTTCATACCCATAGAGCGGATAGTTGTCGTGGGAATTTCGGTCATTTTTTCAATAACTGGGAAGCCGCTCACAACTTTGCCAAATACCGCATAACCCGGGCGGCTGCCTTGTGCATCTAAGAAGGTATTATTTTGGTAGTTGATATAAAACTGGCGAGTTGCTGAGTCCGGATCTTGGGTGCGGGCCATCGCGACCGTGGCTTTGGCATTGCTCAGGCCATTGGTGGACTCATTCTTAATAGGCTCATAGCCTGAACGACGTTTGAGATCTTTGTCAAAACCACCGCCTTGAGCCATAAAACCCGGGATAACACGGTGAAAAATCGTTCCTTCATAGCTGCCATCCTCCACATAACGAAGGAAGTTTTCGCTCGAAATCGGGGCTTTTTCTTGTTCAAGTTCAATGACGAACTCACCCAGGTTAGTTGTGACCGAAACTTGGGTGGCAGCACTGACCGGAATTGCCAGGCAAAGTAATAGGGTAGATAGCAAGCGACGCATTATAGGTTCTCCTGCATATAAGCATTTAACTCAGGATCAGCATAGATGTCTTTAAGTACCGCTGTGATTAAATGGTTCATTGACTGTTCCATATCCTCAACCGATGCGCTCATTGCACCATTGCGGGCCGATTTGCCGGAATAGCGTTTAACAAATTTACCTTTTGGCGTTTCCACGACAAGTTGCAGCTGGAGCTTGCTGCTCAGTTCGTGGCTTACTACGCTGTGCTTGACGTTGACCATCGCTTCAAGGATATCAAGGCGCAAGGTCCCCTCGCTGTCTTCAGCAATGGTATAGCCTTGGGCGGTCAACTGACGTGATAGCGCACCTTCCATTGTGGTACGGAGGTTTTCGTTGCTGTGTAGCGGCTGAACATTTTCACGGCCATTATCGACAACAGCAATGAATTGCGCCGTACGAAGATCGCGGCTATCGAGATTAATGCTCTTGCCTTGTACCAGAGGTTGTGAGGCGATCACCGGTTCCGGGCTGATGGACAGCTGAGGCTCAGACGGGGTAGAACAGGCCGTCAGGGCAAGCACGGAGGCAGCAACAAGAAGCTTCTTCATAGTCATTCTATCCTTGGGTATAGGCGGGGGCTGCGCAAGCTCCCCGTAAAAAGTGATATTGTAATTTACTTATCTGATTGATAAACGACAAATTTGTTATTTTGGGCTATGACGGTGACATTGCCAAATAAACGTTTGAGTTTGCCACCGTATCCCAGGTGGCGGTTACCAATAACAATCAGCTTGCCGCTACCGCGCAGCACATGCTTGGCGTCGCAAAACATTTGCCAAGCAATATGGTCAGTGATAGCCGCCTGCTGGTGGAAGGGAGGATTGCACAAGACTAAATCGGCGCTCTGGGCTGGAAAGTTGTCTAGGCAGTTGTTGACTCTCGCTGTCAGTTGCGATGGATTATCAAGGTTTGCCTCCGCGTTCATGCGGGCAGATGCGGCAGCCATGTAGCTCTCATCGACACATACCACATTTGCCTGTGGGTTGAGGCGAGCAGCCTTGATGCCAATCACACCATTGCCACAACCGAGATCGACGATGTCCTGATATTGATTGCCACTTGGGATATGCTCGAGCAGCAGGCGGGCACCGATATCTAAGCTATCACTGGAAAATACATTGGCATGGTTGCTCAATGTGATGTCATGCTCTGGGACACCCCATTGCTGCGGAGCCGGTAGTGGCTGGGCAAGTGTAGGATTGGCTTGGCAGAAAATTAACCGAGATTTTTTCACGGCTAGCGAGGTTTTGGTTTCGCCGAGGTGTTTTTCGAACAGCTTCAAGGTCGAGGAATGGATGTCTCTCGCTTTGGCTGCTGCAATCACCGTACAGTCAGCAGGCAGTAATTGGCAAAGCTTTTGTAACTGCCATACCAGAAAGCGGTTGTTTTTTGGCAACTTCATCAAAACCAGTTGTGGTTTTTCTGGTAGCTCCGCGAGGCCGTCGATGATGTTTACTTCAGGAAGCTGATTCTCTGCAAGGTTGGCCATACAGCCTTGTGCTGATATAAATGAATCAGTGACGGTTGTGATCTTACCGTCGTTGGCAAACCAGCAGCTAAGTGCCCCGAAGCTATCGTTCAGGATCAGGATCGGACGCGCTGGGTCGAGGGTGATATCAGCCTCTTTGACATGGTTGATCAGGTACTCGTCTGCTGCGTCCCATGCCTGCAGGGTTTCGGTGTTCCTTACTGGGTATCGCTGTAGAATCAGCGTACGCTCATGAAGGGTTAGCTCTGGTTTCATTAACGGTTACTTTACGGTATGTTTACTCATTGACTGGTATTTTCGCAAAACCAGCCACTACTTAAAACACATTTTATGTCAGTCTTTATATTACTACCGCACATAAGTTGCCGTCAGTAGTACTGATATTTCTCTGTAAAAGGTACACCATGATCCAAGAGCGTATAAAAGATAAACTACAGCACGCGTTCTCACCCCTTCATCTTGAAGTGATCAATGAAAGTTACATGCACAATGTACCGGAAGGTTCAGAGAGCCATTTCAAAGTGATTGTAGTCAGTGAGCAGTTTACGGGGATGCGTCTTATTGGCCGTCATCGCGCTGTGAACTCGGCCTTGGCTGACGAGCTTGCCAACCATATTCATGCCTTGGCGATTCACACCTATACCGAAAGTGAGTGGCAGAGCCAGCAAGAAGGGGCGCCAGCATCGCCGGCGTGCCGTGGTGGCAGTAAATTAGGCTGACTGACAGCTGAACTAGATATGAAACCACAATGATTGCGCTTTTTTTCACACTGAAGTTTGAGACTTGGCGCATCATTTCTTCAATCAATTTCGTACTATTGCAAAGATACCGCCTATTATACCCAAGCACCTAGGCGTGATTTGGGGATATTGGCTTGATTTCGTTCCAGCAATGACAGCTCGAGCCTATAACTTGACTTCTGCTGTCTATAATTGGGTCTGTCAGTTCGCAAAGCGAAAGGTTGCCATTAAAAAATATAACGAAAAACCAATGGCTGCAGTGTGGACCAAGCCCAATAGGCAAGTGAGCCTGACTTTGAATAAATTTAGGATAATTGTCCGTTTTTGTGGTGGAAAGAGTCGTACCGCCAAGGGGTTATTTATGCCTTAGTAGATGTTAACGATGGTTAACATTGCGACATATTTGAAACATATAACAATGGGGCATTTCGCCCCATTGTTGTGACCGTGTGACAGTTGTTGGTTTCTTATTAAATTGTTGGTGTGGCTGTAATGGAAATGATAAGCGCACAGGATTGTCACTTTTGTGTGTCAGTTCAAAATAATGACCCAACAAGGATATTGCGTTTAAAGAGTTAGCCGATTTTCAGTCCGATTAGCGCTGTTTGCCATGGTAAAATCCAACCAAATAGTGCTAAAATTCTGGCCTCAAAATTACTCGACACTTAAAGTGTGATGAGTAAGTGAATAGGATGTTGCGTTGCTGGTTTTGGATCAAACCGGCTTCGGACGAAGGAAAGTCGTGTCTAAATTGCGCAATAGAAAATTTTTTTCCCGTTAATGTAGTGCAAGTGCGTATGATTACAATAAAAAAGGGTCTGGATATCCCAATTTCAGGGACTCCTACCCAGGCGATAAATGATGGCAAGGCCATCACACGTGTCGCCTTGCTTGGCGAAGAATATGTTGGTATGCGTCCTACAATGCATACCCGCGTAGGGGATGTAGTGAAAAAAGGTCAGGTTCTTTTTGAAGACAAGAAGAACCCAGGCGTTAAGTTCACTGCTCCAGCCAGTGGCAAGGTTGCAGAAATCAATCGTGGTGCAAAGCGTGTTCTACAATCCGTAGTGATTGATGTAGAAGGCGACGAGCAGGTTACATTCAACAGCTATGACGCTGGTCAGATTGCTCAACTTGAGCGCTCTGTACTAGTAGATCAGCTTGTTGAGTCTGGTATGTGGACAGCGCTTCGTACGCGTCCGTTCAGCAAGGTCCCTGCGATCGATGCTGAGACTCAGGCTATCTTTGTAACGGCTCTAGACACCAATCCTCTAGCAGCTAACCCAGAAGTTGTTATCAACGAGCAAAACGATGCATTTATCGCAGGTTTGACAGTATTGTCTCGCCTAACGAGCGGTAAAGTATTGGTTTGTAAGTCTGGTGCAAGCCTACCTCGCTGCAGTGAAGCCAATGTGGAAGAGCATGTATTCAACGGTCCGCACCCTGCGGGTCTGGTCGGTACTCACATCCACACGTTGTTCGGTGCAAGCATCGAGAACGTAGCATGGCACATCAATTACCAGGACGTTATCGCATTCGGTAAGTTGTTCCTGACTGGTGAGCTATTCACTGATCGTGTGGTATCTCTGGCTGGTCCTGTTGTTAACAACCCTCGTCTAGTTCGTACTCAAATTGGTGCGTCTATCGAGCAGATCACAGACTCTGAAATGATGCCAGGCGAACTGCGTATTCTTTCTGGTTCTGTACTGAACGGTGTTAATGCCGCAGGCCCTCATGCCTACCTTGGTCGCTACCACCTGCAGATTTCTGCTCTTCGCGAAGGCCGTGAAAAAGAATTCTTGGGCTGGATCGTACCAGGTAAAAACAAATTCTCTGTTACTCGCTCTTTCTTAAGCCAGTTCTTCCCGGGTCAGTTATTCAACATGACCACGACGACGAACGGCTCTGAGCGTGCGATGGTGCCAATCGGCAACTACGAAAAAGTAATGCCGCTTGATATCGAGCCGACTCTGCTTCTTCGTGACCTGTGTGCAGGTGACGTTGACAGTGCTCAGCAGCTAGGTGCACTAGAGCTGGATGAAGAAGATCTAGCACTATGTACGTTCGTATGCCCAGGTAAGTATGAATTTGGTCCTATGCTACGTCAGTGCCTGGACACAATTGAGAAGGAAGGGTAATTCATGAGCCTCAAGAATTTACTCGAGCAGGTTGAACACCACTTTGAGCCAGGTGGTAAGCATGAAAAGTGGTTTGCGCTTTACGAAGCGTTTGCAACTTTGATGTATACGCCAGGCCAAGTAACACGTACAAGCGCACACGTTCGTGACAGCGTTGACCTAAAACGCATCATGATCATGGTGTGGTTTGCGGTTTTCCCAGCAATGTTCTGGGGTATGTACAACACAGGCCACCAGGCTATCACTGCGCTTAACCACATGTATGTGGGTGAGCAACTGGCAACGCTTGTTGCAGGTGACTGGCACTACTGGCTAACAGAAATGCTAGGCGGCACCATGTCAGCAGACGCTGGCTGGGGTAGTAAAATGCTACTGGGTGCGACCTACTTCCTACCTATTTATGCTGTTGTATTTGCAGTAGGTGGTTTCTGGGAAGTTCTATTCTGTATGGTGCGTAAGCACGAAGTTAACGAAGGCTTCTTCGTAACCTCAATCCTTTTCGCACTGATCGTACCGCCAACACTACCACTATGGCAGGCAGCACTAGGTATTACCTTCGGTGTTGTCGTTGCTAAAGAAATCTTCGGTGGTACTGGTCGTAACTTCCTTAACCCTGCTTTGGCAGGCCGTGCGTTCCTATTCTTCGCATACCCAGCTCAGATCTCTGGTGATCTAGTATGGACTGCGGCAGATGGCTTCTCTGGTGCAACTGCACTAAGCCAGTGGGCAAACGGTGGTCAAGCGTCAGTGATGAACACTGTAACTGGCGATGCAGTAAGCTGGATGGACGCGTTCATCGGCCGTATCCCTGGTTCTATCGGTGAAGTTTCAACGCTAGCTATCATCCTTGGTGGCGCAATGATCGTGTTCATGGGCATTGCTTCATGGCGCATCATCGCGGGTACGCTTATCGGTATGATCGCGACAGCGACGCTATTCAACATTATTGGTTCTGATACTAACGCAATGTTCAGCATGCCATGGCACTGGCACCTAGTTCTTGGTGGTTTTGCATTCGGTATGATGTTCATGGCAACCGACCCAGTGTCTGCTTCATTTACCAATAAAGGTAAGTGGTGGTACGGTGCGCTAATCGGTGCAATGGCTGTTATGGTTCGTGTGGTTAACCCTGCGTACCCAGAAGGTATGATGCTAGCAATCCTATTTGCTAACCTATTCGCACCTCTATTTGACAACCTAGTAGTTCAGGGCAATATCAAGCGGAGACTAGCTCGTCATGTCAAGTAATAACGATAGCATTAAAAAGACGCTAATTGTTGTTATCGCACTGAGCCTAGTGTGCTCAATCGTGGTATCAGCAGCGGCGGTTGCTCTGCGTCCACTGCAGCAGAAGAATGCGGTGCTTGATGTTCAGCGCAATATCCTTTCAGTAGCGGGCCTTCTTCAAGATGGCACGAACATTACTGAAGCGTATGACCAGTTCATCGAACCTAAGCTTGTTAACCTAGAAACCGGTGAATTTGTCGAGCAAACTGAAGAAGGTGCTACGGCATCTGAGTACAGCCAGCGTGACGCAGCGAAAGATCCAGCTCAGTCTATTCGCCTATCAGGTGACCAAGATCTAGCGAAGATCATTCGTCGTGCAAATGTTGCAACAGTTTACCTAGTGAAAGATGCGAACGATAACATCGAGAAACTTATCCTGCCAGTACACGGTGGTGGTCTGTGGTCAATGATGTACGCATTTATCGCCGTAGAAACTGACGGTAACACGCTTGCGGGTATCACTTACTACGAGCAGGGTGAAACGCCTGGACTTGGTGGTGAGATCGAGAACCCGAACTGGCGCGCCCAGTTCGTTGGTAAAGAATTGTTCGACAGCAACAGCAAACCAGCTATCCGTGTCGTTAAAGGTGGTGCACCTGAAGGCGATATCCACGGTGTAGATGGCCTGTCTGGTGCAACCCTAACTGCAAATGGTGTTCAGTACACCTTCGACTTCTGGTTGGGCGACATGGGCTTTGGTCCATTCCTGACTAAAGTGCGTGAAGGAGGCCTAAACAATGGCTGATACTAAAGAAATGAAGAAGATTCTGTTTGCGCCGTTTCTCGACAACAACCCGATCGCGCTTCAGATGCTTGGTGTTTGTTCTGCACTGGCAGTTACAACCAAACTAGAAACAGCATTCGTAATGACCCTTGCGGTAACATTCGTATGTGCGTTCTCTAACTTGTTCGTATCTCTGATCCGTAACCACATTCCTAACAGTGTGCGTATTATCGTACAGATGGCGATCATCGCCTCGTTGGTAATTGTGGTAGACCAGGTATTGAAAGCATTTGTTTATGATATCTCGAAGCAGCTTTCTGTATTCGTTGGTCTGATCATCACGAACTGTATCGTTATGGGTCGTGCTGAAGCATACGCGATGAAGTCTGAGCCATTGCCATCTCTAGTAGACGGCATTGGTAACGGTCTTGGTTACGGCTTCGTACTTATCACAGTTGCTTTCTTCCGTGAGCTATTTGGTTCAGGCAAACTATTCGGTGTGGAAATCCTACCGTTAGTGTCTGACGGTGGTTGGTACCAGCCAAACGGTATGATGATCCTAGCACCATCAGCGTTCTTCCTGATTGGTTTCATGATCTGGGCTATCCGTATCATCCGTCCAGAACAAATCGAAGCGAAGGAGTAAGGGGAACATGGAACATTATATTAGCCTTCTGGTTCGATCGATCTTTATCGAGAACTTGGCACTGTCGTTCTTCCTAGGTATGTGTACATTCCTAGCGGTATCGAAAAAAGTAAAAACTTCTTTCGGTCTGGGGGTCGCGGTTATCGTTGTACTAACGATTGCTGTACCGGTGAACAACTTGATCTACAACCTGTTGCTAAAAGACGGCGCCATTGTTGCGGGTGTTGACCTTAGCTTCCTGAACTTTATTACGTTCATCGGTGTTATCGCGGCATTGGTACAGATCCTGGAAATGGTTCTGGACCGCTTCTTCCCGCCGCTATACAACGCACTAGGTATTTTCCTACCGCTGATCACAGTTAACTGTGCAATCTTCGGTGGTGTATCTTTCATGGTGCAGCGTGATTACAACTTTGCTGAGTCTGTTGTATATGGTCTAGGTTCTGGTATCGGTTGGATGCTAGCAATCGTTGCTCTTGCGGGTATCCGTGAGAAGATGAAATACTCAGATGTACCTCCTGGTCTTCGTGGCCTAGGTATCACATTCATCACCGTTGGCCTTATGGCGTTGGGCTTTATGTCCTTCTCCGGCGTTCAGCTGTAATCAGGATAATAAGGAATAAAATCAATGGATATTATTCTTGGCGTAGTCATGTTCACCTTGATTATCCTGGCTCTAGTTTTAGTGATTCTTTTCGCTAAATCTAAGCTGGTACCATCAGGTGACATTACTATCTCAGTAAATGGTGATCCGGAAAAAGCGATTACAACCGCTGCCGGTGACAAACTGTTAAACGCTCTATCAGCGAATGGTATTTTCGTATCATCTGCATGTGGTGGCGGTGGCTCTTGTGGCCAGTGTCGTGTGAAAGTGAAGACTGGTGGTGGCGATATCCTACCAACTGAGCTTGACCACATCACTAAAGGTGAAGCACGTGAAGGCGAGCGTTTAGCGTGTCAGGTTAACATTAAGTCTGACATGGACATCGAGCTTCCAGAAGAAATCTTTGGTGTTAAGAAGTGGGAATGTGAAGTTCTTTCGAATGATAACGAAGCCACGTTCATTAAAGAACTTGTGCTTAAAATCCCTGAAGGCGAGGAAGTTCCTTTCCGTGCAGGTGGTTACATTCAGATTGAAGCTGAACCACATCACATTAAGTACTCTGACTTCGATGTTCCTGAGGAATATCGTGAAGATTGGGACAAGTTTAACCTGTTCCGTTACGAGTCTATCGTGAAAGAGCACTCAATCCGTGCTTACTCTATGGCGTCATACCCAGAAGAGAAAGGCTTGATCAAGCTGAACGTACGTATTGCAACGCCGCCGCCAAACAACCCGGATGTACCACCTGGCATTATGTCATCGTACATCTGGTCGCTTAAGGCTGGTGACACGTGTACTATCTCTGGTCCATTCGGTGAGTTCTTCGCGAAAGAAACTGACAACGAAATGGTATTCATCGGTGGTGGTGCTGGTATGGCACCTATGCGTTCGCACATCTTCGACCAGCTTCTACGCCTGAAATCTAAGCGTAAGATGACTTACTGGTACGGTGCTCGTTCTAAGCGTGAAATGTTCTACATTGAAGATTTCGATACGCTAGCAGCGGATAACGACAACTTCGAGTGGCATGTTGCTCTGTCTGATCCACTACCAGAAGATAACTGGGATGGTTACACAGGCTTCATTCATAACGTGATCTACGAGAACTACTTGAAAGATCACGAAGCGCCTGAAGATTGTGAGTACTACATGTGTGGTCCACCAATGATGAACGCGGCTGTTATCGGCATGCTAAAAGATCTTGGTGTTGAAGACGAAAACATCCTGTTGGATGACTTCGGTGGCTAATTAGCTACACACTGAAAAACTGGCTGATCCCCTCTGGGGTCAGCCTTTTTTCGTAATAAGCGTATAATAACGGTATGTAACATATGGTTTTTCATACTTAGCGCTTTCACATAACTAATAACAATGACTGTCTTTCATTTGGGGAGTAGTTGGATGAAGACGTTACTGCACCGCGCATTGCTGATGCTTGCGCTGGTTATTACCCTATCGGCTTGTAGCGATCAGCGTGAATTGATTCACCTTAACGGTTCGACCATGGGAACCTACTATTCAATTAAGTTGATTAAGCAGGAAGGCTTACCGTCTGCCACGGATATCCAGGCAGAAATTGACCGTCGACTGGAATTGGTTAATGACCAGATGTCGACTTACCGTAAGCATTCCGAGCTCAGTCAATTTAACCAATTCCGTGCCAATGAGCCGTTCGAGGTATCAGCCGACACGGCTAAAGTGGTGACGGAGGCCATTCGCCTTGCTAAGCTGACTGACGGAGCATTGGATGTAACGGTTGGACCGATTGTAAATTTGTGGAGCTTTGGCCCTGAAGCGCGTCCGGAGAAGACTCCGACCGAACAGGAGCTGGCGGAGCGCCGCGAGATAGTGGGTATTCACCACTTGAGTGTGGAAGGTAACACCCTGACCAAGGATATCCCTGAGTTGTATGTCGACTTGTCTTCGATTGCCAAGGGATTTGGGGTTGACGTCGTGGCCGATTACTTTGATGATCTAGGCGTGGCCGATTACCTGGTTGAGATTGGGGGTGAACTGAGCCTGAAAGGCAATAACCTCGAAGGCGTACCATGGCGCATCGCGATTGAGAAGCCAACCGAAGACGGTAGCCGAGCGATTCAAGAAGTGATTGAGCCGGGTGATATGGCGGTTGCTACTTCAGGAGATTACCGTAACTACTTCGAAGAAGATGGTGTGCGTTATTCTCACCTGATCGATCCCAAAAGCGGTATGCCGATTTCTAACCATGTGGTATCGGTAACAGTGCTACACCCATCAAGTATGACGTCAGATGCATTGGCGACGGCATTCTCTGTAATGGGTGAGAAAAAGGCACTGGCATTGGCTAACCAAGAGCAGATTCCATTGTTGTTGGTTGTGAAAACAGAGCAAGGCTTCAAGGAATATATTTCTGATGCTTTTGCCCCTTATATGAACCAAAAGTAGAGATTGAACAATGGTTATCTATGTAACGACCTTTGCTGTGTTTTTGTTGGTTATCGCGGCGATGGCTGTCGGTTATATCTTCCAGCGTAAAAGCGTGAGTGGTAGCTGTGGTGGTCTTGACGGGATCGGTATCGCCAAAGAGTGTGATTGCCCTGAGCCATGTGATGCGCGCCTTAAACGTGAAGCGCGCGAAGCCCGCGCTGCAGAGTGGAAGAAAAACCAGATCATCTGATCGGGCAAGCCCTGACTGGCTCGCTTACCCTGATTTGAAGCCCGGCATTTTGCTGGGCTTTTGTTATGCTTCACACTGTTTGCTCTAGCCTCTATAATGTTACTGTATAAAAAAACAGTAATCAGGTGCTAGTTCGTATGTCTCCGTTGCCCCCCCCCAACCCAGCCAAGACGCAGAAAAAGATCATTCATGTGGATATGGATTGCTTTTTCGCGGCGGTCGAGATGCGAGACAATCCTGAGTTGCGTGATATTCCTATTGCGATCGGTGGGCGATCCGAGCAACGAGGGGTGATCAGCACTTGTAATTATCTGGCGCGCAAGTACGGTGTTCGCTCGGCGATGCCGACCGGAAAGGCCATGCAGCTCTGCCCGCACCTGACGTTGGTATCTGGCCGGATGGCGGTCTATAAGGAAGTATCGATTCAGATCCGCGAAATCTTCCAGCGTTATACCGATAAAATAGAACCGCTATCCCTCGATGAAGCCTACCTTGATGTGACCGACTGCGAGCTGTGCCATGGCTCCGCAACCTTGATTGCCGAAGATATCCGCCGCACCATCCGTGAGGAGCTGAACCTGACGGCATCAGCCGGGATTGCGCCGGTTAAGTTCATTGCCAAGATAGCCTCGGATCTCAATAAGCCCGATGGTCAGTATGTTGTGACACCCGATCAGATCCCCGAGTTTGTCGCTGACTTGAAGCTTGAGAAAATCCCCGGTGTCGGCAAGGTCACCATCCAAAAGCTACATGATAAAGGTTTGTATGTCGGCAAAGATGTGCAGCAATACGACAGGCATTTGCTGCTGCAGCAGTTCGGCAAATTCGGCCAGTCGCTATGGTCCCGTGCCCATGGGATTGATGAGCGGGAAGTGGTGGTGGAGCGCGAACGTAAATCCGTCGGGGTAGAGCGAACCTTCACCCAAAATATCAGTAGTTATGAGCAATGCTGGGAAGTGATAGAGCGGTTGTTTCCTGAATTGGAAAAGCGCCTCAAACGGGTCCGGCCTGAACTCAATATTGCCAAGCAGGGCGTAAAGGTGAAGTTTGCGGACTTTCAGCAAACCACGGTTGAGCATACCCAGCCTAAGTTGGACAAGGCTCAGTTTGTTGGGCTGTTGAAAGAGGCTTTGACCCGCCAGCAGGACAGGGAGATCCGCTTGATTGGGATCAGTGTTGGGTTGGAGATTGGTACTCGGGCGCAACAGCTGTCGTTGTTTTAAAAGCGAGCCCACAGGAGCTCGCTTTTCGTATCAGTCACTTAAGCCGTGAATATTATGCTTTTACCGGAATGTTCTTCAGGATCGCAACCATTTGCTCCCAGAATAGGGCAACGGTGTCGATCTGAACTTTCTCGTCCGGTGAGTGCGGGAACTTGATAGTTGGACCGAAAGAAATCATATCCATGTTCGGGTAGGGCTTCTTGAACAGACCACACTCAAGACCTGCGTGGATCACCATGATGTTTGGTACGCGGCCATAGATGCCTTCGTACGTTTTACGAAACAGGTGCATGACTTCAGAATCTGCATCAGGCTTCCAGCCAGGGTAAGTACCGGAGAACTCACAACTTGCGCCAGCAAGAGCTGCGACAGCTTTCAGCATACCTTCAACATTGCTACGGCCAGAGTCGATCAGCGAGCGGATCAGGCACAGTACCGTGATTTTATCAGCTTCAGTCGTGATCACACCGACGTTCAGTGACGTTTCAACCACACCTTGGATATCATCGCTCATGCGGATCACACTGTTAGGGCAAGCGTTCAGCATGTTGATGAAACGCTGTTGGTCAGCGGTTGCAAGTACATCAGCAGGAAGATCTGCCGCTTCGGTAAAGAGGTTGATGCCGGTTTCGACACGGCCAAGTTCAGCGGTCAGTAGCTCTTGGTAGTAAGCGAACAACTGATTAAGCTTGTTAACATTTTCTGCGGGTAGAGCAACAACAGCGCTTGCTTCTCGTGGGATAGCATTACGTAGGCTGCCACCAGTAAGAGAAGTTAGGCGCAAGCCTAGCTCTTCGGCGTGACCAAATAGGAAGCGGCCAAGGATTTTGTTGGCATTACCACGGCCGGTGTGGATATCACAGCCTGAGTGACCGCCTTTAAGGCCTTTAACTATTAGTTTTACTGCTTGGTAATCAGCAGGTGTCTCATCGCGCTGGATATCAACAACAAGGGAGCCGTCAACACCGCCGGCGCAGCCCATGTAGACTTCGCCTTCTTGCTCTGAGTCGGTGTTTAGCAGGATATCGCCTTCCAGCCAACCTTCTTCAAGACCGAAGGCACCCGTCATACCGGCTTCTTCATCAATGGTCAGCAGGACTTCTAACGGACCATGCTCGATATCTTTTGATGCCAGTACCGCAAGGCAAGCCGCCATGCCCATACCGTTATCGGCACCCAAGGTTGTGCCTTTGGCCGTCACCCACTCACCATCAATATATGGCTGAATAGGATCTGTTGTGAAGTCGTGGTCAGTATCTTCGTTCTTCTGCGGCACCATATCAATGTGAGCTTGAAGAACAACACCTTTGCGGTCTTCCATGCCCGGTGTCGCCGGCTTTTTGATGAAGACATTACCCACAGCATCACGGCGCACTTCAAGGCCTTCAGCTTCAGCAAACTGGATAATGTGCTGGGCTAGGGCTTCTTCATGCTTAGAAGGGTGTGGGATTGAGCAGATTTGGTCGAAGAATTGCCACACAGGCTGTGGTGACAGTTGACTGATTTCAGACACAGCAGTCTCCTTTATAAACTTTTAGTTATTGTCGATAAATTGGTTATAAATTAACTATATTGCAAAGTTATTCAGAACAATTAACTATCGCAGTTAACCTCAAGGATACCACTGTGCCCTAAACGGTAACAGCTAAATCCCTCCTTTGCTGCTATTGCGATGCGTCCACCTGAATAAGGTATGTTATATCCATGTTGTTGTTTAATAGGTGGAGGGTTACACGTTGGTCTCTAAATGGTGAGGCCGTGAACCCTTATTTTGTAATTTAATTACAGAAAACGTTGTTCTATCACTCAATATGGGCAAAAGTGTGACGCAGTTAAAGAAAATGCTTGAAAGTTTATTACGGCGAGGTTATAGTTAGCTCATCTTCTGAACGAAGACGAACGATAGAAAATTTTGCTCTAGGATGAGCCCGAGATATCGCCTCCAAGGAACCGAGTTGAAGTCAGGTCAAGATGGCCTAACACACAAAACGTGTGTACTTATTACTTAATAGTCAAGGTGATAAAATGAAAGTATTTGAATCTGTTAATAAATTTTGGAACAGCCGCGCTGTATACACTGGCAACTTTAAATACCCAAGCTCGTTCGGTTATTAATTCTGTGGTTTGTCTGGTTTTACATGGCCGGGCAGATCTATGTGGTCAATTTTTTTGTTCACCCCCTTTGTTTAAGAATATCTTAAAACCGCACTTCGGTTTGTAGTTACATTCTGACGCCACTTCAAGTTGAAGTGGCGTTTTTTTTATTCCTTCGTTTCATCTACCACTGCCTCCCTATCATACCAATACGTGTTTTATATCACCTTATCTCATACCTTTTGGGTGTATTCGATTACATACAGTGGTAGCCGCTAAATAAAGAACTCTTTCGCTTCATATTAACGATTGCGCATAGGTGAAAAATAGTAATTGAATGAAATGTAACCATGCTGTTAATTGATTAAGTTGTTGTTTTTAAGTGCTTTTATTTTTAGTCGTTTTTTATGGTTGGTTTTTTATTCGGTTGCCTGTATTCATTGATGATAAATACGTTATTTACTGGAAATTGATAATAATCGAGCATATAATCGCCCCCTAAAATAGAGACGCAATCGTTTACTATTTCTTTAATGTTCATGATGTGTGGAATCCGGGATACGGGCTCGGCAGATCCTATAAATCAATATCAATTGCTAATATCTCCAAGGAATCGAGAGCAATGCTTGAGAAACTTTTTAAACTCAAAGAGCACGGTACTGATGTTCGTACTGAGCTGCTAGCGGGTCTGACTACCTTTTTGACGATGGCTTACATCATTTTTGTAAACCCATCTATGCTGTCGGCAACAGGTATGGACCAAGGTGCCGTTTTTGTTGCGACCTGTCTTGCTGCTGTTGTTGGCTGTTTTATCATGGGATTTGTCGCTAACTATCCGGTTGCACAGGCTCCAGGTATGGGGCTAAATGCCTTCTTCACTTACGGTGTTGTGTTGGGTATGGGCCATACTTGGCAGGTTGCTCTGGCAGCCGTTTTCTTGTCGGGCCTGTGCTTTATTGCCTTGAGTGTGCTGCGGGTTCGGGAGTGGATCATTAACTCGATCCCTCATGCCTTACGGATCGGGATTTCGGCGGGTATTGGTTTGTTCTTGGCCTTTATCGCACTGCAAAGTTCTGGCATCGTTGTTGATAACCCTGCAACTCTTGTACAGGTGGGTGATTTCACAAGCTTCCCGGCAGCAATGGCTTCACTGGGCTTCTTCCTGACGATTGCGCTGGTGCACCGTGGTTACAAAGCGGCGGTATTGATTGCGATTTTGGCCGTAACGGCTATCAGCGTACTGGTGGGCGAAGTGACCTATGCTGGTATCATGTCAGCGCCACCTAGCATTGCTCCGACCTTTATGCAGATGGACTTCTCT
The DNA here is from genome assembly GCF_024357955.1 of Photobacterium pectinilyticum. GTDB lineage: Bacteria > Pseudomonadota > Gammaproteobacteria > Enterobacterales > Vibrionaceae > Photobacterium > Photobacterium pectinilyticum. The sequence continues at coordinate 124,017 of NZ_JANEYT010000004.1, forward strand.
GGCGCACTAGAAGTGGGCTTGATTTCAGTTGTTTTTGCGTTCCTATTCGTCGACCTGTTTGATACTGCAGGCACCTTGGTCGGTGTCGCGACGAAAGCTGATTTGATTGATAAGGATGGCAAGCTACCGCGTCTTAACCGTGCGTTATTGGCCGACAGTACGGCAACGTCTGTTGGTGCTGTTCTGGGTACCTCAAACACCACGTCTTACGTCGAAAGTGTATCAGGTGTGGCCGTGGGCGGCCGTACGGGTCTGACTGCTGTGACGGTAGGCGTATTATTCTTGTTGGCATTGTTCTTTGCACCGCTAGCAGGTATGGTTCCTGCCTATGCGACAGCAGGTGCGTTGTTCTACGTAGCCATCTTGATGATGTCTGGCTTGGTTAGCGTTGACTGGCGTGACTTAACAGAAGCAGCACCAGTAGTTGTAGTTTGCCTACTGATGCCGTTAACATACTCCATCGCGGAAGGTATTGGCCTTGGCTTTATCACCTACGCTGCCGTCAAAACGATGAGTGGCAAAGGTCGTGATGTAAATATTAGCGTTTGGGTTATCGCAGCCCTATTTGTTGCTAAAATTATTTTTCTATAACAGTAAATAAATACATACAGCAGTTTATCTGCTGACTCAGAGGTTCATCGGATATGAGTAATAAGTTCATCATCACTTGGGACAACATGCAAATGTATACCCGCCAGCTAGCAGAGAAACTACTTCCTGCCGATCAGTGGAAAGGTATCATTGCCGTTAGCCGTGGTGGTTTGGTTCCATCTGCAATCTTGGCGCGTGAACTTGGTATTCGTTATGTTGATACAGTATGTATCTCAAGCTACGACCACGATCACCAACGTGAGATGACGGTACTGAAACAAGCTGAAGGTGATGGTGAAGGCTTCATCGTTATCGATGATCTGGTGGACACTGGCGGTACAGCGGAAATGATCCGTAAGATGTACCCGAAAGCAAAATTCGTGACCGTATGTGCGAAGCCTGCAGGCCAACACTTGGTTGATGACTACGTGGTAGACATCCCGCAGGAAACGTGGATCGAGCAGCCATGGGACATGGCCGTGACTTACGTTGATCCAATTGCGAAAAAATAATATCGCTTGAGTGAGTAAACTTGAGTAAGTAAAAAGGAGCCTATGGCTCCTTTTTTTATGCTTAAAATGTTATACCAACCTACATAAATACTTGATCAACTACTTATCCAGATTGGTATTCTTGAAAAGCATGGTATTAACTGGCTTTAGCTCTGATATCCGATAGGGACTCGCCATTGGGTTTGTTGCGGTAGTAGTTGTTGTAGTTGATGAGATCAACCATAGTATTACCGGTGATTGTACATTGGCGTTGGTATTTGGTCTGGAAACTATCGGGGATCCGTTCACCTGATACGTCTAAGCATAGAGGGGTTTTGGCATTGACACCGCCAGAGGCCTCGCCGGGGTTGCCCCCCAATGAACCGCCACTACCAAAAGCGAGTACTGATGAAGAGAAAAAAAGCGAAGCACAAAGACAAAGGGCATATCGCATACTTACCACCGTATGAAATACTGATAGGTAAGTAAAAGCATAGCTGAGTTCTTTTGCTGAGGTGTACTGGTTCTGCAACTGGTGGGATTTGTCTGTCGGCTCATACTGTAAGTACCTGTTGGGTGGTATACTTTAAAAATATAAACACTATAAGCACATGCAGATAACTGAACAGGTGCTGGGCGCTGATGACTATGCTGAGGCTGCCCAGTTTGTTTAATCTGTTTAGTTCGGCTTGTGCGTATCAATATGGAGCTGAACGTGTCTGAATCGTCCAATACCAATCTTTCCGAAAAGCTCTTTGCCCCTAGGCAAACCTCCAAAGAAACGTCGAGTTTGGTGAAATTGGCCAATGTCGTCGATACACCAATCCACAGCGCCCTTGACGGAGATAGTGAAGTTGGCTGGTACCGTGTAATGCGGCGACCGCAATGGATCTGGCAGGGGGTTGATCCGATAGAGCTCGAAGCGATCCTTTCTAGGATGGCCAATTCCGATGCACCACGTACCCGCGATGATTTACTTGATACTGTTATCGGTTACAAGCCGGGAAACTGGGTGTATGAGTGGTGCCAATCCGGGGGGATGTACCACAAGGCTGCGCGAGATTTGCTGGCGCAGGGCGAAAAGGAAAAAGCAGCCGAACAGTTAATCACTGCCAGTATGCATTACAGCATCGGTGCCTACCCGCATCTTAAGGGGGATGATCTTTCTACCCAAGCTGAGTTGCAAGCCAACCAGGCTTATCGCGATGCAATGGAAAACATGCCACACCAAATGCGGACCATTGATGTCAAATACGAGAACAAGACATTCCAAGCTTTTATTCACTTGCCTCGTACCGACAAGCTATTGCCAACAGTGATTGTCAGTGGTGGTTTGGATACCCTGCAGTCAGATCTATTGCGTTTGTATCAAAAGTACTTCGGGCCTGCGGGCTTTGCGATGATCACCCTGGATATGCCTTCGGTCGGCCACAGTAGCCATTGGTCATTGACCGAAGATACCAGCCGACTGCATCAGGCTCTGCTGCAGCAGCTTATGGATGTGCCATGGGTTGATCATACCCGTGTTGCAATGCTGGGGCTGCGCTTGGGGGGAAATGCGGCCATCCGGCTTGGTTTTCTTGAGCCGTCCAGGCTGAAAACCTGTGTTAGCATTGGCGGAATTATCCATAGCTTCTTGGCAGATCCTAAGCGTTTGGATGCTATGCCTAGAATGTACCTCGATATGATTGCATCACGATTAGGTAAAAATGGCGTTTCTAAATCGAGTCTAGTCGCCCACCTTTCAGCTTGGTCGCTGAAGAATCAGGGCTTGTTAGGGCGCCGTAAGGTTGATGTGCCGATGTTGGGTATTGGCCTTAAGGATGATCCGGTGTGTTCGGAATTCGATAACCAGCTTATTGCGATGTCGAGCAGAGGGGGGAAAGCCGTTACTATGCCAAATAAGCCGCTGCATGATGGCTACCACCGCGCAATGATCACGGTTGTTGATTGGCTGAAGGAAAAGCTCGCCTAGCACGTATCAATATCAAGAAGTCTTTATCAATATGTCTGTTTTGTAAATAAATTGTTGCCAAGCGGGCGGTTTATGGCTTAAATGGAATAGGTAAATTATTGCTAGGGATGGAGATGACTATGACGACCGAAAAGACTTTCCCGCCCCATGGGCGTTTGATGACAAAACTGACGGCTTTGGGACCCTATTTACGTCAGCCTCTGTCTTCTGAAGGGCATTTTTTCTTTGACTGCCTTTCAAGCTGTGTTAGCGCCAAAAAGGCGCCTGATGAGCGTGAATTTTGGGGCTGGTGGTTCATCATCGAGGCCAATGATGAGGGCTTTGACTATCACTATGGCTTTGGTCGTTATGACGGTGCTGGTGAATGGGTGAAAGATCCGGTTCCTGCCAAACATGAGAAAGCGGTGCAGCAAACATTAGACGATTTTTATCCGAAATTAGAAGGTTTGTTGCAAAAAGAGTTTGAACTGACCTTATCGCCCTCAAAGGTCTTAAAAGAGCCTGAACTAGGTAGTGTCGCCTAACTATCCAGCCTGATGTTAAATGAAGAAAAATGCGCCTAATTGGCGCATTTTTCTTGTGATTTAGATAGGGTATTGATACAACATCATTCTACTTATTCTTTTTGTTTTATCCCCATGGCAGAGACAAATATCCTAAATGAAAAAAACAAGGACTTGGTAACCGTAGGCTCGAAAAACGGGTCTCAAAACCAAGACGTCAGGCACAGTTCGCAGACTATCGTTGTCAAGCTGGGTACCAGCGTATTGACCGGCGGAACACTAAAGCTGGATCGTGCCCATATGGTTGAACTGGTTCGTCAGTGCGCACAATTGCGCCGTCAGGGCCACAAGATCATTATCGTGACATCTGGCGCGATTGCCGCTGGCCGAGAACATTTAGGATACCCCGAACTGCCCAAAAACATGGCGAGTAAGCAATTACTGGCAGCTGTTGGTCAAAGCCGCTTGATCCAAGAGTGGGAGAGCCTGTTCGGAATCTATGGCTTGCACGTGGGGCAGATGTTGTTAACCCGTGCGGATCTTGATGATCGCGAGCGTTACCTCAATGCCCGCGATATGATTGTTGCCCTACTGGATAACGGTATTATCCCGGTTGTGAACGAGAATGATGCCGTTGCAACCACTGAGATCAAAGTGGGTGATAACGATAATCTCTCGGCATTGGTCGGTATCTTGGCTGGGGCCGATAAGCTATTGCTGCTGACTGATCAGCCAGGGCTGTTTACTGCCGACCCTCGCAACAACCCAGACGCTGAGTTGATCCGTGAAGTTCATACTATCGATGAAACCTTGCGTAAGATCGCAGGTGGCAGTGTCGGTGGTCTGGGTACCGGTGGCATGGCAACCAAGTTGCAAGCAGCTGATGTTGCACGTCGTGCGGGTATTGAAGTGATTATCGCTGCCGGTAGCCGTCCTGATGTGGTGGCAGATTTAGCGCTAGGTACGTCTGTCGGTACCCGTTTCTTACCGTTGGAGTCACCGCTGGAAAGCCGTAAACGTTGGATTTTGGCTGGTCCTCCGCCTGCTGGAGATATCGTGATCGACCAAGGTGCAGCGGTTGCTGTGCAGCAGCGCGGAAGTAGCCTGCTGTCGAAAGGGATCACCAAGGTGAAAGGCGAGTTCGAGCGTGGAGAAGTGGCTCGGATTTTCAATACCCAAGGCGAACTGCTTGCCCGCGGGATCAGCCGATACTCTAGCGACGATCTGGCGAAAATTGCTGGTAAGCACAGTCAAGATATTTATCAGGTGTTGGGTTATGAATATGGCCCAGTTGCTGTACACCGTGACGACTTGGTAGTCATCTAACTCGTATTGAAACGTAAGGGAAAAGAACATGAATCTTGAACTGATGGGCCAAGCGGCGCAACAGGCTGCCTTCGAACTGGCAACGGCAGCAACAAAACAGAAAAACCGTGCATTGGCTGTGATTGCCGATGAGCTAGAAGCAAACCAAGACGTGATTTTGGCGGCCAACGCCAAAGATATTGCCGCTGCTAAAGAAGCTGGTATGACTGATGCGCTCGTTGATCGCCTGTTACTCAATGCCGAGCGTTTGGTCGGTATTGCCAATGATGTCCGCAACGTGATCAGCCTTAACGATCCTGTGGGTGCTGAGCTAGATAGCAAAGTACTGGAAAACGGAATGCGACTGAGCCGCCGTCGCGTACCGCTAGGTGTGGTTGGCGTGATTTATGAAGCTCGGCCGAATGTGACTATCGATATCGCTGCCTTGTGCCTGAAAACCGGTAACGCCAGTATCCTTCGTGGTGGTCGCGAGACGTTCCATTCCAATATGGAGCTGGTTAAAGTGATCCAGGTTGCTCTTGAGAAAACTGGGCTGCCAACAGCTTCGGTACAGTACATTGAAAAACCTGATCGTGAGTTGGTTTCCCAATTGCTGAAGATGGATCAGTATGTTGATATGATCATCCCGCGCGGCGGTGCAGGCCTACACAAGATGTGTAAGGAAAACAGCACTATCCCAGTGATAATTGGCGGTTTCGGTATTAGCCATGTTTACGTTGACGCCTCGGCAGATCTCTCGCGCACGCTAGATGTAGTGGAGAATGCCAAGGTACAGCGTCCGTCGGCCTGTAATGCCCTTGATACCTTACTGGTCCATGAGAAAGTCGCAGAGGCTTTCTTGCCTCGTCTGACCGAGCGCTTAAATGTAAGCAATGTTGACCTAGTGGCTGACGAGAATGCCTACGAGCTACTTGAAGGCAAAGCGGCAAGCCTACGCCGTGTAGCTACAGGTGACTACGACACCGAATGGTTGAGCTTCACGCTAGGGATCAAAGTTGTCAAAGATGTGGAAGAAGCCATCGCCCATATGCGTAAGCACAACGCCAGCCACTCCGATGCGATCATGACCAACGATCTGGTCGCGGCAGAGCGGTTCGTCAATGCAGCCGGCTCAGCGGCGGTTTACGTCAATGCTTCAACCCGCTTTACCGATGGCGCACAGTTTGGTCTCGGCGCGGAAGTTGCCGTGTCGACCCAGAAGCTGCATGCCCGTGGTCCGATGGGGCTGGAAGAGTTAACAAGCTATAAGTGGGTTGGTATCGCAGACTACCTCCCACGAGCTTAATTGATTTATCGTCGCCAGTTAATGCGATAACTGCATCGGAAGTGCTCATTTACGTTCGTAAACTCCGCGCTTCCTCTTGGTTCTAGGTAAACTGACTTAGAACTCATTGCTACTAAGGCAGTGCAGAAATTTATATGGTGAAGTGCTTCCGTATTAATACCAATCTGGATAAGTAATTGATCTATTTATTACGTAGGAAAAATGGTTGGTATAAAGCCAAGAGTTGACTGATAGAGATATAAAAAAACGAGAGCGTGATGCTCTCGTTTTTTTATATGTGGTTTTTGAGGTTTTTTAAATCTTGGTTTTTGTCGTTGGCGGTTTGTTTTTCGATTAGCTCGTCGAGCTCTTGCTCACGCCGACTCTTATCGTACATGTATTTGACTTTGTCCTTGTAGCCAAATTTCATGTTAGCGGTGTATTTCAGCGCTGCAATATTACCAACTACCACGCTGACGACGATGATGCTAATAACCCACGGGTTGAGTAGCCATTCCATTTACACCTCACAGATATTCTCTATGTACTTACTATAGAGACTATCAAGGTTTTCCAGTATGTGCGACTTTCCTGCAAGCTCTGATTGGCTAAGTGTGCGCTTGAGCAGATCTGGTGTGAGCTGTGAAAGTAAATATTCGCTCACGGGAAAGTAGCTAATATGCCAAGGCTCACACGCAACGCCACCGCGATCGTCGGCATAGGGAAGATAGAAGCCAAAGTCGGCCATATTGGTTGCTAGCCATTGGCTGAACTCAGCTTGGTGGCCACCTTTCGCGTACTCCCAAGGCTCGAGCTGCAGCTGTGTATCTTTGGGTAAGCAGTTTGCCGCGTACACATCGATATCGGTTCCCCAGTGGTGGCGGCTAGCGCCGGGCAGGGCTGACCAGCGCATGATGGCGTGGATTTTCTCAAGTGCATCGAGGGTAGCAGGATCAAGCGGCTGGCTATTGCTATCGAGCAGTGGCTGCTTGCCGGAAAACTTGTTGTTCCAAATCAGCAATTGGCGCTCAAAAGGGCGGAAGGCACTGGCAAGCTGAAGGTCAAATCCTGCTTGATTGGCCGCTTCCTTTAGTGCCTGAAAGGCCGGGAGCATTTTCTGGTGGACATAAGGGTGCCCGCCAGTTGGGTTTAATGAGACCAGATGGCTGGTCTCTTGCCCGGTAAGTTGCCCGGCGGTATGCTGCCGGGCTTTGCTTGGGTGGTTAACCATTAAAGGGCTTTTTCCATCACTTTCTGGTACATATCGGTGAGTTTTTCCAGATCAGCGACCTTCACACATTCATTCACTTTGTGGATGGTGGCGTTGACGGGACCAAGCTCAATAACTTGCGCACCGGTGCGGGCGATGAAACGGCCGTCAGACGTACCGCCAGTGGTTAGTAGCTCAGGTTTTTTATGGTTCACTTCTTCTATCGCTTCGACCACAGCGTCAAGCAGGGTGCCTTCATCGGTGAGGAACGGGTGACCACTGAAGGTCCAAGCGAGATCGTAATCTAGGCCGTGAGCATCAAGCACAGAGTGGACCTTGCGCTTAATATCATCGACAGTCAGTTCGGTACTGAACCGGAAATTGAACTGAACGTGGAACTCGCCCGGGATCACATTCGAAGCGCCGGTCCCTGCAGATAAGTTGGCGATTTGGAAGCTCGTCGGCGGGAAGTAGGCATTGCCATTGTCCCACGTTGTTGCAGCCAGCTCGGCCAGTGCAGGCATTGCACGGTGAACCGGGTTATCGGCAAGGTGTGGATAGGCAACATGGCCTTGGGTACCTTTGATATTGATATCACCAGTGATAGAACCACGACGGCCATTTTTGACCACATCACCGACAGCATGGGTGCTTGATGGCTCACCGACAATGCACATATCGATTTTTTCATTACGGGCTTCCAGCGTATCAATGACGCGGGTGGTTCCATTAATGAAAGGCCCTTCCTCGTCCGAGGTGATTAGCAAAGCGATAGAGCCTTTGTGATCAGGGTTTTCGGCCAGGAAGCGCTCGATGGCCACAATGATACAGGCCAGCGAGCCTTTCATATCGGCTGCGCCGCGGCCATGCAGGTAGCCATCGATGATGGTTGGCTCGAAAGGCGCGGTATGCCATTTATCGAGGTTACCCGCAGGCACGACATCTGTATGGCCAGCAAAGACAAACAGTGGTGCTTCGGTGCCGCGGCGGGCCCAAAGGTTGGTGGTATCTTCAAACACCATGGTTTCGATTTTAAAGCCGAGTTTTTCCAGGCGTTCAATCATAACGTCCTGGCAGCCAGCATCTTCAGGGGTCACTGACTGGCGGCTGATAAAGTCTTTCGCCAGGGCGAGAACCGGGCTATCTGACATCCTTGTATCCTTCCTTAGTTCGTTTGGAAAATTTCTTGGTACTGGGCAGGCTTGAAGCCCAAGTGGTAGCTGTTGTTGTGAACCAACAGCGGGCGTTTGATCATGGCTGGGTATTCCAGCATTAACTCAATCGCGCTTTGCTGGTTCAGGCCGGCTTTATGCTCGTCGGTTAGCTGGCGGTAAGTGGTACCGCGCTTGTTGACCATGGCTTCCCAGCCCAGCTCGGTTTCAAACTGCTCGAGCATGCCACGGTCAAGGCCGTCGACACGGTAGTCATGGAAGGTATATTCAATATTTTCGGCTTCAAGCCACTTCTTCATTTTTTTGATGGTGTCGCAATTTTTGATGCCGTAAGCAATTGTACTCATAGTTATTCTGGCTGACTTGTTTTGTGAACTTGGTCTCTCTTTATAGCGGGATTAGGCGGGGGGTGCAATGGCTTCAGCCGCCGTAGCTGATAGCCAGTTTTATCAGCCACATATTGGCCAAGATCCCAAGGACAAAAACGATAGTACGCCATGGGCTGAGTTTGAAAGCATAGCAAATAAAATAGAGCACCCGGCTGATGATAAATAAGTAGGCGGGCAGGGCCGATTCATGGGCTGGTACACCTGAGAGCTGGGCAATAAAAACACAGCTCGAGAAGACCGATAGGATTTCCCAGCCATTAGCCTGGGCTGCTTTTACTCTGGCAGCCGCTCCGGTGAGTTCGCGGTCTTGGATGCGTGGCTGGTTGATATTGAGTTTACCGGTCTGGCGGACCGTCAACCAGCCACCAATACCCGCCAGTAAATAGTTAATCAGTATCATGACGATAATGCACCAGAAGGCTGGGGTCATAGTTGCTCCTTTGTAGGCGGGTGTAGGGGCGATTGGCGAAAGTATAGAAGACAAGATGAAGTATGGATAATGATAAGTGTGAGAATGCATACCTGGCCATGACAAAAAAGTGCTTGCCAAGTTGTGATACAGCGCTGAATAGAGTACTTTTGTGTGATATTTCAAGTTGTTGTTTAAACATGTATTTTTTGTTTCCGGAATGACAAGGTCTTGAATATTGAGACCTAGATCACCGAAAATAACGACCAATACAGGGAAATCCTCCCTCATATTGATCAAACTCAACACCCTTTGGGCAGAAGTCGGAATAATGAAAACCTTAAATTATGGAGGTCTCAATGGAATTGAATCCGGTTTTTGCCCGTCGTCTTTATCTTGCTTTGCTTGTTGAGCAGCTAGATCGTCCCAATGTTCCTAAGCTGATTGAAATTACCGGTTGGCCACGTCGTACCATTCAGGATGTACTTAAAGCCTTACCAGGGTTTGGCATTGAATTGGCTTTTGTCCAAGATGGCAAGCGCCATAACGATGGCTACTATCAGCTCAGTGATTGGGGGCCGTTTGATGTTAGCTGGGTTGAATCGAAAGAAAGGGATATTATCTCTTCAGTATCGTGTTAATAAAAAAACCGCATTCGTGCGGTTTTTTTATTACTTAGTGCTTTCACAATAATAAGCGTTACCAATCAAGTTCACTGAACTCGAGAAGCCCGGAGGGCTGTATAGCGAGACTTGGTTGGCACCCAAAGTGTGGGGGCAGGGTCCCGCTTTGCCCATTATTGCCCCTGAGATTCCAGGTAAAGCACCGTGGCGGCTGTTCTTGATTTCACTTGGAGTTTTTTCAACAAACTCTTCATGTGCACCTTAACGGTTGCTTCTGAGATGAAGAGGTTATCGGCTATTTGTTTGTTGCGATATCCTCTTGCCACCTCTTTTAGGATCTGCATTTCCCGATCAGTCAGGGTATCAAGCAGGGAATCTTGTTCGGTGTTGTCGGCTAGGTACTCGCGGACCAAATCACTGAAGGCTTGACCACCGCACATTGCCTGTTTCAGTAAGGCAATCAGTTGATCGGGTTCGGTATCTTTCAGAAGATAGCCGTCGGCACCGGCATTGACCAATGCTTTAACATCTGAGCGGCTGTCAGACACCGTCAGCACGACAATGCGTGCTTGGATCCCTTCTGCACGCATGGCATTGAGGGTATCGAGGCCGGACATACCCTTCATGTTCAGGTCAAGCAGGATAAGATCGGGATCTTTTTCCTGAGCAAGTAACACCGCATCTGCACCGTTGCTCGCTTCACCAATTATCTCGAAATCATTTTCAAAGCTAAGAAGCTGGCTGATCCCCCTGCGCATTAAGGGGTGATCATCAACAATCATAATTTTCCAACACGTCATAATTTTATCCTTGGGGCTCAGGTTGAAATTGAAGGGTGACTTCGCAACCAGTCCCCTTGGTTGTATTGATTTCCAGTGTACCGTATAGGCGTGAAGCCCGTTCGGTCATAATTGCTAGGCCGTAATGATTGAGCTTTTCATTAGCCGGGTCAAAGCCTATTCCATCATCACTGATATTAATCGTTACGGTATCCAACTCTTGTTGGCAGGTAACAATGATTTCGTCAGCCTGTGCATGCTTAATCGCATTAAGTACAGCCTCCCTGATTAACTGCAGCAGGTGTACTTGGTGGTGGGCATCCAAACTGAGTGATGAGAGTTGGTTATCAATAATCAGTAACGCATTACTTTGCTCTTCCAATGGTTTTAGCATTTCTACTAGTGCTTCACCAAAATTCGCTTCTTTGATTGTGAGGCGGAAGGTGCTAAGTAATTCTCGAAGCTGGGTGTAAGCGCCTGAAAGGCCTTGATCTATATCACTGATGATCGCCATGGTCTGTTTCTGATCACCTTGCCCAAGTTGCCTTTTTAGTAGGGTGACTTGGATTTTAAGGTAAGACAGTGATTGTGCCAAAGAATCATGCAACTCACGGGCAATCGTAGCACGCTCTTCCATCAATAATAACTGCTCAGATTGCTTTTGCGCCCGGTTATAGTAGATCCCACGGGCTAGCGTACGGGACAGGTTGTCAATCAAGTTTTTATCAGGGCAAGGCAGGGTGTCTTGCCACCACAACTGGCCGAGTACTTGGCCGTCTAGCTCAAGATCATGGTAATGCCAGTTATTGCCAGACGGCTCGCCTGCAATAATTTCGGTGTTGTTACCACTGCTTTCTTCGATGATCAACTTGGCGGCGGTTAGCCCTTCAATATCAAGCAGGGTATCGAGCATGACCGCAAAGTTTTTTGTGCTGAGGCGGCTTCGGGATAATTCCTGCGAGCAGTCATACAGGACCTGAAGCGAATCATTGGCTTGGCGCAGGCGGCGGGTTTTTTCATCGACTTTCATCTCCAGGTTGCGATATAGCTTGCCGAGCTCTGCCGCCATGGTGGTGAAGGTACCGGCTAAGATCCCCAGCTCATTATCACTTTTGACATCGAGGATGAGTTCGAATTTCCCTTCCTGTATTTGTTCGCTGGCAGTGACCATTTGATTGAGAGGGGTCACGATCTTGCGCTGGGTGTAATGAATGGTGAACAGAGCCGCAATCAGAATCAAACTCAAGCCAAGTCCCCCCACGACCGACAGCACCTGCAACTTGATGATAGAGAATTCTTGTAACTCATAGACAAATTGATCGATCCGGTCGACAAAATTGACAACTTCGCTGAGAAATAGTTGTTCATTGCCATTGTGTAGCAAGGGGTGCAAATCTTCCCAACGGCCAATTAAATTGTAGTAGTGCATCTTGATATTGGTCGGTACCGTCCAATGTTCGAGTGCAGCCATGGATGGCGAGAACAAGGACTTCTCGAACATATCTAAATGGGCTTCTAGGTGGTGAGATTGGGTCTGGATATCATAGGCTAACCGGTAGCTTTGCATCCTTAATGAACCAGAGACATTAACCGCTTCAGCATCATTTAAGCTAGACGCTAGGGTCAGCAGGGCAAAACTGGTTGTGACCACAGAAAGAAGCAAGATTGCTAGCATGGTTCTAGCAATCGTAGTAGTGACGGGCTTTAGAGGCCTATTTTTCACAAATTTTCCTTTTAAATCGTTATCTTAAAGATAAAGAGAAAGCGTTTTTTCTTTTTATTTCTGGTCTATGTTTAATGGATGAGCGGGTAATTTTAATGCTATCGGGGTAAATATTAGCTGCCCAAAAGAAAAATTGGCTTTTCTATATTGAGAGGGCACGCATTTGAATTTATTGATCCAAGACAAATTTAGCCCCTAATTAGCCCTTACTAGGTATTTAAGCATTTATTACGGGATTTACACTTGTCGTATAAAAAAATGACAGCTTGTGATTATTTGTTGTAAATCATTCAAGCGGTTTATTGGTACACCTTGCTTTTATAGCCAAGCTGCCGCCCGTAATCACTATTTTTATTAATAATATTTTACGAAGGACTGAGTCAATGTTTGATCGTTCCCGTCGTCGGTTAATGACACGGCGTCGCAAGCCTGACCTGCAGCGAATGCCCTGGGTGGTGGATGAAGAGACGTTCACCGATACCTGTACCCGGTGCAACAAGTGTATCAACGCGTGTGAAACACAGATTATTGCCAAAGGCGACGGTGGTTTTCCTGCTGTCGACTTTCAGCGTGGTGAATGCACATTTTGTTACCGCTGTGCCGAGGCTTGTCCCGAGCCCTTATTCCAGCCGAAATCAGAGCAGCCATGGCCTTTGGTGGCGCAAGTTAATGAGGGTTGCCTTGCCCACCGGAATATTGAGTGCCGAAGCTGCGGCGATGCATGTGAGGTAATGGCTATCCGGTTTCGGTTGCAAGTGGGCGGTGTCGCTCGGCCAGAACTGGATACGTCAGCCTGTACAGGATGTGGTGCATGTGTGTCGGTATGCCCGGCATCAGCGATCATTATGGTGAATCACAAAAACGAAGAGAATTAACGATGGCATTACAAGAAGTACACATTTCCAGCTTGGTTGTTCATGTAAAGCCGGAGTATCTGACCTCTGTGAAAGAGCAGATCGTAGCAATGCCGAATGCAGAAATATACGGCGACAGTGAAGAAGGTAAGATTATCGTGGTTCTGGAAACTGAAAATCAGGGCTATGTGACTGACACAATAGATAAAATTAATAACTTAGAACACGTTTTAACCACGTTTTTAGTGTATCACCAAATCGAACAGTTCGACTCGCAATCTGAGGAAGATTCATGAAAATGACAAGACGCGCGTTTGTGAAAGCAAACGCCGCTGCATCGGCAGCAGCTGTGGCGGGGATCTCGTTGCCAGCATCAGCAACTAACTTAATCGTTAGTTCTGACGAAACCAAAATTAAGTGGGATAAAGCGCCTTGTCGTTTTTGTGGTACGGGTTGTTCAGTACTTGTCGGTACGCAGAATGGTCGCGTTGTGGCAACTCAGGGTGATCCTGAAGCACCAGTCAACAAGGGCTTGAACTGTATTAAAGGTTACTTCCTGTCGAAGATCATGTACGGCAAGGATCGTCTACAAACGCCAATGCTGCGTATGCAGAATGGTAAATATGCTAAAGACGGCGATTTCCAGCCAGTATCTTGGGATCAAGCATTCGATGTGATGGCTGAGAAGTGGAAAGAAGCACTGAAGAAACACGGTCCTTCTGGCGTCGGTATGTTCGGTTCAGGCCAATGGACGGTAATGGAAGGCTACGCGGCATCGAAAATGATGAAGGCGGGTTTCCGTTCTAACAACATTGACCCGAATGCACGCCACTGTATGGCGTCTGCGGTAGTTGGCTTCATGCGTACTTTTGGTATCGATGAGCCGATGGGCTGTTACGACGATTTCGAAAATGCTGACTCCTTTGTGCTTTGGGGCTCTAACATGGCGGAAATGCACCCAGTGCTATGGACTCGCCTGACTGACCGTCGCCTAAGCAACCCACATGTTAAAGTGAATGTGTTATCGACGTATTACCACCGTTCGTTTGAACTTGCAGACAACGGCATGATCTTCGAACCACAGACCGACCTTGCGATTGCAAACTTCATCGCGAACTACATCATCCAGAATGATGCGGTTAACTGGGCGTTTGTGAACAAGCACACCAACTTCAAGCGTGCTGAAACCGATATCGGCTATGGTCTGCGTGATGAACATCCACTGCAGCAGAAAGCGAAACATGCTAACTCGGGTGCGATGCATGCGATGACATTCGACGAGTATAAAGCCTCTGTTGCTGAATACACGGTAGAAAAAGCCTCTGAGATGTCAGGTGTTTCACAAGAGAAGCTGATTGAGTTGGCGAAACAATACGCCGATCCAAAGACCAAAGTGATGTCATTGTGGACCATGGGCATGAACCAACACACCCGTGGTGTGTGGATGAACAGCCTTGTTTATAACATTCACTTGCTAACCGGTAAGATCTCTCAGCCTGGTAACAGCCCATTCTCGCTAACGGGTCAGCCATCTGCGTGCGGTACTGCGCGTGAAGTGGGTACGTTTGCCCACCGTCTTCCTGCTGACATGGTGGTTGCAAATCCTAAGCACCGTGCGATTGCAGAGAAAATTTGGAAACTGCCGGAAGGCACTATTCCGCCAAAACCAGGCTATCACGCCGTACAGCATGACCGTATGTTGAAAGACGGTAAGATGAACGCTTACTGGGTAATGTGTAACAACAATATGCAGGCTGGTCCGAACATTAACGAAGAGCGTCTGCCGGGTTACCGTAACCCAGATAACTTTATTGTATGTTCTGATCCGTACCCAACGGCAACAGCTCAAGCGGCTGATCTTGTTCTGCCAACCGCAATGTGGGTAGAGAAAGAAGGTGCTTACGGTAACGCAGAGCGCCGTACTCAGGTTTGGTATCAGCAGGTAGAAACGCAAGGTGAATCTAAATCTGACCTTTGGCAGATCATGGAGTTCTCCAAGCGTTTCACCGTTGAAGAAGTATGGGGTGAAGAGCTAGTTGCGAAAGCACCACAGTACCGCGGCAAGACCATGTACGACATGCTGTTCAAAAATGGCCAGATCGATAAGTTCCCACTTTCTGATGCGCAGTCATTGAACGATGATGCCAAAGCACAAGGCTTCTACGTTCAGAAAGGCTTGTTCGAAGAGTATGCCGCGTTCGGTCGCGGTAAAGCGCACGATTTAGCACCATACGACACCTACCATCAGGTTCGTGGTCTGCGCTGGCCAGTTGTTGATGGCAAAGAGACCAAGTGGCGTTTCTCTGAGGGCCATGACTCATACGTACCAGCAGGTGAAGGTTTCCGTTTCTACGGCCACAACGATGGCAAGGCAAATATCATCTTTGCACCGTTTGAGCCTGCCCCGGAAGTGCCTGATGCAGAATACGACCTATGGATGTCGACCGGTCGTGTTCTTGAGCATTGGCATACCGGTACCATGACTCGTCGTGTCCCTGAGCTATACAAAGCGGTTCCGGATGCACTGTGCTACTTGCACCCGGATGATGCTGAATCTCGCGGTCTGCGTCGCGGTGATGAAGTGCTAGTTACCTCTCGCCGTGGTGAAGTACGTTGTCGCGTTGAGACCCGTGGCCGTAACCGCCCGCCAGTGGGCTTGGTATTTATCCCATTCTTTGATGCCCGTATTTTGGTGAACAAGTTGATTCTGGATGCAACCGATCCGCTTTCGAAGCAGACCGACTTCAAGAAGTGCCCTGTGAAAATCACCAAAGTATAAATAGCAATAAATTGAATAGGTTGGCTGTCTGACATTATGCCGGACAGCCCTACCTTGACCTGAGTTTAGCCTGTAGGCGGAGAATACAATGAAACGATTAGTCGTAGCAGTAATGGCACTAGGCATGGTGCTGGCTGGTGCTGTGCATAGTGCAGAAGAGTTGCAAAACCCTGGTGGTATCGGTGGCCTAGAGTCATTGCGTGGTGCAAGCGAGCTGGAAGCTACCCGTGCTGCGGATCCAATGAAGCGCTACCCTCGTGATCAAGGTACGATCGACAGCGATTACGTGTACCAACCGCCGTTGGTACCGCACACGATCCGTAATTACGAAGTGTCAAAGAATGCCAACAAATGTCTGGCTTGTCATAGCTGGAAAAATGCCAATGAAATGGGCGCAACCAAGATCAGCGTGACGCATTACCAGTCACCACGTGAAGGGCAGGTATTGTCCGATGTATCACCGGCTCGTTACTTCTGTCTTCAGTGTCATGTGCCACAAGCGGATGCGAAGCCGTTGGTTGAGAATGATTTTGAGCGTGTCGACGCACTGCGTTAATTAGCCAGTTTAAAGAGAGGCTATCAATGAAAATGTTAAAAACCTTTTGGCGTAGGTTTTCCTCACCAAGTAAGGTCGCAGTGGGTCTGGTGCTCTTTATGGGCTTTATGGGCGGCTTGTTGTTCTGGGGCGCGTTCAATACCGGTATGGAAGCCACGAACACCGAAGAATTCTGTGCTGGTTGTCACGCACCGATCGTGAAAGAGATCCGTGAAACGGTTCACTTTGCTAATCGCTCGGGGGTTCGTGCAATTTGTTCAGACTGCCACGTTCCGCATAATTGGACCGATAAAATTGTTCGTAAGGTTCAGGCATCAAAAGAGCTGGTGGCTCATGCGATGGGGACAATTGATACTCAAGAGAAATTCGAAGAGCGGCGGGGTTATCTTGCAAACCGGGAATGGCACAGGATGAAAGAAAATGATTCGCAGGAGTGTCGTAACTGTCACGAATTCGAATACATGGATTTCTCCGAGCAGGGTAGCCGCAGTGCGAAGCAGCACTCAACGGCCCTAGCGTCAGGTGATAAGACCTGTGTCGATTGTCATAAGGGTATTGCTCATAAACTGCCTGATATGAAAGACATTGAAGGTTGGCAGTAAGCCCGGATAAGGAGAAACAATGAGTACATTAGAATCTATCTTCTGGCATGTACTGGGCTATGCGGCCATGCCTGTTATTATCCTGTCTGGCTTCGCGGCTGTAGCGGTGATTTGTATCATGCTACTGTCGTTGTTAGGTAAGGATAAGAATATCTAGAGGCGTATCCTGCCTTCGGTAAATGAAAGCCATGCCGCTCAGCATGGCTTTTGCATTTCTCCCCCCGAACTGCAAGTAGTACCAACCTACATAAATATTTGATCAGCCTTGCTGGTTAAAATCGCTGTTCTCTGTGTTAGATATTTTGTAATTAGAGCCACTAGTTACTGTAATATCTGCCTTGATAACAACGATTTATCTGTTAAGTTTTTAGTTAAGGGTTAAGTACCCTTCTTTCTCCAGCATCACCCGAAAGCTATCTGCGCGGTCTCGGTTAACCCCGAAATCGGAATAACCGGTACGGGATTCAGAGCGAACAATGAGTTGGTTGGCTTGTTTTCGGACTTCGAAATCATCAACAAACCGGAAGATTTTGCTGGTACATTCCACCCGAAAATAATCGTCTTTCTTTGTGGCGAGGGAGGCTCCTGGAAGAGACAGCGCCAGCTGTTCAATGTGTTCCCATTGCTCAAGGCCCTTGTGGCTAAGTTCAAACGGTGCCAAGTTGTGCGCTTCTCGGGTATCGACGGTACTGACGCAGTTAGGCTTTTCGCCGCAAGGCTGGTTTACCTCTATTGTTGCATATTCAGAAGCAGAGTCTGGGCTACCGCATCCAACCAACATTCCTAACATGGCCACTAAGGGAATAAAGCGAAAACGATGTTGTTCAATCATCCATGAATCCTTGTGAGATTTAACCGAGTTGAAGGTAACCAATGAAGCCTAGCCAAGAGGCAAGCAACAACAACCACGGGAGCCAGTGTTGTTTACTCTCGACGATCTCTTGCCGCGATTCTGTCGTTTCTACAGTCGTGGGCTCAATGTCTTGGCCTCTATCCCTAGTTTGCTTCTTGCGTAGCTTATCGCGTTCACGGGCTTTAGCTTTTTGCTGTTTTTTGTATTGCTCAATACCGTGCTGGATCCCTTGGGCAATGAGTTTAGTTTGCTCTTTGTTTTGTCCTGGTTTTTGGGTTGCACGAGCTATTTTCATTGCTTCTGCTTGGGTTTCTGGGGACGGTAACCCCTGAGTTTTCTTGTTCACCATTGTTAATCCGACCATCATTTTCTTTTGCCGAATTATACCGCTGATAACATTAATTCGCACACTTCGGAAACTTATATCCATCAAAAGTGGTAGGAATCTTACATCAGTTGAATGAAAATCGAACAAGGATTAAATTGCATCAATATCTATTAAGGTTATGAATTTTAATGTTTATTAAGGTTTAGCTTAGCTAATCGAGAATAATTATTCCTGATGTGACTTTTGTAATAAAACTAGAAATTTCACGGATTTCATCCGGTAAAACGTGATCATAACTGCAAGTTCAATATCCAAACAGTGCGTTGAACCACATAATTTGCCTCTACGGGTAGCGGTTGTGACCAGATCGATTAATGTGTGCTTAGTGCTGAATAGTGTTGTTATATCGGCCCCGGTTATACAATTATGCCCGTAATAGCCACAGAAGACGTTGGTTATTGAAATATTAAGGGAAAACCTCCATTGCATATTAAGCAGTGAGGAGCGGGGAAAGTAAGTGTTATATCCGATAGAAACGTACGACAAGCATGGCTTGTTGAAACCATCAGCCATGCTGTGGCTTTGCTGGTTGTTCAGTGCCAAGGGATGGGTCATTTTTGTCATGGCGGGTGCAAGTCGCCAGCAAGGTGCCCAGATCTTGGAAGTTTTGTATCCCTTGCGAGATAACTTATATCTGGCAATGCTGTTGGGACTCCCTGCACTTATCTATATGTGGCTGGCCGGTTACCGACACAAAAATAATAAATTAATAAATTTGGTCTGGCAGCACGGGAAAGGGATCCTACTGCTGACCTATACAACAGATTGTGTTTTGCAAATGTATCAGCTGATGTTGACCCATGGGGCCTTCAGTTGGACCCGAGCGGTCAGCCTGCTGCTGACATTCTGGCTTGGTGGATACCTGCTTAGAAGCTCTAGGGTCAGAAATACATTTGCGGACAAGCCCGTAGAGAGGTAAGTACAATGAGTGATTGGGGTAAAGGGTTAGTGCTGTTCAGCGCACTGCTAAGCCCGTTAGCCATGGCCGATTGGCTATTAGATGTAAATTTTGAACTAACGGGCGCAACAGGTAGCACTCAGTCAGTGAATACCTCGCTGTCATTACTGCCAGGAGAAGAAACAGTCTTTTTTGGTAGTAATATCGATAATGAAGATAGTCGTCGAGAATTAGTCGGCAGCGCCGAGCTGTTGGAAGTCTCCGCGGAAGAAGTGAAGATCGCGTTCAAGGTTCAGGAGCGGCTTGATGACGGCGGCTGGCGAACACTGGTGTCGCCAACAATATCTACTGGTTTGAATGTCCCAACAAAGTTTGAAGGGCTTGATAACGGTGGTGATCAGCAAGTGAAGCTTCAAGTTGAAGTGACGTCGGTATAAGCGCTAGACGTTACCTTGATATTTTTAAAAACCCGCAATCGCGGGTTTTTTGCTGCCTGTAGGTTTGAAATACGTAGACTAAACGGCAGTATCTAGCACTGTGCCACTGCCTGTCCCCTTATCAGCGTTATTATATCCCGCAAGGGTGAGAGAGCGAAAAGTATGACATTGTAATCGTTGATATAACCGTTGGTGATATGTGCTCTACGCGATTGATTTTCCTTGTGTAAGTCTGCTCTGCTGACAATGATCAATTTTCCTTGTTGTATTCTCGTTATACTCTGATCAGAATAATGCTGTATCAGCAAGGATAATAAGTTAGGAGAAAAATATGGCTACGGCGCAACCTTTGATTTTGCCTGAAGCAGGACCATTCGCATTGTATGTTGTCATGAAGGCAACGGGTGACAACAAGGCGCTTATTGAGCGCTGCCAGCAAGTTCATACATTGGTCGATGAGATAAACAGTCAGCAGCCGGATGCTGAACTTCGTGCCAGTATTGCCTTCGGCAAGACATTCTGGGCATCCCTGGAAAAGGGGCTGCCTGCAGATTTTGACGACTTTGAAGCATTAGGTGAGGGCCAGGTTACGGCACCAGCCACAGGTGGTGATGTATTGCTGCATCTTAATTCAAGCCGTCATGATTTGAATTTCTACCTGCTACGTCAATTTATTTCGCCTATCGCCGAGCATGTGGAAATCATGGATGAAACCTACGGTTTCAAATATCTTGATTCGCGCGATATGACTGATTTCGTTGATGGGACCGAGAACCCTAAAACGCTAGAAGCACGTCAGGATGTTGCACTGATCAAAGAGGGAGACTTCGCTGGTGGCAGCTTTGTGATGTTACAGCGTTTTGTGCATAACCTACCGGCTTGGAATCGCTTGAATATACAGGCGCAGGAAAAAGTAGTCGGTCGTACTAAGCCTGATTCTATTGAACTGGAAGATGTACCTGCTGCATCACACGTTGGACGTGTTGATATTAAAGAAGAAGGCAAGGGGCTGAAGATAGTTCGCCATAGCTTGCCATATGGCTCTGTAAGCGGCGATCACGGCTTGTTGTTCATTGCATATTGTCATACTCAGCATAACTTCAAAGTGATGCTGGAGAGCATGTACGGCCACACAGACGGTAAAACCGATCAGTTGTTGCGTTTCACTACAGCAGTAACCGGTGCGTACTTCTTCGCACCATCGGTAGAAGTGCTTAACTCTTTGTAAGAGTGGCTGTAGGCCATGGGCGCTGGGCCAGAGGTAAAGCTTGGTGCTTGGGAATATGAAAGATAGGAGGTAATGTTTGTATTGCCTCCTATTTTTATTATTTATTATTTATTGGATCATATGGGCTTCTCATGGATAACATCTCGTTCCAAACATCCAAAGCAGTGCCAAGCAA
>NZ_JANEYT010000050.1 GCF_024357955.1 Photobacterium pectinilyticum
TTCATTGATAATTCTTTTGTTGACTATCATTTCACGAGTGCCCACACAGATTGCATGGTCAAATTGTTAAAGAACAAAATATCCAACTTATATCAACCTCTTAGCGAAGTTAACTCTCGTTGAACAGGGCAGCCATTCTATCCAAACAAACTTTTGTGTCAAACACTTTTTAAGTTTATTTTTTCTAGCTATTCCCTTACCGCTCGGTAGTGGGCTTTTCAGCGCCGCTCTCCGTGTCGGTGATGCGGCATTATAGAGAGAGAATAATTATTGGCAAGTATAAAAATAAAAATAAACACCAACCGAATAAAAAATACACTAGTGAGAAAAAGTGGATTATTTTTACGACAAAATATTCAATATATCTCGACCCGCCGCTTTCATTCTTTGCTTACTGGGCTGTAGACAAAGCACGGCAAGCTCCTGACAGGCCGAAATGAGATAGGCTTTTTTCAATCGGTTGTACTCAGCTTTTCCCGTCACCCAACGTAAATATCCCGCTAGAAGCGCTGTTGGGTGTTTACTGACCGTGGAACGGTGCTTGTTCAATATTAACTTCATCGCCTTAAGACGCTTATTGTGATCCCGGCTTATCGCATCCGCTCTATCCGAAATATAATGGCATAAATTAATACTGAGAACCCCAACGGCTCCTTTCTCTGCCATTTTTAGCCATAAGTCCCAATCAGAGGCCGATTTCAATTCAGCATCAAATCCCCCTACCTCAACCAAGGCCTGCTTGTTCACCATTACAGTACTGGTTCCTACCACATTTTCGGCAAAGAGTAATGGAGTGAAAACAGGGAAGACAGATACAGGCCCGGAACTGAGCTGTTTGTGAAAACGCGGCCAATAGTCAAAACATCCAATAATTGGCTGCCCCTCTTCGGTCATATGCATGTAATCGGTAAAGCTGAATATCAACTCAGGATTATGCTGATGGAGCGATAACTGCTGGGATAATTTGTTTTCTAACCAATAATCATCAGCATCAAGAAAGGCTATAAGTTCATTCGAGCAATGCTCAATACCATGGTTTCTTGCTTGCGACGCGCCAGATCGTTCAGTCATAAGTAACTTGATATCGGCTTGCTGTGCCAACCACTCCCGCGAACCGTCACTCGAACCATCATCAACCACAATGATTTCAACCGGTATATCTTGCATCCGGATACTCTCGATCGCCCTCGGTAAAGTTGGCAGGCAATTGTAATTGGGGATTACCACACTGACTTCTATTCCTGAGTTCATCACATCCACCTGTTAGTTGTCTTTGTCATTATCCCAATGCAATCCACACGCCAATACGTGTTGGCATCAATATTGGATAGTTAAAGTGAACAAGCAGAGCACTGCATATTGCACAGTGTGTTCAATCGGTAACCGTGAGGATAGAGTAATGAAGAAAATTGGTTATGTGATCCCCGTATTCCCAACGCTATCCGAAACATTTGTTGGGGTAGAAATAAGAGCGATGAAGGCGCTGGGACACTCGGTTCAGCCATACGCCTTTAGCCCAGGGCAATATTTCCAACCGGCGGATGAGGAACTTAAACAGCATTGCCGCTATCTTTCCTCTGCTCCCAAATACCCAATAACGGCGCTTGGAAATGTTTTTAGATGCCATGGTTTTCTCAAGCAGCAGCGCGGGTTTTCCTACCTGTCACTACTACGCCAAGGGTTACAACTGGCTCACCTGGCCAAGAAAGACAACTGCGAACACCTTCACGCCCACTTTGCTTGGCACAGCACCGCAACGGCAATCGTCGCGGCCAAACTACTCAATATCCCGGTATCTTTTGTTGGCCACGGTGCAGACATTTACGCCACACCGCAAGACATTTCCAGCAAGCTGCAAGCCGCTGATTTCATCTGTGCTGTTACCAAAGAAATGCAAATTGAACTGCAAGCTGCAACGGAGCGTCCAGTTTTGCATATACCCTGTGGCATTGATTCAACCCAATACCCGCCTCTAACGTCAGATTGGCACCCCAAAAAAGACTTTCTATTTATCGGACGATTGGTTGAGAAAAAGGGGCTAGACACCCTGATCACCGCATTAAGCCAATTGCCCCCTGACTCCTCCTTGGACATTGTCGGTGATGGCCCGCTATTACCTCAGTTACAACAGCAAGCCCACCAACAGGGGGTCGCGTCCCAAGTTCACTTTCTCGGCCGTAAAGAAGCAGCGTGGTACCGACAACATGCCAATGACTATAAAGCCTTGGTCGCTCCTTTCACTATCGCCCCCAACGGCGACAAAGACACCGGTCCGCTGGTTATCAAGGAAGCCATGGCGCTGGGACTACCGGTTATCACAACCGATCTGGCCGGTTGCAATGAAATCCTTGAAAACCAATATGGCCATCAGGTTCCGATGAATGATCACATGGCCTTGGCACAAGCGATGGCAGCTCACCGACTTGAGCCAGTCACCAAACTCACTGAGCTTCGAGAAAAAGCATTCAATCGAGTCATGGAGCATTTCACCGCCCTCTCTCAAGCCAAAAGGCTGTCAGCACAGGTGGACGCATTATGACTCCAGCCCTGACCATGGCGGTATACGCTGTTGGCTTGATCAGCAGCAAGCTTGTAGCATTATTTCTGCAGCCTTTTGTGACCCAATGGTTGGGGACCGAACAGTTTGGTCGGCTGGATGTACTTGTCGCCTTGGGCAGTTTACTGACATTGATCATGTCTTTTGGGATCAGTGATGCCATTTACCGTTTCGCCCATGAACAGCATGATCAAGACGCAATTTTCCGCAGTGCACTGGGGCTTCTGCTCACCATCGCAGGCGGGTTAACGATTGTCGCCCAGCTAACGGTACCTTGGTTGCAGCAAGCTCTACCCGGCGAACCGCCCTTATTTGCCTTACATTGTTTACTCACGACCCTGTTTCTCAACACCCTGTGCTGTGTCCCCCTGGCTATCTTGCGGATCCGCAATGAAGCCAAACTCTTTGTCACGGCGCAAATCGTATTCGCCCTTATTCAGGGCTTAGGCGTCATGCTGCTAGCCCCTCATTATGGCGTTGATGGGATAATGGCTGCCGGACTCGTCGCCCAGATAGTGCAAGTGATTGTCTTAGCCAAACACTTCCCATCCCCCAGATTGGGCCACATTAGACTTTTTTTACGATATGGCCGGGCGATTACCCTCTCGGGCATACTTAGCTTTGTGATTATCGGCGCTGAACGCTGGGCAATCGCAGACACATTAGGGCTGAGCCTATTGGCGCCGTACGCCGTCGCCATCCAGTGGGCGATTGCGGCAAGCTTGTTACTCGAACCTTTTGGCCTGTGGTGGTTTCCCAAACGCTTTGGCTTAATTAACACTGCAGAAGATCGCCAGCAAGCCGCGGAAATCAGTGTAATAGGCTGCCAATTAAGTTGTTTGGTCGCAGCTGGGATCATTACCATCGGTTCACGATTCTTACTTTGGTGGCTACCTGATGATTTTCACGCCAGTGCCGATATGCTGCCAATGCTCGGTATCATGGTGATGTTCAAACATGCCAGCACCTTGCTCAACATCGGTTGCTACCATCAGAAAGACGGCAAAAGCGTGGTGCTTATCGGCATATTCAGTGCTTGCTGCGCCTTGGGTATCTTATTCTTCATCCTTCCCGAGTATGGCCTTTTCGCATTTATTGGAGCAGGTATTGGGCTTCAACTGTTACGCCTAAGCTTGTTCTATTACTACAGCCAATACTATTTGCCCCTGCCCTATCCGCTAGGCCGACTTGCAACCAGCTATGGCCTGATAACTTTATTACTGACGGCTCATTATCAGCTGACCCCAGCCTACGAAGTTATATGCACTCTGCTGTTAATCAGTCAGATTGTCTGGCCTTGGGGAAAAGCAAAGCTTGCCCTGAGCCGGCAGAAGAAGCTTGATAATTCACTGAGAGCGGCAAAACACTATGAATAGGCTGAACCAGTGGCTCCTCGCCCTCACCAGCAGCGGACTGATATTCTTTTTCTGGATGTCTCAGGGCAACTTGGTGTTACTGGTAAGCCTGCTTTTTGCTCTGCCTTTTGTCATAAACCAGGCATTCCTCATTTGTGTTGGATTTATTATTTTTTCCTACTTCAGGATCCACGAAGCCTTTCCTCTATTAATGCCACTGAAGATCCCCCAGCTCTTAGCCTTGGCGAGCCTCGCCGGGCTTGGGTGGCAACTGTGGTTGCAAAGAGAGACCATCAATTGGCACAAGTTACAAACACTGTTCTTGCTGTTTAGCGCCTGGGTGTTGGTCTCTTGCCTTTGCGCAAGCAATCGTGGTGAAGCTTTTGCCAGTTTTAATGGCAACTTTATCAAAATCGTTATTATGGTTTTCGCTATTAGCTGGCTACCACAACGACTACCGCAGCTGAAAATAATCCCTTACCTTCTCTTGCTCAGTGGCCTATTAATCGGTGGGTTGGCTCTGTTCAACAAAGCCAATGGCATTGGCCTCGTCGAGGGAACTCGGGTCACCATAGGTAGGGATATCGGCTCGATGCTCGGCGATCCCAACGATCTGGCTTTGGTACTTCAATTCCCAGTCTCCTTTGCTATGGCTTACAGTTTCCACGGCCCCAAGTGGCAGCGAGCTTTATCCATCGTCGTACTGATTATCATGATCATGAGTGTACTCGCGACCCAAAGCCGCGGTGGATTATTGGGTATCGCCTGCGTGGTCTTCGCCATGGCCCTGATGAGAAGCAGATCGATTGTGTTACCAACCATCATCAGCGGGATCGGGTTATTGGCCTTGATGCTTCTTGCTGGGATCAGTGACCGCAGTTCAGGCGGAGCCGCTGAGTCGGGGATTGATGAATCAGCGATGGGACGAATTTATGCCTGGCAAGCCGCGTTCAACATGGCCGTCAGTAACCCATTCACAGGCGTCGGCCTCAACAACTTCTATTACAACTACTATTTTTATTCACCACACTGGGATGGCAAGAATCACGCAGTGCACAGTACCTGGCTCCAAATCCTCTCTGAAACCGGATTCGTAGGGTTGGTACTATTCCTGCTAATGGTTATTGGTGCCCTGCGTGTCAGTTACCAGCTTCTCAAGCGGCTTGAACATCATGAAATGAAGCCATTGGCACAAGGGCTATGGCTCGGAACCTTATCATTTTGTGTCAGTGGCACCTTCCTTACCCAAGGCACCACTTGGCCCCTGTACATTTTGATCGGGTTACTACTGGCTTTAGACAGGCTCACCCTGAATCAGGAGGTAAATTATGCGCGCACTCGTTAAGGCCCATCTGGCACCCAACCATTTCGCCATGTTGAAAAATGTCGTTCAACGACTACGTGGCAGCTATATACCTTGTATTCCGCTTTTGCATCATGGTTTGTATCACTTGCATTTAACTATAAAGGAAAGTCTTCATTGCATTTTGCAAAAAGGCTATTTCACCCCAATGTTTATCTCTCGTCTGGCTAACCGCCCCCGCCACTTGCACCTAGACTGTGGCATGCCGCAAATCCTCGGCCCATTAGATATTCATTTAGGTGAAGAATGTCGGCTATCAGGTATAGCAACATACTGCGGGCGGGCATGGGGGGAGGTTACCCCTCGGCTTATCGTAGGTAACAATGTCGATATCGGTTGGCAGAACACCCTAGCAGTCGGGCGAACTATTCGTATTGATGACAATGTCCGGCTTGCGGGTAAAGTTTTTCTCGCCGGGTTTCCCGGCCACCCGTTAGACCCTATAGCCCGTGCCCAAGGTAAACCGGATACCGAGCAGCAAATCGGGGATATTCATCTTTGTCGCAATGCTTGGCTGGGCACAGGCGTGATGGTAATGGCCGGAGTCACGATTGGGGAAGGTAGCGTGATCGCCGCCGGTAGCGTGGTGACTAAAGATATTCCCGCCGGAGTACTGGCTGGCGGCAATCCTGCGAAAGTCATTAAACAGTTGGAGTATTAACATGGAATTTCTCGTTTTCGGAGAAGACTGGGGCCGCCATCCCTCCAGCAGCCAGCATTTATTACAGGCTATCGGACAACAATATGATGTTCACTGGATTAACTCTATTGGCTTACGCCAGCCAACATTGAACCACCGAGACCTAAGACGGATGTGGGAAAAAGTGACGACGCGGGGCAGCAAAACTGACAAGGCGCAAAACACGCACACAGAGAAGCCCACCACTGTCATCAGGCCATTAGTGTGGCCAATGGCGCAACACGCACTTCTTAAAGCACTCAACAGCCACCTCTTGAAAAGGCAACTATCAAAGAAAACATACCAGCGTGTCGTATGGGCCGCACTGCCAAGTGCCGTCGATTACCTTGATATCTGTGATAGTGACTTGGTGGTTTATTATTGCGGGGATGACTTTACAGCGCTTGCAGGTGTGGATCATCAACTTGCCGCCCAAGCCGAGCAACGTCTTATTGCCCGCGCTGATGTCATTTTTGCCTGCAGCCCAGCCCTAAAGGCAAAGTTTCCCACCAACAAAACCGTTCTGCTACCACACGGTGTACATTTATCGCAATTTGCGAAACCTGCTACCCACCCAGAGGATATTGACCCATCCCGTCCTAGCATTGGCTTTTATGGCAGTCTGAATAACTGGCTGGATCAAACACTGATTATCAAACTGGCGAAAGCCCGGCCCCATATCAATTTCTATTTTATCGGCCGCCAAGATTGCGATACCGAACGACTGCGCCAACAACAAAACATCATCCTGCTCCCAGCCAAGCCCCACCACCAGCTAGCTCGCTACCTACAACACTGGACCATGGCTATCTTGCCCTTTATTGATAATGAACAGATCCGATCCTGCAACCCGCTAAAGCTGAGAGAATATTTGGCTGCGGGCTGTCCGGCGATCAGCAGTGCATTCCCGGCGACTACGCCCTACCGCTCTGTCATAACCACAGCCACCAGCACAACCGAATGGCTAAATGCGATCGACCAATACAGCCAATGGACACCTTCACAAAGACAGCATTATTCTCAGCGCGCTTACCAAACTGTTGCTGATGAGAGTTGGGAGTGCCGTGCCCTACAAGCCCTTGAGGTTATTGAACATAACTTATCCCGCTAAAGCCTAATCCTTACCCATGTCAATTATTTCAGACGCTAGATAACAATTTACCTAACTTCGGGCACTTTTTTTGCTACCAATAAATGAAGTAGCAAATTGAAAAGACCGAGGGGAAAATGAGAGAGATAATAATTGCCATCAGTTGCTTGTTAATTTTTGGCTGTGCGTCACAGCCAAAGCAAACAACCCTGACACTATTTTTCAGCCCGGAACAAGTCTCACTGACGGCAGAGCAACAACGCAAGATCAGTGACTTTCTGGCCGATAACCCCTATCACCAGCTTGCCGCCAAAGTGGCACCGGCAGATCTGGCTAACCCTTTTGATGCACTGCTGCAAAGTCAAAAGCGTATTCAAGCCGTCAGCAGCCTATCTAATAGCCAAAATATCCCCTTGCATCTGGAATATGCCCCTAACCAGACCGCCGATACCCTGATATTACAAAGGCAGTCCCCATGAGAGCCCAACTCTTTGCCAAGCTATACCCGCTACTGCAGGCTTTGTGGAATCATCGCTACCTGCTCTTACTGCCGATGCTTATCATGCCGCTACTCATGACTGCAGGCGGAGCGGTAAAGGCCAAGCGCTATTATGCCCAAACCACGATACTGGTGCAGGAGGCTGCAATGCTAAACCCGTTCCTGGAAGATTTATCTATCTCGATGAATCTGCAAAAGCGGATAAAAGCACTGCGGGTGTTGCTCCATAGTCAGTTTGTCCTCGAACAGGTTGCTATCGAACTCGAGCTAGCGCCAGCTCATAACCCAAGCCAAATAAGTGCCGTAGTCAACCAACTCAACAGCAACCTCAGCGTCAACTTGATCGGTAATGACTTGGTTCAATTGGGCTTGAATTGGCACACCCCTAAAGAGATGCCAGGGATCCTAAATAAGCTCTCCGAGTTGTTCCTCGATAAACTCCGCGCTCCCGGCCGCGCGTCGATAGACGGTTCCGAGCTTTTCCTTCAGCAACAGCTCGAATCAACCTTAATCGATTTGGAAAATGCCGAGAGTGCCTTGGCAACGTTTAAATCAGACAATGCCGGTAATTTACCGCAACTACAAGGAAGCCGGATCCAAAATGACGCCCAGATAAATACCCTGATCCAGGAAACCAGACTCGAGCTGCTCAACGCCCAAGCCAAACGGGATAACTTCTATAACCGTCTAGCCAGTACCAACCCGGTTGTCGGAATGCTCGAAACAGAAATAGTCAAAGCCGAAGCCGAGCTCGCCATACTCAGAGCCAGTTACACCGACCGCCACTCCTCGGTAAAAGCCGTCGTTCGTCAGCTAGATCGCCTGAAACAAGAGCGCGCACGACTTGTTGATCAACAACAATCACTCAATGCTCAGGAGGTTGGTCAGCTCTGGCAGCGCATTGCCAGTAACACCCAGCAACTCGATAACCCCAATCAGCCAATCCTGATCAGCCAATTCGAACAGCTACAACAGGCTGAAAGCCAAATTCAATCGCTTGAGGGAGAGCTTGAGCTATTGGAGTCCCAGGCGACACGCTTGCAAGATAAACGGGCCGAGTTTGCCCAGCTGGAAAAAGAGCTGACCGTGTTGCAGCGCAACTATGACGTTAAGGCCAAGATATACAACCAACTGCTCGAGCGTTATGAGATGGCCAAAGTCACCGGCCAACTCGGACGCTTCGAAGAGCCCGACAAACTCAAAATCATTGCTCGTCCCAGCATACCGAGCCAACCGCTAAATTGGCCTTGGTGGATCAACTTCACTATGGGCATCTTTGTCGGTTTGGGGCTAGGGTTGTCATTGGTTTGCGCCGTGCAATTGCTAGACACTCGTCTGTACCAAAGCGGGCAGATTGTCCGCTTAGCAAAAGCCCCAGTACTAATTCGCATTCCCCACTTTTCCGAGGAAACGTCATGACTACCACTACCTTGCAGGTTGTCCAGCACTTGAGTCCCGGCGGTATTGAACGGTTGGTACTCAACCTGGTGCGATTCGCTTCTCCTGATAATCAAGTATATGTTGTTGCACTAGAAGGCAATAAAGATCAGGCGATCGAACAATGGCCCGAGTTGGCACCGCTAGCAGAGCGGTTATATTTCCTCAATAAACCTCACGGTCGCGATATCAAAACCATTTTCAAATTACGACGGCTTATCCGCACATTGCAAGCCAAGGTGATTCACTCCCACCATTTAGGACCACTACTGTACAGTCGCGCAGCGAGCCTAGGGCTGAAAGGGATCACCCACATCCAAACCGAGCACGACAGCTGGCACCTTGAGGATCCTAAGCAGCGGCTACTCACCCGTAGCCTGCTGGCTGGAAGCAACATCCAGCTTGTCGCTGACGCTCCCCGCATTGCCGATCACCTAGAATCCCAAGGGATCTCTGCTGATCATGTGATAATCAATGGGATCGATACCCACCACTATGTGCCAGGCCAGGCTAATCAAGCAAGACATCACCTTCAGGTTCCTACCGATAAATTAATCATTGGTTGTGCTGGGCGCTTAGTGCGAGAAAAAGGGATTGATACCTTGCTAGAGGCATTGGCAGCATTGCCAGAGGTTTATCATGTCGTCGTCGCCGGTCACGGCCCTGAGCGCATTCAATTAGAACACCTGTCGCAGCAACTAGGACTTAGCGAGCGAGTTCATTGGCTGGGGCGATGTGACAATATGCTTAACTTCTACCATGCAATTGACCTGTTCTGTATGCCATCTCGCCAAGAGGGGCTTCCCCTTGCACTGCTTGAAGCCCAGGCCTGCGGCAAACCTGTTATTGCCTCCGATGTTGGCGGGATCCCCGACTTGATCTGTCCTCACAGCGGTCACTTGATCCCAGCAGAGCACCCCACTGTACTTGCCAAAGCCTTGCACGACAGACTTCGCACCCCCATCCATGATTGCCATCAAACCACCCAATATATTCGCCGCCTAGCCGATGTCCGGGAAATGACGGCCTCATATGAGTCGCTAGCTAACAGATAAGGGAAATCACCATGACTATCAGTTGGATTGTATTAATCGCGATGACCATAGTGATTGTCTATCACCACGTCATCTATACCGGGTTGATGATCTGGTTAAGCCGAAAAACACCCATAACTGCTGAGCAACCACCCGGAAACAGCGAGTCACCCTCTTGCGAACCGACAGGCTTACCCTCGATTGCGATTCTCATTCCCGCCCACAACGAAGCAGACTTTATCGAAGCCAAGCTTGCCAACCTATTGATGCTGGATTACCCACCCGAGAAGCTCTCTGTTTGGGTTTGCTGTGATGGTTGCAGTGACAACACTGCAGAGCTAGTCCTTGGATGGCAGGACAAATATGCCGAGTCTGGTATTCAGCTGGAGTGCATCGTTGAGACGGACAATAAAGGCAAAGTTGTGCGCATCAATCAGCTTCTCAGCTTGGTGAAAGACCAGGTCGACTTGATTGCGATGTCCGATGTCTCGGCGCTACTTTCGATTGATGCCCTAACTCACGCCGCAGATAGCTTTAGCGATCCGCAAGTCGGGGCGCTGACCTGTAACTACCTATTGGCCGAAGCCTCCAGTGGTGAACAGCAATACTGGCAATGGCAAAACTCGATTCGCCAAACCGAATCGAAGCTCGGCAGTGTTATGGGAGGCAACGGGGCCTTCTATATCGTCCGCGCACCACTATTTTCCTCTTTACCTGAAGATACCATCAATGATGACTTCATCCAGACGATGCTGGTGATCAAACAAGGCTACCAGGTTCAATTCAACCACTATATCAACAGCGTCGAGCTCTCTCCTTCCACCGAGCAAGATACCTATCAACGCCGGCAGCGGATCGGTGCCGGCAACCTGCAACAGTTGCTCCGCTGTCGCTTCGTGTTCCGCCATGGCCATGATGGCGCACGCTGGCTATTTACCTCAGGTAAAGCCCTGCGAACACTCATGCCATTCACCTTGCTCGGCTATTTCATCTTATCTTTGGCCTTGGCTATCCAAGGTTCAGGGCTTGCTCAACTCTTAACTGCCCTGCAAGTCACCGGATATTTATCAGCCACCTTGCCCCTGTTCGGCATCCACAACAAGCTGACTGATAAGCTGCACTATTTTGTCAGCGGTTATACCGCGTCATTGGTCGGTATGCTTCGTTACTGCATGGGTCACTTTCGCACAGGCTGGCGCCATCTCCCGCCTATATCAAGCTACCAGGCCCAGTCGACCCAACTGCTCAAGCGCATCAGTGATATCTTGCTGGCCACAACCGGTATGGTTTTGACCTTGCCACTCTGGCCGTTGATTGCCCTATTGATCAAACTGGACTCCCCAGGGCCTGTGTTCTACCGCCAAATGCGTGTGGGCAGGATCAGCGAGGAGCAAGTCGAGCTATTTGATGTCATTAAGTTTCGCTCCATGTCCCATAACGCAGAGTCAAAATCTGGCGCAACCTGGGCGCAACAGAATGACCCTCGCATTACCCGGATCGGCCACTTTCTCCGTGTCACCCGGCTGGATGAACTCCCCCAGTTTATCAATGTCATCAAAGGGGATATGGCGTTAATCGGCCCTCGGCCGGAACGGCCGGAGTTTTGTGGCACTTTGCAAAATGCATTGCCATTTTACCTTGAGCGAACGGCAGGGTTGAAGCCAGGGATCACAGGCCTAGCCCAAGTCAGCCAGGGCTATGACAGTGACCTAGAAGACGTGAAAAGCAAAATAGGCTTTGATCACGCTTATGCCTTAGCCCTTAGCTCACCATTACAATGGATCAAAATGGATCTGTTCATTATTTTCAAAACCATTTACATCATGGTGAGTAAACGCGGGCAATAGTTGGCACAGCACTTGTATTGATAGAGGAGGAACATCAACAACACAAAAGGCCAGTTATGAATCAAGCAGTAAATAACACCAATATCGGTCTGACACTTCAAAATGAATTTGACGCCCACCTAGCCAGACAGTTGGAGCCAGAGTTCAAAACACTCAGTCAGACTGATAATGATGAACTGATCATTGATATGACAGAAGTACAATTTATTGACTCCTGTGGAATTGGTGCCATTGTTTTCTTATACAAGCGCTTAAAAAGCCGAGGAAAAACATTACGCCTGCTCAATGTGAACGGCCAACCGCGCCAGCTGATGAAAATGTTAAGGATCGACAAGGTGATCCCTTTGATCACCTCAGCGGAGTTATGTTGATATGGGAAAATTATCAAGCTTGCTAATGATACTGCTGGCCAGTGGCTGTACCACCTGGCCTACCACCGGTGATACGCCATATGCTACGCCGGATGTTGATCAGTGGCATGAGCTTGAGCACCACAGTTTCGAACTCCAGCTGCTGGCAACCCGCGGAGCCAAGCTATGCCTGCCGGGGCAATACCAGCAGCTTACCAACCTCCATGATAAGGCAAATCAAGAAGCCAAGGCCGGATTCACCGACGATGCCGATATCACCTTACTTGCCTATCAAACTCAGTTTGCCAAAATACAGCGCCAGATGGACTGGCTAGAGCACCATACCGAATGCCTCGATACTCGCTATTCCGAGATACAGTTGCGGGATCAATTCCTACTATTAATGCGAGTTGATAACCAGTTCGCCTTTAACCGCACCAAATTACTGCCCGATTATCAAAATGCATTGCGTCGTGCCGCATCGATTCTAAAACGCCAAGATCATTGGCAGCTTCAACTGACCGGACATACCGACACCATTGGCACAGAGCAGAGCAATTACCAACTTGGTATGCGGCGCGCCGATATGGTCCGACGCTACCTTATTGAACAAGGGGTCGATGCCAACCAGATTTCAATTTTCAGTGCTGGTGAAAGAGAATCGTTTGAAGACCCAAGTTCAAGAACACAACGTCTTAGCAACCGGAAAGTCGATGCCAGAGTACTGGTCGACCACCACACCCGGGCACCACATCGGATATATTCACTCAGTGACTGGCATGCCGTTAAAGAGCAGCTAAGCTCGGGTTCGCTATGAGCAGGATGCTACTGATTTTTTTCCTCATCATTATCCCGCCGGCCTGGGGAGCAAATCTGACACCTGGAGACCGAGTATTTCTCCAGCTTCCGGGAGAGAGTGATTTCGATGAGCCGTTTACCATCGACGATCAAGGACAAATCAGGCTCCCGGAAGTCGGCTTGGTGCCAATTGCCGGCTTGAGCCTTCCCCAGGCCGAGGAGCGATTACGCGAACGACTTACAACGATTTACCGCAACCTCGACGAATTCAAACTCAGTATTCTTGAGCAAGTCTTGCGGGTACAAGTCCTTGGCTATGTCGAGGAGCCCGGCATGATTTCGCTCAAACCCGGTGCCAATGTCCAGATGGCGATATCCGCGGCAGGCGGTGCCCGACCCGGAGCACAATTAGATCAATTCAAACTGCTCCGAGATGGCCGCTCCCAACAATTCAATTACAAAGCTTATCTCGACGCTGGCGATCCAGACAAGCTTCCGGCTTTACAAGGTGGTGATACCATCTTTGTCCCGACGTCACCGCTGCTCGGCAACGTCGAAGTTGATTTTGACGCCGCTTCGCTAACAAAGGGGGGAGATGCCAATGAAGAGCAAGGGATCACCATATTTGGTGAATTGCGCAATCCAGGAACCTTCAGTTTCAAACCGGGTATGACGGTAGTCGATGCCTTGATGCGTGCGGAGGGCGTCACCCGCTATGCTGATGTGACAAAAATTCGAGTGATCACCGATAACACCCCCTACCTTTTTGATCTCAAAGCCTACCTAGATACAGGCGTAATGAAGGATTTGCCGCCGGTGAAACCCGGCACTACCATCTTTGCCCCAATAGAAGTCGAAGATATCAATACCACGTCTCGTACTGTCTATGTCATGGGTGAGGTCAAAGCGCCTGGCGCCTACGAAAGCTCGCCCGGAACCGGTTTCATCGATGTGCTGGCCAATGCGGGAGGTCCAACTCGATTTGCTGATACCACTCAAATAAAGCTACTTAGCAATACAAAAGCTTCAATGACAATCAACCTTGTCAAATATACCCAAGCACCGGCTCTGTACCCTTTGCCTGACATGGTGCCGGGCGATGTCATCTTCATTCCGGAAAAAATCGACGTCAACGAAAAATCGTGGCTCAAGGTGACCAACGATCGCGCCATCAAAATTATCGGTGCAGTCAATAACCCCGGACGCTTTGAGTGGAATGACACCATGGGTTTTATGGATCTGTTGGCCCATGCCGGCGGCCCGAAACAACAGACGAACCTGTCGAACATACGTATTGTGCGCGAGAATGCCAAGGCGGATGAGCAAAGGGTCACCTTCTTCGACTTTCTAGCATTCACCAAGCAAGGCAAACCCCAAAGTCAACTGCCGCAGCTACAAGCGGGTGACACCATCATCTTTGATGAGCTACCTCACGACCCAACCGATAACAAAGCCAGCTGGTTGCGTCAGTCAGCACAAGACTCTATCTACATTTTCGGCCAAGTCGGTGCCCCAGGGCGATACGCCTTCAACAG
This sequence comes from Photobacterium pectinilyticum, assembly GCF_024357955.1. Classification (GTDB taxonomy): domain Bacteria; phylum Pseudomonadota; class Gammaproteobacteria; order Enterobacterales; family Vibrionaceae; genus Photobacterium; species Photobacterium pectinilyticum. Next base: position 14,545 of record NZ_JANEYT010000050.1, read on the forward strand.
CGAACAAGGATTCCTTGATATTCTCTCCGCCGCTGATGGGCCGACCGGTGAAGCCGATATCCAAGAAGTACTGATCACTCATCGTAATGGTGAAACCACCAAGGTGACCCGATTCAACCTTGCTCGCTACTTCAAAACCGGTAATGAATCCTTGCTGCCCAAAGTGGTTGCCGGTGATGTCATCTTCATACCACAGGTCGATATGGTTGCCGATACCGAGGCTATCAAAGTCATAGGGGCAGTAAAATCTCCCGGCCGCTTCAACTGGAATGTCAGCATGACCTTCCTGGACGTGTTAGCTCTATCTGGCGGGCCGCTGCAACAGGCAAACATCACCAATATTCGGATCATTAAAGAAAACCGCCAATCACAAGATAATGTGTTGTACTTTGATTTGGATAACTTTATCAATGAAGGTGGGAGCTTTACCGCCCTACCCCGACTGGCTGCCGGTGATACCATCGTCATCGACGAGCTGCCCCACGACCCGACTGACAACAAATCCAGCTGGATCCGCCAATCCGCCGATGATTCAATTTATGTCTTTGGCCAAGTCGGCGCACCGGGACGCTATGCCTTCAATCGCGAGCTGGGCTTCCTTGATATCCTTTCTGCAGCCGACGGCCCCAATGGCGATGCCGATCTACGCCAAATTCGTATCAGCCACCGTAATGACAGTACAGCCCGAGTCACCCGTCTCAATCTATCGATGTATTTCGATACGGGTGACGAAACCTTGCTGCCCGAGATCGTTCCCGGTGACGTTATCTATGTGCCTAAACTGGAAGGAAACTGGCTCGATAAGCCGGCAGAGCAAGTCGTCCGACTCATGGGCTCTGTCAACAAACCCGGTCGTTACCCGTTCAACAACCAAATGAACATCCTCGATTTGCTGGCCGAAGCCGGAGGCCCTTCTGACAGTGCTTATATCGAGCGGATCATGATAGTGAATACATCATGTTGCGGCGATAAAGCCCAAACATTCAACCTGCGCGACTACGTCATCGATCCGGCCAGTTACCCCCTACCGCTTTTGCGGCCTGGCGATACTGTTTATGTCCCCAACCTCAATGATTCCGTCGGCGAGCAATGGCGTAAGGGCCTGAGGGATGTACTGGGGATCGTTACCTTGATAGCCCTAGGAGCAGCATTATGAAACCTTGGCTTAGTGGAGAATATGATCAACTTTTTCACCAGATCCATCAACGTAATGCCCGGGTGATCACCTTGGCTGGCGCATCAAGCCAGTGCGGGACATCAACCCACTGTAACTGGTTAGCACGCCGCTGCGCCGAAGATCACAAAGTATTGTTGGTCGATCTTGATCTGGCGGGTTCAGGACAAGGCTATTCCTCTCGGCCTTGGTGTAGTAATGGCGAAGGAGAATCGGAGGCGATACTCCAACTGACAGAGCAACTAGACTTGCTCCCACGCCCAAGTAAAGAGCAAACCATCTTGGAACTGCGCCAACCGAATACCTTTCAGCAAGCACTTGAGCGCTGGAAGCAGGATTACCACTATATCCTTTGCGATGTCGGTACCATGACCAACACCAATTGGCGAAACCTGCCGATCAATGCGCTTAGTCATGCCAGTGATGCAACCATCCTCTGCCTCGCTGCCGCTCAGACGACTGAAAGTGAATTACTGACCTGTGTCAGCAAACTTGAGCAAAATGGTATTACCTTACTAGGCACATTAATCAATGATAAGACCAACCCATCATTAGCCGAAGAAATCATCCGGGTATTAAACGGCAAGGCGCGATGGATACCGCTTAGCCTCAAACGAAAACTGGTCGACTACCTGCAAAGTAGCCCGCTATTACAAGGCAAATACCAATAGCAAGGCCACATACCGTACCAAGGATGACACCACATGAATCAAGTTCTGTTTCACCGTCAGTTTAATCTTAGCTACGAAAGCCTTGCCCACATCCGCCGAGTACTGGATGACAGAGCTTCGGCACTGCAGTTAAGTCCCGACTTGATTCAAAGTATCAAGTTAGTCTGCAGTGAATACTGCGCCAACTTACTTGATCACCAACAAATACCAGCGACTCTGTGTACCATCAGCTATGGTAAGTTTGCGGGTCAATACCGGTTCGCCATTAGCGATAATGGCTCACCTTGGCCCGCACAAACCCAGCATTTATCCGATGCGGTATTACCGGACCTACCGTGTGAATCAGGAATGGGACTTGCCATCATAAGGGCAACATTCCCTGACTTTAGTTATCAAATCTTGCCTGATCACAACAAAATAGAGTTTACCCTTCCACTGCAATCCGTCAGAAAGCACCTTGTTATTGTCGATGACAGTCGTAGCCAACTCACCATGCTGACCAGTTACCTAGAACAAAGCTATCAACTTTCCATTTTCAGCCAAGCTGATGATGCGCTAAAATGGCTGCAAACCAACCACTGCGACTTGGTCCTCACCGACCTATGGATGCCTAATATCAACGGGTTGGAATTCCGCCGGCAGGTTGGACACCTCCGCCACCACCGCTTGTTACCCTTCATCTTTCTCTCTGGTGATACCGAGTCGGATACCATGACGGCCGTCACCCAATCAGGTATAGATGACTTTCTGGCCAAACCCATCAACAAACAGCATCTGCTGCAGGTATTAGATCGAGTACTCAAACGTCACCATCACTTACTCGATGCATTTGAAGACAACTTGCTGCAGAGACTCGAGCATGCCCCCACTCCAGGGGTGAAGCAGCAAACATCAATAACAGTTGGGAATTTCAACATCCACCTCAGCCGAGAGCCTGAGATCAGCGGTGACTTTTTTATTCATCAGAGATTGGCAGATGGAGCTGAAATGGTGATCCTTGGCGACTTAATGGGGCATGGCATCGTCGCAAAAGCCAATGGCGGGATTTGTTACGGCTTAATCCAAGGTCTACTGCTCAACCCAGACCAAACACCAGCGCAATTATGCGATCGACTCAACCAGCACCTCTACCAAGCCCAGTCCAACAACCTAGTGTGCTTGCTTGTTATTCACCTCACAGCACGAAATACCGTTACTCTATACAACGCAGGAATGCCAAAACCCATTCTTTGTGATGCTTCCTCCTGCCTGCACATAGACGAGACAATCGGATTATTAGGACTATTTGACAACCTGCAAATGGAAAGCTGCCAGCTAACGTTGAATGCAGGTAATAGCCTACATGTTTACAGTGATGGCTTGCTGGAGGCTGAGCTACCCGAGCATGAGAAAAAGAACATGACCCGCATGTCCATTGAAGAGCGCCATCAGTACCTGTGGCAACGCGATCCTGACAACCATGAAGATGACCGCACCTTGGTTACCCTAAGTTGCAACCATTGACGGAAGGGGTAAAACGCATTAAACAAATCTGTATAAGTTGATGTTATGGGGATTATTAGGCTAAGCGATAGATCTGAGCCAGTTGCTGCCAACATGCCTCACCACTGAAGTGCTTTTTTACCCATTGCTGTTGACGCTGTGATAACTGCAGCCATTGGTCGTTACCGGCACGATCGAGTTCAATAACCATCTGACTGAGTAACGGCCAGTCGCTTTCTGCGGTTAAACACCTCTCATCGAGCAATGATGGCATCTCACCGACATCTGTCGATAACACCACTACACCATGCGACATGGCCTCAAGGGCGGCCATCGGCATGCCTTCGGCACGCGATGGAATAAGCAGCACATCCAGCGTCTGCCAATAAGGAGTCATTGAGGATACGGAGCCATGCCACGTCAGTGCCTCACCGTCCAACAAATGGGCTTGTTCGCCATCCCCGAAAACATGACATTCACTATCCGGCAATTGCTGGCTGAGTGAAACAAAACGATCGATCGCTTTTTCATGGCTAAGTCGCCCGACAAACCCCACTTGCAGAGTTGTATGGCGTTCTCGCTTTATCATTTCCTTTTTGCAACGAACAAAATTGCGTACTAATTCGCAACGAAATGGCTGTTGTTGCCTGATTTTATCGCTAACAGCAAGGTTATAGGAAAGACAGGCAGTATAACGATTGAGCCACTCATAGCAGGCCAGTTTGCCCGATACCGATTCTCCGGCATGAAAGGTCGTCACGAGATGAAAAGAAGATAACAATGAACATATGCGCGAAATGATCGAGGCTTTATAGCCGTGGGCATGAATAACATCACAGGCCTTTAAATGACGAAAAAAGCCAATAACGGATGAATCGGAGAGGAAGCGGTAGGGTATATGCCGAATATTGAGTTGATTGTATTGTGGGTGCTCTGTGTACCGCTGAAGAAAAACAACCTCAACATCGGTCTGTTTCGATTGAAGCAACACGGCCAATTGCTGGATATGACTTTCAATGCCACCAAAGCCGGAGCTGTCGACAAACAGGTAAATCATACATTCGCTTCCTTGTTTTTAGGGACAACAAGAAAAACTATGCAAAAAAAAAGCCGAGTCTAAGACTCGGCCTCTTCTTATTTAACGCGCTATTGCTTATTCAGCAGCAGCTTCTTCCTGAGCTTCAGGACGATCTACTAGCTCGATATAAGCCATAGGGGCTTTATCGCCAGCACGGAAACCGCATTTCATAATGCGAGTGTAACCGCCTGGACGCTGAGCAAAACGTGGGCCCAGTTCGTTAAATAGTTTCGCAACAACTTCGTTATCACGAGTACGTGCGAATGCAAGACGACGGTTAGCAACACTGTCGGTCTTAGCTAGGGTAATCAATGGCTCAATTACGCGACGCAGCTCTTTTGCCTTAGGCACGGTAGTCTTGATAAGCTCGTGACGTACCAGAGAGCCAGCCATGTTGCTGAACATCGCTTTGCGATGGCTGCTGTTGCGGTTGAGTTGACGACCACTCTTACGATGGCGCATGACCTAATCCTTCTAACTAGATATCAGTAACTATTAATCTTCAGCAATTGATGCTGGCGGCCAGTTTTCTAAGCGCATGCCTAGAGAAAGACCACGTGATGCCAGCACGTCTTTGATTTCTGTCAAAGACTTCTTACCAAGGTTTGGAGTCTTAAGAAGCTCTACCTCAGTACGCTGAACGAGATCACCGATGTAGTGGATCGCTTCTGCTTTTAGACAGTTAGCAGAGCGAACAGTTAGTTCAAGATCGTCTACAGGACGCAGTAGGATCGGATCGAACTCCGGCTTCTCTTCTTTCTCTTCAGGAACACGTACATCACGAAGATCTACGAATGCATCCAGTTGCTCAGCTAGGATAGTAGCTGCACGACGGATAGCTTCCTCAGGATCAAGTGTACCATTTGTCTCCATATCGATAACTAGCTTATCAAGGTCAGTACGTTGTTCTACACGTGCTGCCTCAACGGCGTATGCGATACGGTCAACTGGGCTGAAAGTTGCATCAACTAGCAGACGACCAATTGGGCGCTCATCTTCTTCAGTGTGAATACGAGCAGACGCTGGTACATAGCCACGACCACGCTCTACCTTGATGCGCATGCTGATATCAGCATGATCATCAGTTAAATGGCAGATTACGTGCTCTGGGTTCGCAATCTCAACATCACCGTCGTGGGTGATGTCACCTGCAACAACAGGGCCTGCACCAGATTTAGTCAGAGTAAGGATAACTTCGTCTTTACCCTCAACCTTAACGGCTAGACCTTTAAGGTTTAGAAGGATCTCAAGAATGTCTTCCTGTACTCCTTCTTTGGTGCTGTACTCGTGTAACACACCGTCGATTTCTACTTCAGTTACGGCACAACCCGGCATTGAAGATAGAAGAATGCGACGTAGAGCGTTACCAAGAGTGTGGCCGAAACCACGCTCAAGCGGCTCAAGAGTTACTTTTGCATGCGTCGTGTTAACTTGTTCAATATCAACAAGACGTGGCTTAAGAAATTCTGTTACAGAACCCTGCATTGTGTCCTCTCTTAACTATAGCCTTACTTAGAGTAAAGCTCGACGATCAGGTGTTCGTTGATGTCGGCAGACAAATCAGAACGTTCTGGAAGGCGCTTGAAAGTACCTTCTAGCTTGCTGCTGTCTACTTCGACCCAAGTCGGTAGTTCACGCTGAGTAGCAACTTCTAGAGCTGCTTTGATGCGTGCTTGGTTCTTAGCTTTCTCGCGAATGCTAACAACGTCGTTTGCCGCTACCTTGAAAGAAGGAACGTTTACGACTTGACCGTTAACTAGGATCGCTTTGTGGCTTACCAGCTGACGTGATTCAGCGCGTGTTGCACCGAAACCCATGCGGTAAACTACGTTATCTAGACGACCTTCAAGAAGCTGAAGCAGGTTTTCACCTGTGTTGCCCTTAATGCGAGCTGCTTCTTTGTAGTAGTTACGGAATTGCTTTTCTAGTACGCCGTAAGTACGACGAACTTTTTGTTTCTCGCGAAGCTGTACGCCGTAGTCTGATAGACGACCGCGACGAGCACCATGCACACCAGGTGCATTGTCGATTTTACACTTGGTATCAATCGCGCGTACACCAGACTTAAGGAATAAGTCTGTGCCTTCGCGACGGCTAAGCTTCAGCTTAGGACCCAAATATCTTGCCATGTTCTTTCTCCAGTTTTCCTAAAAACGAAACGTTATACGCGACGTTTCTTAGGTGGACGACAACCGTTATGAGGGATCGGAGTCGCATCAACAATGTTAGTGATACGGAAACCCGCTGCGTTTAGAGCGCGGATAGTTGACTCACGACCAGGACCTGGGCCCTTAACCATAACTTCTAGGTTCTTAACGCCATATTCTTTGGCCATTTCACCACAACGCTCAGCAGCAACCTGTGCAGCGAACGGAGTAGATTTACGAGAACCACGGAAACCTGAACCACCTGCAGTTGCCCAAGATAGAGCGTTACCCTGACGGTCAGTAATGGTTACGATTGTGTTATTGAAAGAAGCATGGATGTGCGCAACGCCATCTGCTACTTGCTTGCGTACGCGCTTACGCGCGCGAGTTGGTTGTTTAGCCATTGTACTCTCTACCTTACCCGATTATTTTTTGATCGGCTTGCGCGGACCCTTACGGGTACGAGCGTTGGTTTTAGTACGCTGTCCACGTAGTGGTAGACTGCGACGATGACGAAGACCACGGTAACAACCAAGGTCCATAAGACGCTTGATGTTCATGGAAACTTCACGACGTAGATCACCTTCTACAGTGTACTTAGCTACACCATCACGCAGTAGATCGATCTGCTCTTCAGTTAGTTCACTGATCTTAACATCTTCAGCAATACCCACTTCAGCTAGAATAGCTTGAGAGCGAGTTTTACCAATGCCGTAGATCGCTGTAAGAGCGATTACAGAATGTTTTTGATCAGGAATGTTAATGCCTGCAATACGGGCCACTATTCACTCCTAGTACTTTTCAAGAATAACCGCTGCAAAGCCCGTCTAGGATACGCAGCGGTGGAACAATTCTTTTGCACACACAAAAGATTGGTTGGCTAATTTAGCCAACCTACCTTCAATTTGCAAGAAATATTTCTGCTAATTAGCCTTGGCGTTGTTTATGCTTTGGCTCACTGCAAATCACACGCACAACACCGTTGCGCTTGATAACTTTACAGTTACGGCAGATTTTCTTAACGGAAGCACGAACTTTCATTGCTAAACTCCGTAATTAGGATCTTAACGGCCTGAGCCCTTAAGATTAGCCTTTTTCAAAACAGACTCATATTGTTGAGACATCAAATGTGTCTGAACTTGAGCCATGAAGTCCATGATAACTACAACTACGATCAGTAGTGAAGTACCGCCAAAATAGAAGCGGACGTTCCATGCAATCATCATAAACTCGGGGATCAGACAGATAAAGGTGATATATAACGCGCCAGCCAATGTCAGGCGTGTCATCACTTTATCTATATATTTCGCGGTCTGCTCTCCCGGGCGAATACCAGGTACGAATGCACCAGACTTCTTCAAGTTATCAGCTGTCTCGCGAGGGTTAAACACCAACGCGGTATAGAAGAAACAGAAGAAAATAATCGCAGCAGCATAAAGCATCACATAAAGTGGCTGACCTGGGCTTAGTGCCAGTGAAATATCACTTAGCCAACCTAGGTTTTCATTCTGACCGAACCACTGAGCCAGTGTGCCCGGGAACAGAATAATGCTTGATGCAAAAATCGCTGGAATTACCCCTGCCATGTTTATTTTCAACGGCAGGTGAGTGCTCTGCGCAGCAAAAACACGACGGCCTTGCTGACGTTTAGCGTAGTTAACGACGATACGACGCTGACCACGTTCCATGAACACTACAAAGTAAATGACAGCGAAAGAAATCACTGCAATCAATAGTAGAAGAAGTACGTGCAATTCACCTTGACGCGCTTGCTCCACTGTCTGTCCAATAGCTGGCGGCAAACCTGCAACGATACCGGTGAAAATAATCACAGATATACCGTTACCTATGCCACGCTCCGTAATCTGTTCACCCAACCACATCAAGAACATGGTACCGGTAACCAAACTGACGACCGCAACAAAGTAGAATCCAAGGCCAGGGTTAATAACCAGACCCGGAATCATACTTGGTAACCCCGTTGCAATACCAATTGCTTGGAAGGTTGCCAAAACAAGCGTGCCGTAACGGGTGTACTGGCTAATCTTGCGACGACCAGACTCCCCTTCCTTCTTCAACTCGGCTAATGCCGGGTGAACAACCGTCAGCAGCTGGATAATGATCGATGCCGAGATATACGGCATGATACCCAGTGCTAAGATGGAAGCACGCTCAAGTGCACCGCCAGAGAACATGTTAAACAGTTCAATGACGGTACCCTTTTGCTGTTCGAACAGATCGGCAAGTACAGCAGCGTCAATACCAGGAATAGGCACAAAAGAGCCTGCTCGGAAAATTAAGATAGCACCTAAAACGAATAATAGGCGAACCTTAAGCTCTGCTAGGCCACCTTGGGCGCTACGAAAATCTTGTCCTGGTTGTTTAGCCATCTGTACCTCATCCTCGAGTTAATTATTCCTCGATTTTACCGCCTGCAGCTTCGATAGCAGCTTTAGCGCCTTTAGTCACGCGTAGGCCTTTAACTGTTACAGTGCGAGCAATCTCACCAGAAAGTACAACTTTCACGAACTCAATGTTCTTAGTGATTAGGTTCGCAGCCTTAAGAGTTTCAAGACTTACTACGTCACCTTCAACTTTCGCTAGTTCACCTAGACGAACTTCAGCTGTTACAAGGCTCTTGCGAGAAGTAAAACCGAATTTTGGTAGACGCTGTTTCAAAGGCATTTGACCGCCTTCGAAGCCTGGACGTACAGAACCACCTGAACGTGATTTCTGACCTTTGTGACCACGGCCACAAGTTTTACCCAGACCTGAACCGATACCACGGCCTACGCGCTTCGCAGAAGGCTTAGAACCAGCAGCCGGAGATAGAGTATTCAAACGCATACTGATTACTCCTCAACTTTAACCATGTAGAAAACTTTGTTGATCATACCGCGTACGCACGGTGTGTCTTCAAGTTCTACAGTGTGGTTGATGCGACGAAGGCCTAGGCCACGCAAAGATGCTTTGTGCTTCGGCAAACGACCGATAGAGCTCTTTGTTTGGGTTACTTTAATAGTTTTAGCCATGTCGATTACTCCAGAATTTCTTTAACAGAAAGACCACGCTTAGCAGCGATCATTTCTGGAGAGTTCATTCCACTTAGACCGTCAATTGTTGCGCGAACAACGTTGATTGGGTTAGTAGAACCGTATGCTTTAGCTAGTACGTTACGGATACCCGCAACTTCTAGCACTGCACGCATTGCACCACCGGCGATAATACCAGTACCTTCTGATGCAGGCTGCATGTACACTTTAGAACCAGTGTGGCGACCTTTAACAGCGTGGTGTAGAGTACCGTCGTTTAGTGCAACTGTAACCATGTTACGACGTGCTTTTTCCATCGCTTTCTGGATTGCAGCAGGAACTTCACGTGCCTTACCGTAACCAAAACCGATGCGACCGTTACCGTCACCAACTACTGTTAGTGCAGTAAAGCTGAAAATGCGTCCGCCTTTAACCGTCTTAGATACACGGTTAACAGCGATCAGCTTTTCATTCAAATCTGATTGTGTTTTTTCGTTAGCCATCTTCCGCCTACCTTAGAATTTCAGACCAGCTTCACGAGCAGCTTCTGCTAGAGCAGCTACACGGCCGTGGTATTGGAAACCAGAACGATCGAATGCAACTGTTGAGATGCCTTTTTCAATCGCGCGCTCAGCAATAGCTTTACCTACAGCTGCAGCAGCGTCTTTGTTACCAGTACTCTTAACCTGTTCGCGAATCGCCTTTTCTACGGTAGAAGCGGCAGCGATTACCTCAGAGCCATTTGGTGCGATTACCTGAGCGTACACGTGACGTGGAGTACGGTGTACAACTAGGCGAGTTGCGCCCAGTTCAGCAATCTTACGACGTGCTCGGGTCGCACGACGGATACGAGATGCTTTCTTATCCATAGTGTTACCTTACTTCTTCTTAGCTTCTTTAGTACGCACGATTTCATCGGCGTAACGAACACCTTTGCCTTTGTAAGGCTCAGGGCTACGGTAAGCGCGAATATCAGCCGCTACTTGACCAACAACCTGCTTATCAGTACCAGTTAGTACGATTTCAGTTTGTGATGGACACTCAGCTTTGATACCTGCTGGCAATTCGTGCTCAACTGGGTGAGAGAAGCCTAGAGTTAGTGCTACAGAGTTGCCTTTAATGGCAGCACGGTAACCTACACCCTTCAAAGTAAGCTTCTTAGTATAGCCTTCAGTAACACCAACAACCATGTTGTTAACTAGTGCACGTGCAGTACCTGCTTGTGCCCAAGCCTTGTCGAATCCTTCACGAGGACCGAAAGTGATGGTGTTCTCTTCCTGGGACAATACAACTGCTTCGTTGATAACGCGAACTAGTTCGCCTTTACCACCTTTAACAGTGATTTCCTGACCGTTGAGTTTAACTTCTACGCCGGCAGGAATAACTACTGGTGCTTTTGCAACACGAGACATTTCCTACTCCTATTATGCTACGTAGCAGATAATCTCACCGCCAAGACCCGCTTTGCGAGCAGCGCGGTCGGTCATAAGACCCTTGGAAGTGGATACAACAGCAATACCAAGGCCACCCATCACTGATGGAAGAGCATCTTTTTTCTTGTAGATGCGCAGACCAGGACGTGATACACGTTGGATTTGCTCGATAACTGGGGTAGCTTCGAAGTACTTAAGAGTAACTTCTAGCTCAGGCTTAACTTCACCAGTTACAGTGTAGTCAGCCACAAAACCTTCTTCTTTAAGAAGAGATGCGATAGCAACTTTCATTTTTGAAGATGGCATTTTAACAGCAACTTTTTTCGCTGCCTGACCGTTACGAAGACGGGTCAGCATATCCGAGATCGGATCTTGCATGCTCATAAGTCAATACTCCGTGATTCTAAATGGGATAACTGGGATTACCAGCTAGCCTTACGCAGACCCGGAATCTCGCCTTTCATGCAAGCTTCACGAACCTTGATACGGCTAAGACCAAACTTACGTAGGTAGCCGTGTGGACGTCCAGTCTGGTTACAGCGGTTACGCTGACGAGACTTCGCAGAATCACGTGGTAGTGACTGAAGTTTAAGCACTGCATTCCAGCGATCTTCTTCAGACGCATTCACGTCGCTAATTAGAGCTTTTAGTGCCGCACGCTTTTCAGCGAACTTTACTGCTAGCTTGGCACGTTTAGCTTCGCGTGCCTTCATTGATTCTTTAGCCATTAGTAACCCTTACTTTTACTTACGGAATGGGAAGTTAAAAGCAGACAGTAGAGCATGAGCTTCTTCGTCAGATTTAGCAGAAGTTGTGATAGTGATATCAAGACCACGTACACGATCTACTTTATCGTAATCGATTTCTGGGAAGATGATCTGCTCACGAACGCCCATGCTGTAGTTACCACGACCATCGAATGATTTCGGGTTTAGACCACGGAAATCACGAATACGAGGTACAGCAATTGAAATTAGACGCTCAAAGAAGTCCCACATGCGTTCGCCACGTAGAGTTACTTTACAGCCGATAGGGTAGCCCTCACGGATCTTAAAGCCAGCAACAGACTTACGAGCTACAGTGATTAGCGGCTTCTGACCTGCAATAGCAGTCATGTCAGCAGCAGCATTCTCTAGAAGCTTCTTGTCGTTGATCGCATCGCCCACACCCATGTTAAGTGTGATCTTTTCGATCCTTGGGACTTGCATGATACTCTTGTATTCAAACTTGTCAGCAAGTTCTTTAACTAGAGTCTCTTTGTAGTAATCATGCAGTTTCGCCATTGTACTACTCCAAAAATTACTTGATAGTTTCGCCAGTCGATTTGAAGAAACGAACTTTTTTGCCGTCTTCGAATCGGAAGCCTACACGGTCCGCGTTACCTTCACCGTTAACGATTGCAACGTTAGAAGCGTCAATTGCAGCTTCTTGTTCAACGATGCCACCTTGTACACCCATAGCCGGTACCGGCTTCTGGTGCTTCTTAACAAGGTTGATACCTTCAACGATTACTTTACCGGTTGCTAGAACCTTGGATACTTTACCTTTCTTACCTTTATCTTTACCAGTAAGAACGATAACTTCGTCGTTACGACGGATTTTAGCTGCCATTTGCGTTACTCCTTACAATACTTCAGGCGCAAGTGAAACGATCTTCATGAACTTATCGCCACGAAGCTCACGAGTCACTGGGCCGAAAATACGAGTACCGATAGGTTGCTCAGTGTTGTCGTTCAACAATACGCAAGCATTACGGTCAAAGCGAATGACAGAGCCATCTGGACGACGTACGCCTTTACGAGTGCGCACAACCACCGCTTTCAGAACGTCACCTTTCTTAACTTTACCGCGAGGAATTGCTTCCTTAACAGTAACCTTGATGACATCACCGATATGTGCATAGCGACGGTGTGAACCACCCAGAACCTTAATACACATTACGCTACGAGCGCCGGAGTTATCGGCTGCATCAAGCATACTTTGCATTTGGATCATGTTAGTGCTCCGCTAATTTTAAACATCTTGACCCATCACGAGCCGATTTGCCTTTTCTTCAAAGGCGGCGAATAATAACACCATTTTCGGACGATGGGTAGACAAAAAATGAACGGCCCCAAAATTTTTTCGGGGCCGTTATGTTAAATCGTAGTTAAGTTCGCTTAGATGCGAGCTTTTTCAACTACGCGTACCAGTGTCCAAGACTTAGTCTTAGACAGTGGACGGCACTCACGAACTTCAACAGTATCGCCTTGGCGACATTCGTTGTTTTCGTCATGTGCGTGAAGTTTAGTCGTGCGAGTGATGTACTTACCGTAGATCGGGTGCTTCACTTTACGCTCGATTGCAACAACAATAGACTTATCGCCTTTGTCGCTAACAACACGACCAAGCTGAGTACGAATTTGATCGCTCATTATGCGCCAGCCTTCTCAGTCAGAACGGTTTTAACACGTGCGATATCGCGACGTACTGATTTAAGAGTGTGAGTCTGCTGCAGTTGACCAGTTGCAGCCTGCATACGCAGGTTGAACTGCTCACGCAGTAGGTTCACAAGCTCAGCATTCAGCTCTTCAACGCTTTTAGCGCGCAGATCTTGTGCGTTCATCACATCACCGCCTTAGTTACGAATGTTGTCTTGATAGGTAGCTTACGTGCAGCAAGTTTAAATGCTTCACGTGCTAGCTCTTCAGAAACACCATCCATCTCATACAGAACTTTACCAGGTTGGATTTGTGCTACCCAGTACTCAACGTTACCCTTACCTTTACCTTGACGAACTTCAAGAGGCTTAGATGTAATTGGTTTGTCTGGGAAGATACGAATCCAGATTTGACCCTGACGTTTGATGTGACGAGTCATCGCACGACGCGCTGCTTCGATCTGGCGAGCAGTGATTCGGCCACGGCCGACTGCTTTAAGACCAAATGTACCGAAGCTTACGTCAGTGCCGTTCGCTAGACCGCGGTTACGACCTTTAAAGGTCTTGCGGAATTTAGTGCGTTTAGGTTGCAGCATCTATAAACTCCTTATTTACGGCCTTTGCGCTGCTTCTTAGGCTTGTCAGCCTTTGGCTCTTCTACTGGCATGCCGCCTAGAACTTCACCTTTGAAGATCCAAACTTTAACGCCAATTACACCGTATTGGGTGTGAGCCGAAGAAGTTGCGTAATCAATGTCAGCACGAAGAGTGTGTAGAGGTACACGACCTTCACGGTACCACTCAGAACGTGCGATTTCAGCGCCGCCTAGACGACCGCTTACTTCTACTTTGATACCTTTAGCGCCAAGGCGCATAGCGTTCTGAACTGCACGCTTCATAGCGCGACGGAACATAACGCGACGCTCTAGCTGAGACGAAATGCTGTCTGCTACTAGTTTGCCGTCTAGCTCAGGCTTACGTACTTCCGCGATGTTGATCTGTGCTGGAACACCAGCGATCTTTGAAACGCGAGCACGTAGTTTCTCAACGTCTTCGCCTTTCTTACCGATAACAACGCCTGGACGAGCAGTGTGAATAGTCACACGGATGCTCTTAGCAGGACGCTCGATAACGATACGTGAAAGAGACGCTTTTGCTAGTTCCTTAGTAAGGAACTGACGTACCTTGAAGTCGCCGTCTAGGTTGTCAGCGAACTCTTGGCTGTTAGCAAACCAAGTGGTATTCCATGGCTTAACGATGCCAAGACGAATACCATTAGGATGTACTTTTTGACCCATTGCTTTCTCTCCTAGTCTCTTAGCGGTCTGCTACAACAACAGTGATGTGGCTAGAACGCTTCAAGATGCGATCGGCACGGCCTTTAGCACGAGGCATAATACGCTTCATGGTAGGACCTTCGTCAACGAAGATTTTAGCTACTGATAGATCATCAATATCTGCGCCTTCGTTGTGTTCTGCGTTAGCGATAGCTGACTCTAGAACTTTCTTGATTAGATCAGCAGCTTTTTTGTTGCTGAACTGAAGAATTTCTAGAGCTTGAGCAACTGGCTTACCGCGCAGTTGATCTGCAACCAAACGAGCTTTCTGCGGCGAAATGCGAGCAAAGCGATGTTTAGCGATAGCTTCCATTACTTACTCCTTAGCGCTTCTTAGCTTTCTTATCCGCAGCATGGCCGCGGTAAGTGCGTGTTGGTGCAAATTCGCCTAGCTTGTGACCGATCATTTCTTCAGAAACGAAAACAGGAACGTGCTGACGACCATTATGGACAGCGATGGTCAAACCGATCATCTGAGGGATGATCATTGAGCGACGGGACCAAGTCTTTACAGGCTTCTTGTCACCGCTTTCCAACGCTTTCTCTACCTTCTTCAGCAAGTGTAGGTCAATAAATGGACCTTTCTTGAGAGAACGTGGCATGGCGTATCCTCTTTAAAATTACTTGTTACGACGACGTACGATGTACTTGTCGGTACGCTTGTTCTTACGAGTCTTGTAACCCTTAGTTGGAACACCCCAAGGTGTAACAGGGTGACGGCCACCAGAAGTACGGCCTTCACCACCACCGTGTGGGTGGTCAACTGGGTTCATTACAACACCACGTACAGTTGGACGAACACCGCGCCAACGTGAAGCACCAGCTTTACCTAGCTCACGTAGCATGTGTTCTGCATTACCAACTTCACCTAGGGTCGCACGACCTTCAGAAAGAACTTTACGCATTTCACCAGAACGTAGACGTAGAGTCACATAAGTGCCTGCACGTGCAATGATCTGAGCGTATGCACCAGCTGAACGAGCCAGCTGAGCACCTTTACCAGGCTTAAGCTCAACACAGTGTACTGTTGAACCTACAGGGATGTTGCGCATTGGTAGTGTGTTACCAACTTTGATAGCAGCATCTGCGCCAGACTGGATAGTGTCACCTGCCTGAATACCTTTAGGTGCGATAATGTAGCGGCGCTCACCGTCTGCGTACAGAACTAGAGCAATGTTTGCGCTACGGTTTGGATCGTATTCTAGACGCTCAACTTTCGCTGGGATACCGTCTTTAGTACGTTTAAAATCGATGATACGGTAAGCATTTTTGTTACCACCACCGATGTGACGTACTGTAATACGACCGTTGTTGTTACGACCACCTGACTTAGATTTTTTCTCTAGTAGTGGTGCGTACGGCTTACCCTTATGCAGGTCAGAGTTAACCACTTTAACTACGTGGCGACGACCTGGGGAAGTCGGCTTACATTTTACAATAGCCATTCTTCTTTGCTCCTAGCCTTACTCTGCACTGCCAGCGAAGTCGATGTCTTGACCTTCTTTCAGGATAACGTAGGCTTTCTTAACGTCTGAACGACGGCCTTGACGCATACCTTGACGCTTGGTCTTACCCTTAGTGATAAGAGTATTTACAGACTTAACTTCAACCTCGAACAGTTTTTCAACTGCTGCTTTGATCTCTTTCTTTGTTGCATCTTTAGCTACTTTGAATACGATAGTGTTACCGTTTTCAGCAGCCATAGTTGCTTTTTCAGAAATGTGCGGAGCACGTAGAACTTTTAAAATACGCTCTTCAGTGATCATGCTAGCATCTCCTCAACTGCTTTAACTGCTGCTGCAGTCATCACAACTTTATCGAAAGCGATCAAGCTAACTGGGTCAATTGCCTTCGCGTCACGTACGTCTACTTTGTATAGGTTACGTGCAGCTAGGAATAGATTCTCATCTAGTTCGCCAGTTACGATCAGCGCATCAGTTAGCTCAAGCTCAGAAAGCTTAGCTACTAGCGCTTTAGTTTTAGGTGCTTCTACAGAGAACTCATCAACAACGATTAGACGCTCTTGACGAACTAGCTCAGAAAGAATGCTCTTCATAGCACCGCGGTACATTTTCTTGTTAACTTTCTGGCTGTGGTCCTGTGGACGAGCAGCGAAAGTTACACCACCGGTACGCCATAGCGGGCTACGGATTGTACCTGCACGAGCGCGACCTGTACCTTTCTGGCGCCATGGTTTAGCACCACCACCAGAAACGTCAGAACGAGTCTTCTGAGCACGAGTACCTTGACGAGCACCTGCTGCAAAAGCAACAACTACTTGGTGTACAAGCGCTTCATTGAAGTCACGCCCAAAAGTAGTTTCGGAGACAGTTAGCGCATCAGCGCCTTTGACTACCAATTCCATTACTAACTCCTCGACGTTACGCTTTAACAGCTGGTTTGACGATCACGTTGCCACCTGTTGAGCCTGGTACTGCACCTTTAATAAGAAGCAGGTTACGCTCAGCGTCAACACGTACGATCTCTAGGTTTTGAGTCGTTACACGCTCAGCACCCATGTGACCAGCCATTTTCTTGCCTTTAAATACGCGACCTGGAGTTTGACATTGGCCAATTGAACCCGGAGCGCGGTGAGACAAGGAGTTACCGTGAGTCATATCTTGAGTACGGAAGTTCCAGCGCTTAACAGCACCTTGGAAACCTTTACCCTTAGATGTACCAGTAACGTCTACTTTTTTAATTTCGTTGAACAGCTCAACAGTTAGCTCAGCGCCAACAGCGAACTCTTCGTTGTTCTCTAGACGGAATTCCCAAAGACCGCGACCTGCTTCAACACCTGCTTTCGCAAAGTGGCCAGCTTCTGGCTTAGAAACACGGTTAGCTTTCTTTGAACCAGTAGTTACCTGGATTGCGTTGTAGCCGTCAGTTTCTACAGATTTAACCTGAGAAACGCGGTTAGCTTCAACTTCAACCACAGTTACTGGGATAGAAACGCCATCTTCGGTAAATACGCGGGTCATGCCCACTTTACGACCGATTAGACCAATCATTCTCTTATCTCCTCTTAACCTAGGCTGATCTGGACATCAACGCCAGCAGCTAGATCTAGACGCATAAGAGCGTCAACAGTTTTGTCTGTTGGCTCAACGATGTCGATAAGGCGCTTGTGAGTACGAATTTCGTACTGGTCACGTGCGTCCTTATTAACGTGAGGAGATACAAGAACAGTGAAGCGCTCTTTGCGAGTAGGTAGAGGGATTGGACCCTTAACCTGCGCGCCAGTACGCTTAGCTGTTTCAACGATTTCCGCAGTCGACTGATCGATCAAGCGGTGATCGAACGCCTTAAGGCGGATACGAATACGTTGGTTCTGCATGAGACAGAGCTCCAATAATAAAAATTACACAAACAATATCGCCACTCAACCTCGTATAGACGAGAGAATGCCGATTGATTTATGTGAACGTAGTATCCCTATCGGATACATTGTCAGTCAATCTAATGACTGCGAACATAAGTCAGAGTATACATTTCTAAGCCGCTCAGCAGCTTCTTCCTCAACGCTTATTGGTTCACAACCGCACTTACAAGAACTTATATCCTCAGGCAGTGGAGGGCATTATACAGATCACAGTTTCGAACGCAACCCTTGTCGGAAAATTAAACAAAGATGAGGCTAAGATGTTGTTGCGATGGGCTTAACTTTTTAGTTCCGCTCTTGCTCCTCTACACATATAAAAAATCCCTGCTCAAGAGCAAGGATTCATAAATATGCATGGAGTTCCCCTACCCCTCATCTTCGTCGATGATCTGGGCCTGGTTGTAATTGGCAATCCCGACTTTTTCTATCAGCCCGAGTTGGGTTTCGAGCCAGTCGACATGTTCCTCTTCATCTTCGAGGATATCTTGGAACAAGTCGCGTGATACATAATCCCTTACCTCTTCTGAGTAAGCAATAGCATCACGCAGATCTGGAATAGCGGCCATCTCCAATGCCAAGTCACACTCGAGCATCTCCTGAGTATCTTCGCCGATATTGAGCTTGCCGAGATCTTGCAAGTTGGGCAACCCTTCGAGAAACAAGATACGTTCGATTAAATGATCCGCGTGGTTCATCTCGTCTATCGACTCGTGGTATTCCTTATCGGCAAGATGTTTCAAGCCCCAGTCTTTGTACATTCGGGCATGGAGGAAATACTGATTAATGGCGACCAATTCGTTGCCGAGGACTTTGTTGAGGTGTTGGATGATTTTCGGATCAGCTTTCATTGCAAAACGCTCCTCTGTCAGTTCACATAAGCATAGAACTGATTAGAAGAGTGTCAAAAGACACGATGTGATAAAGCCGTTATTAACTGGCTTTTTTGTACTGGATGATAGTTACCTGCTCAAGCACTTCCTTCGCTTGGCGGATACACTTACCACACTGCGAGCCAAGGGGGGTAACTTGGCGGATCCCGCGGATATCGCTGATCCCATGCTGCTCAGCCAGCTTCATGATTTTTTTATCGGAAATTCCGTGGCACAAGCAAACGTACATCGTCTCACCATCATCGCAATACAATGGAAAGAATATAAACAAGAATTGTTTGCATTACCAGTTACAATCATCTTACTTATTAGAACAATTTGGTGTTTAAGATAATAGGTTTATTCTTTAAAGAAATATAACTACAGAGGAGTAAGCCAATCAAGGCAGTAGCTTTAATTTTAGATGCGAGAGAAAAACAAAAAGGGAGCCGAAGCTCCCTTTTTTAGTACAGAGTTTGTACTAAGCGTTATTAAGCAACGATAGTTGCAACAACACCAGCACCAACTGTACGGCCACCTTCACGGATAGCAAAACGTAGACCTTCGTCCATCGCGATAGGTGCGATTAGAGTAACAGTCATAGA
>NZ_JANEYT010000051.1 GCF_024357955.1 Photobacterium pectinilyticum
TATTGAGGCTATCCATAGCGATGTGACTGTCTGAAAGAGTAACCTCAATTAGATCATATTTTTACTTAGATTGGTATTATATTAACTTTCACAGAAACTCCAGATCCCATCTCGGGGCTAGTTAGCGTATAAGCCATCCCAGAGCCTGTGATCGCCCTTGCAGGGTCAAGACTAATACGAGCCTTGGATCCCTTAACTGATAAACGGGGGAACGACTCACCATGCAGACTCGATATCACCTGAGAGAACACGCATGATGCAGGTGTGGTAGCGCTGGCTGTGACAAGAACACACCAGCTATTTTTTGTCGGAACGGCCATGTCCAAGTTGTGGATATACAACTCTTGGTTTCGCCTAATGGCCTCAAGCCTTGCTTGTTTAAAAAGCAAAGCGAGGCGATTAGTCGCAGAGCCAAGCTGCTGAGAGTCCTGTATTTGGGTAAAAGAAGGGGCTGCTACCATAATCAATATCACAGCCACGGAGGTAACAATCAGCAACTCAATCATGCTAAAGCCACTAGCCGATCCCAGTTTTTTCACTCCACACCACCATCTAATACCAATTACGCTAGATATAGGTTATCACTCCATAAGATCATGATTGTTAAGTAAAACTAGAGATAGGGATATGACTCGTAAGTTAATGGACAGCATGCATAGGAATAAGCAGAAAGGTGTGACATTAATCGAATTACTGATTGTTGTCATGATTATCGGCGTTCTTGCAAGCGTTGCTTACCCAAGCTATGTCGATCATCAACGTTCAGGCCACCGCACATCAGCCCAAGCTAGCCTGATGATGTTGCACCTATGGATGGAAGATGAATTTACTCGTAACGGTAGCTACCCGGCCAGTGTCGACAACAACAGCTGCCCCGCCTGCAACCTGAACACCGACAATTACAACTTTTCCGCCACATATATAAACGGCGGTCTGCCACCTTACACATTAACGGCCACACCCAAGACAAATACAGTCCAAGATGATGATAGATGCGGCGCGATATCCGTCGCAGCCAGTGGACGGACAGAGGCAAAAAAAGGAGGCTCCGCCATCAATGGCTGCTGGTAACAGAAATATACCAACAAAGCGCTACCCGTAAATCTCAGGCACAAAAAAGCCAGCTTTACGCTGGCTTTTTTATCAAAGACGAAACTAGCCTTAACCGGTCAGATCATCGAAGAACTTCTTCACACCATTAAAGAAGCCTTCAGATTTAGGCTTGTGCTTACTTGCACTTTTACCACCTAGGCTTTCTTCAAGTTCTTGAAGTAACTCTTTCTGACGAGCACTTAGGCTCACTGGCGTTTCAACCACAAGTTTACAGATGAGATCGCCCACTGCACCACCGCGTACGGACTTCACGCCCTTACCGCGCATGCGGAACATACGGCCAGTCTGAGTTTCGGATGGTACTTTGAGGTTCACACGGCCATCAAGGGTCGGAACTTCTACCTCACCACCAATAGCAGCCATGGTAAAGCTAACTGGTACTTCACAGTAAAGATTATTGCCGTCACGCTCGAAGATATTGTGCTGAGCAACATGCACCTGTACGTACAAATCACCCGCTGGCGCGCCGAATTCACCCGCTTCACCTTCACCAGATAGACGAATACGGTCACCCGTATCAACACCGGCAGGAATTTTCACAGACAGGGTCTTGGTTTCTTCTTTGCGACCTTGACCATGACAAGTACCACATGGCTCTTTGATAATTTTACCGCGACCATGACAGTGCGGACAAGTTTGCTGAACTGCAAAGAAGCCTTGGCGCATCTGTACTTGGCCTTGGCCATGACAGGTACCACATGTGGTAGCAGATGTGCCTTTCTTGGCACCAGAACCATCACAGGTATCACAGTGAACCAAGGTAGGAACACGGATCTCTTTGCCACAACCACGAACCGCTTCTTCCAGTGTCAGCTCCATGTTGTAGCGCAAATCAGCACCACGCTGCGCACGCTGCTGGCCACCACCA
Organism: Photobacterium pectinilyticum; assembly: GCF_024357955.1. GTDB lineage: Bacteria > Pseudomonadota > Gammaproteobacteria > Enterobacterales > Vibrionaceae > Photobacterium > Photobacterium pectinilyticum. The sequence continues at coordinate 1,982 of NZ_JANEYT010000051.1, forward strand.
CGACGGCCACCGCCACCGAAGATATCGCCAAACACATCACCGAAAATATCACCGAAGTCAGCACCGCCGCCGAAGCCGCCGCCACCGCCCATACCACCTTGTTCAAAAGCGGCATGACCGTACTGGTCATAGGCTGCCTTCTTCTGAGGATCCGTTAGGATTTCGTATGCAGTCTTAACTTCTTTGAATTTCTCAGCCGCTTGATCGTCACCCTGATTACGGTCAGGGTGGAATTTCATCGCAAGGCGCTTGTAGGCCTTTTTGATATCACGCTCTGACGCATCACGACTTACGCCCAGAACTTCGTAAAAATCTCGTTTTGACATACTGATCTGTTACCTGCCTTAATACAGCTACGGGCGCAAGAGTAACCTCCAACGCCCGCGCTCAAATAAGATTATGAATTAACTATCTTATTTTTTGTCGTCTTTAACTTCTTCGAACTCAGCGTCAACAACGTTGTCGTCTTGCTGCTCTTGTTGTGGCTGTTCAGCACCACCTTCTTGAGCTTGCTGCGCTTGAGCTTGTTGTTGAGCGATTTCCATCAGCTTCTGAGAAGCTGCGATAAGCGCTTGAACTTTAGCGTCGATTGTCTCTTTGTCTTCGCCTTTACGTGCTTCTTCAAGCTCGTTTACAGCCGCTTCGATAGTCGCTTTGTCTTCTGCTGGAAGTGCATCGCCTGCTTCTTCGATTTGCTTACGCGTACCGTGAACTAGCTGGTCAGCTTGGTTACGTGCAGTTACCAACTCTTCGAACTTCTTGTCCGCTTCTTTGTTAGCTTCTGCCTCTTGTACCATTTTCTCGATATCGTCGTCGCTCAGACCGCCAGATGCTTGGATAGTGATCTTTTGCTCTTTACCTGTGCTCTTATCTTTTGCAGATACGTGCAAGATACCGTCAGCATCAAGGTCGAAAGTTACTTCGATTTGAGGCATGCCACGAGGAGCCGCTTGGATACCTTCTAGGTTGAACTGACCAAGAGACTTGTTGTAGCCCGCTTGCTTACGCTCACCCTGTAGAACATGGATAGTTACCGCGTTCTGGTTGTCTTCAGCAGTAGAGAACACCTGATTCGCCTTAGTAGGGATCGTGGTGTTTTTCTCGATTAGCTTAGTCATCACGCCGCCCATGGTCTCGATACCAAGAGACAGTGGAGTAACGTCTAGTAGAAGTACGTCTTTAACGTCACCAGCAAGAACACCACCCTGAACAGCAGCACCAACAGCAACAGCTTCGTCTGGGTTCACGTCTTTACGTGGCTCTTTGCCGAAAAATTCAGTGACTTTCGCCTGAACCATAGGCATACGCGTCTGACCACCCACTAGGATAACGTCAGTGATGTCGCCTACAGATAGGTCTGCATCAGCAAGAGCAACTTTAAGAGGCTCAAGAGAGCGCTGAACTAGGTCTTCAACTAGAGATTCTAGTTTCGCACGCGTCACTTTGATGTTCATGTGCTTAGGACCTGTCGCATCAGCAGTAACGTAAGGTAGGTTCACGTCAGTTTGCTGTGCAGAAGACAGTTCGATCTTCGCTTTTTCAGCCGCTTCTTTAACGCGCTGCATAGCAAGTGGATCGTTCTTAAGGTTGATGCCTTGCTCTTTGTTGAACTCTTCAACTAAGTAGTTGATCATGCGGTTATCGAAGTCTTCACCACCTAGGTGTGTGTCACCGTTGGTTGCTAGAACTTCAAATGTTTTCTCGCCTTCAACTTCATCGATTTCGATGATAGAGATATCGAATGTACCACCACCAAGGTCGTAAACAGCGATAGTGCGGTCACCGCCCTGCTTGTCTAGGCCGTAAGCCAGAGCAGCAGCCGTTGGTTCGTTGATGATACGCTTAACTTCTAGACCTGCGATACGGCCAGCATCTTTCGTTGCTTGACGCTGAGCATCGTTGAAGTAAGCAGGAACAGTAACAACTGCGCCAGTTACTTCTTCACCTAGGAAGTCTTCAGCTGTTTTCTTCATCTTCTTAAGAACTTCAGCAGATACCTGAGGAGCAGCCATTTTCTGGCCTTTCGCTTCTACCCATGCATCACCGTTGTCAGCCTTAACAATTTTGAAAGGCATGATTTCGATGTCGCGCTGAACTTCTTCGTCTTCGAAACGACGACCAATAAGACGCTTGATTGCGAATAGCGTGTTTTCAGGGTTTGTAACCGCCTGACGCTTAGCTGGCTGACCAACTAGAGTTTCACCATCTTGGGTGTATGCGATCACAGATGCGGTTGTGCGCTCACCTTCAGCATTTTCAATTACACGTGGCTTATCACCATCAAGTACTGCTACACAAGAGTTAGTTGTACCCAAGTCAATACCAATGATCTTACCCATCAGGCTTTCTCCGAAATTCGTTTAGCTTATTTGCCAGCCCGTTATCTAAACACCACTGGCAATGCGGTATCACCCGCAGAAAATGATTTACGATGTCGTATGACTACTAAATAGGGGCAGCCAAATTGTTTTCAAGGGCGACATCGAAAAAAAATCAAAAAAAAATTAAAAAGCCCGCCTTAGAGCGGGCCTGTTTAATAACAATCCCGCTTACGCTTGGGTATCGATATTACCTGATGCCGCTTTCGACACCATGACCATCGCAGGGCGAATCACTCGGCCGTTCAGCTCATAACCTTTCTGCATCACTAGCATCACGGTATTTGGCGCGTGATCAGCACTTTCTTGGATAGACATTGCCTGGTGGAATTCAGGGTTGAAGGCTTCACCCATTGGGTTTAGCTGCTTCAGGCCGAACTTCTCAACCGTACCCATCATGGTCTGAAGGGTTAGGTCTACACCTTCTACCATTGGCTTGATTGCCTCGTCGTTTTTGTCTGCCATCTCGATAGCACGTTCCATGTTATCGATAACTGGTAGCAGTTCTTCAGCAAACTTGTTCAGGGCAAACTTACGTGCCTTGTCGATTTCCTGCTCGCTGCGGCGACGCATGTTTTCAACATCGGCACGGGCACGCAATACGCTATCTTGCTGCTCACGTACTTTTGCATCACTGGTTAGCAATGCAGCTTCAAGTTCAGCGATGCGGGCTGCCTGCTGCTCCTCAAGGGTCATCTCAACCACTTCTTCCTCAGCAGATTCAGTTTCAACCGCTTCAACATCTTGCTGTAGCTGTTCGTCCTGTACTTTTTTCTCTTCGTTGCTCATGCTTTCGCTCTCCGCCAAGATCATGGTTTTCAATCGGGGGATAGATAATCAACTCTATCCAAAAAACTCGCTTATGCGCCTATTATGGGGATGAAGTTCAATGATTCAAGCCGATATCGATCACAATGCGCGACAACTGTCTAATCCTGACGCTATACTGGCCTTCTCTTTATTTGTCGGATCATGGACATGACACGCGTTTTCCAGACTATCGCGATAATTGGCAAACCCCGTAACCCAGAAGCCCTGCAGACCCATATGAGCCTCTACCGGTGGCTTATTGAGAAAGGTTATGACGTACTTGTTGACCACCGACTGGCCAACGATTTGTCACTGCCAAAATCAGTCTTTTGCGATTTGCTGACTATTGGCGACAAAGCCAATTTAGCCGTCGTCGTCGGTGGTGATGGCAATATGTTAGGCGCGGCACGGGTACTGTCCCGTTTTGATATCGCAGTGATTGGTGTTAATCGTGGCAGCCTAGGTTTTCTAACCGATCTCGACCCCGACGCCTTCGAAGACGAACTCGATCAAGTGCTCAATGGCGAATATGTAGTCGAAAAACGTTTTTTGCTGGAGGCGGAAGTCCACCGCCACGGCTTGATTAAAAGCCGCAATGCCGCCCTCAACGAAGCGGTACTGCACCCAGACAAAATCGCCCACATGATTGAATTCGAAGTCTACATAGACGATACCTTTGCCTTCTCGCAGCGCTCCGATGGGCTGATCATTTCGACACCGACTGGTTCAACCGCGTATTCCCTGTCCGGTGGCGGTCCTATCCTGTCCTCCGAGCTCAATGCAATTTCACTGGTACCCATGTTCCCGCATACCTTGTCATGCCGTCCACTGGTCGTCGATGGCAACAGCCGGATCAAATTAATGGTTTCACCCACCAACGGTAGTACCCTGGAAGTCAGCTGTGACGGTCAGGTCTCGTTGCCTGTCAGCCCTGGCGATGAAATCCATATTTACCAGAGCCCAGAGACCTTGAAGCTGATCCACCCGAAAAACTACAGCTACTACGAAGTCCTAAGAGGCAAGCTGGGCTGGTCGAGCCGATTATTCTAAGTCGAAACCAACATCAATTACCGCTCCTGAAGCCAACCTCTCGGTTGGCTTTTTTATTGCCAACTTTCAGCGCGTTAACTCAGATCAAACTTTCCATGAAATTTTTTATCGACAGTACTTTACTGTATGTAGATACAGTATATACTGTATGAAAAAACAGGTGTTGATTTAAACAGGTGAACACATGCTGGCTCATATGACGATCTCTAACTTTGCTATTGTCAAAAACCTTGAATTTGAACTTAAACCGGGAATGACCACCATTACCGGTGAAACAGGTGCAGGTAAATCTATTGCCATCGATGCACTTGGCTTGTGTTTGGGTGATCGCGCCGAAGCCTGCATGGTTCGCCCGAATGAAGACAAAGCAGAAATCTCCGCTGCCTTTTCACTGCTGAACAACCAAGCGGCCCGCCGCTGGCTGGAAGACAACGAACTGATTGATGGTGACGAGTGCATCTTACGCCGTGTCATTACCAAAGAAGGCCGCTCACGTGGCTTTATCAACGGCAGTCCGGTCCCCGCCTCGCAGCAAAAAGCCCTGGGCCAATTACTGATCAACATCCACGGCCAGCATGCCCATCAGCAACTGATGCGCCCTGATTACCAGCAGCAGATGCTGGATCAGTATGCTGGTCACCATCAATTGATGGAAAAAACCCGCAACCACTACCAACGCTGGCGCCAGGCCAACAACGAATATAAGCGTTTGGTTCAAAACCGCGAAGAGAACGAAGCGCAAAAACAGCTGATCCAATACCAGGTCAAAGAGCTCAACGAGCTGGCTCTGGCTGAAGAAGAATTTGCCGAGATTGAAGAAGAGCATAAGCGCTTGTCCAATAGCGGTGAACTGGCTATTTCCAGCCAAAACGCACTGGCTATGCTGTATGACAACGAAGATTGTAACGCGCTAAATATGCTGCAAACAGCCTGCCAGGAAGTCGCAGGTTTGGGCGAAATCGACAGCAATCTAAGCGCTATCCCGCAAATGCTCGAAGATGCGATTATCCAGGTGCAAGAGGCCAGCCAAGAGCTCCGCAGCTACCTCGACAACATGGATATGGATCCACAGCGCCTGATGTACCTTGAAGAGCGCTTGGCCAAAATCATGTCACTGGCTCGCAAACACTACGTGATGCCGGATGAGCTTTATACCAAGCACCAAGAGCTACTCAAAGAGCTAGAGCTGCTTGATTGCAGTGACGAACGCCTGGAAGAAATCGCCGAGAACGTCGAGAGCCTACGCCAGAAGTTTTTGGCCAGCGCAGAAAAACTCAGCAAGAGCCGCCAGCGCTATGCCAAGGAGCTCGACAAAAAGATCTCTGACAGCATGCATCAGCTCAGCATGGAAAACGGTGTGTTCAAGATTGATGTACAAAGTGATACAGAAGGTATGCTCAGCCCACTAGGCTTCGACACAATCACCTTCTTGGTGTCCACTAACCCAGGCCAACCACTACAACCCCTTGGCAAAGTCGCATCGGGTGGTGAGCTGTCGCGGATCTCCCTAGCGATTCAGGTGATCACCGCCCAGAAAGTCGAAACCCCAAGCCTGATTTTCGATGAAGTCGATGTGGGGATCAGTGGGCCGACAGCCGCCATTGTCGGCAAGATGCTGCGTACCTTGGGCGGATCAACCCAGGTAATGTGTGTCACCCACTTGCCGCAGGTCGCTGGCTGTGGCCACCAGCAGATGTTCGTGGCGAAAAAATCCAGCAAGGGACAAACCGAAACCAACATGTACCCACTGACTCAGGATGCCCGTGTGAATGAACTGGCTCGTCTGCTAGGCGGCAGTGAAATTACCGAGCGCACACTGGCAAATGCGAAAGAACTGCTGATTGCGGCATAAATAGAATAAACTTAATGGGCATTGCAACTAATTGGTTGTACTGCAGTCTCAATTACAGTTTTTTTCTTTACTGCTTTTTTACTTCTGCTCGGGGGTTGTTTATCATCGCTGCAGAATAAAGCGAACATGCCGGGATGCTATGAGTTGGAAAAACCTTGCTGCCGTTACTTTAGCGGTCAGTTTATTGGGTGGCTGTTCAGTCGTTGAGCGACTGGTTTATCGAATTGATATTAACCAGGGTAACTACCTGGAACAGAAAGATATCGACACCCTTCGATATGGAATGAACAAAGAGCAGGTACAGTTCGTACTTGGCTCGCCAATGCTGGTTGAACCCGAGTATCCAGATACGTGGTATTACGTTTACTACCACAAGCCTGGCCACGGAGAGCCGCAACAGAAAAACCTGATCCTGAAGTTCAGTGCTCAGAATCAGCTGACCAGCCTTGAAGGGGACTATGAAAAAAGTCCTCAATTCATGGAGCAATTCAACTAAAGTTGCTCGACAACAGATTGCTGGTTGCCAGAAAACAAAAAAGCTCGCCATCGGCGAGCTTTTTCTTTTGTATATATTGTCAGCAAATGGCAGAGATTAGGCGTTCTCGCCCTTAGCGGCCAACGCTTCTTGCTTGGCTTGCTCCGCGCGCTTGCGGCGGATCTCTTTCGGGTCAGCCAGCAATGGGCGGTAAATCTCGATGCGGTCACCATCATGTACCGTTGCATCCAGCTTCACGTTACGGCTGTAAATGCCTACCTTGTTCTTTTTAAGATCAATCTCAGGGTACAAGGTCAGCACACCGGACTGTTCGATGATTTGCTGGACCTGCATATCCGGCGTAACCGTCACCCGGATAACCTTCTGCACATCAGGCAGTGCATACACTACCTCTACGTGAATCAACTTATCTTCAGAAATCATAAATCTCTCGTGCACGCTGGGTAAAAGCTGACACCATATTATTGGTCAAATCACGGAATACCTTACCAAACGCCGCTTCCACAAGGCCATTGGTAAATTCGAAGTCCAGCTTAAGCTCAACCTTGCACGCCTCGGCATCAAGTTCGGTGAAATGCCAGCCACCCACCAAGCGGCTGAAGGGGCCGTCGACCAACTGCATCGCGATCAAACGACTGTCTGTCAGATCATTACGGGTCACAAATGTCTTCTTGATCCCAGCCTTGGACACATCAACAGCGGCCATCATATGCAGCTCTGAGCTTTCCAAGATTTTGCTCCCAGAGCAACCCGGCAGGAATGCAGGATAGGATTCAACATCGTTAACAAGTTCAAACATTTGTTTTGCACTAAATGGTACCAATGCAGAACGGCTGATCTGAGGCATAGCTTCTCCTTACGGTTAAAACGTGCCACCTGTCACGCGAAAACCTATGACAAGGACAAACCCAATGATACCATTACTGGGCTAACAGCCAAAATAAGCGTGTTTATTGTCATCATCTCATTGATTTATAAATAAACACTTTTCGACCAGCCAATGTAGTAAAGGCTGGGACAGCAACATTCAAGAGTATTTATGGCCAAGAAAAAACCAAAGCAAAGTAGCAATACAATTGCCAAGAACAAAAGCGCCCGCTTCGAGTTCGCGATCAGCGACGAGTACGAAGCCGGAATATCACTGCAGGGTTGGGAAGTAAAAGCCATCCGTGATGGCAAAGTCAACATGACTGAGAGTTATGTGTTCTTGCGCAACGGTGAAGCCTTCATTTCAGGCATGACCATCACCCCGCTCAATGCGGCTTCCACCCATGTGGTGGCCGACCCAACACGTACCCGCAAACTGCTGTTGAATCGTCGTGAAATCGATAAACTGTCAGGCGCAGTAAACCGTGACGGTGAAACAATTGTTGCCCTTTCTATGTACTGGAAGGCATCCTTTGTTAAACTAAAGATAGGTACCGCGCGTGGTAAGAAGCTTCATGACAAACGTGCAGATACCAAAGCACGTGATTGGCAGCGCGATAAGGCGCGCATCATGAAAAGCAGTAACCGTTAAAAGTAAATGGTCATAAGATGTTGAGGATTGGTGGTTTATCAACCATCTAGTTAGAGTTCGGTAGTCTTTCTGTTGACCCTAACGAATTTTCTGATACCATCGATCGAACTCTGGGGCTGATTTAGGATTCGACAGGATCACGAAGGCTTGTGGAGCATGCCGAGGTGCGGTTGGCCTCGTAAAAAAGCCGCAAAAAATAGTCGCAAACGACGAAAACTTCGCACTAGCAGCTTAATACCCTGCTGAGAGCGCTCCTGCCCTAGCTTTCGCTTGTAAGACGGGGACTAACAGGGGTTCAAACCCAAACAAGATAGCGAGGGAATCTTTGACTAGAGAGATGAACCGCGAAATAGAATTCTGGTATGTATTTGCATAGCGTGTCAGTTCGCAGTGTAGGTACGAGAATAAAGACTGACTAAGCATGTAGCGCCATCTGTTAGACTGATTTTGGACGCGGGTTCAACTCCCGCCAGCTCCACCAATTCTACATTTAAAGACGTCTTAGGGCGTCTTTTTTTGTGCCTTCAACAACGTGAAATCAATAACTTAGCTTCTTTTAACATCTAATAACGTCCTACAGCTTCTTTGATTTTTGGGTACATCGAAAGGTACACTGCTCTGGTGTACCTATTTTGATGGACCAATCATGGCTAAAGTTACGACGAGATTAAGTGATAAAGAGATCAAATCAGCTAAACCCAAAATGAAAGAATACATTCTTTCTGATGGAGATGGATTACGCCTACGAGTGAAACCAAATGGTTCAAAGCTTTGGCTACTAAACTATACACACCCAATCAAAAGAAAGCGTACTAACCTAAGTCTAGGTAAATACCCAGATCTCTCGCTTGCTAACGCTCGCAAAGCCTTGCAGGAAGCAAAGGAACTACTCGCTCAAGGGATCGATCCTCAAGAACACAGGAAGCGACAACAGCAAGAGCACAAAGCCATCCACCAGCACACATTTCTCAATGTGGCTAAAGAGTGGTTTGAGATCAAAAAGGACGATGTCACCCCTGATTACGCCGTTGATATATGGCGCTCTCTTGAGCTTCATATCTTTCCCTACATATCCGACATTCCGGTCAAAGAAATCACTGCACCACAGGTTATAGAGCTATTAAAGCCTATCGAGGCCAAAGGCAGCCTAGAAACCGTAAAACGCCTAGCACAACGTCTCAATGAGGTAATGAACTTCGCAACTAACTGTGGCTTGGTGCAGGCTAACCCATTAACAGGCATCAAAGCCGCTTTCAAGAAACCCAAAAAAGAGAATATGGCAGCACTCACACCAGCCGAGCTGCCAGAGCTTATGGGGGCCATAGCTAACGCCAGCATTAAGCGCACGACTCGATGCTTAATCGAATGGCAACTTCATACCATGACAAGACCTAGTGAAGCATCTGGTGCAAAATGGGAAGAAATTGATTGGGCTGAGAAGGTATGGACAATCCCTGCAGAACGAATGAAGAAAAGAAGAGAACATCGTATCCCACTAACAGAACAGGTGCTTGAATTACTTGAGGTAATCAAGCCGATTAGTGGTCACCGTGAATTTATCTTCCCATCAGACCGAGATCCTAAAAAGCCATGCAACAGCCAAACGGCAAATATGGCGCTTAAACGTATGGGATTTGCAAGACGCTTGGTCAGCCACGGCCTACGCTCGCTGGCTAGTACCACACTGAATGAACAAGGCTTTGATCGAGATTTAATTGAGGCTGCATTGGCGCACGTGGACGACAATCAGGTCCGCAGTGCATACAACCGCACCGACTACTTAGAGCGCCGTCTCCCAATGATGAGCTGGTGGAGCGGGCATATAGAAGAGGCAGCCAAAGGAAGCCTCTCTGTGACGGGAACTAAACAACTTAAAGTGATTGGCTCAAAATTGTTACTCGAGCCATGAACTCTGCTCTCTTTTGTTTAGAGAGTTACATGCAGACTTTACTAGGATTATATGCAATTAACAGTTTAGCTCGAAGCGGAATTAGAGCAAGTATCTTGCAATCTAATGATAATGTATCATTCCGTGGTTAAAGTTCCGCTTCTTTCTATGAACCAAGTTGGATTATACCACTAAGCTCAAATGTCACTTCTACAGAACAATAAGAATGCACGTTGTCAATATTTTTGATGTTTAAAAAACACTTGAGAGCATTGGTCTAGATTAAAGAAGATGTGCGACACTACAGTGAAAACAATTGATTGTAAAATAAATACACTCTCGAGTATCTATGCGCTAGCTACTCGAATACTAACTAAGCGAGAATAACCTGTGAGTACTAAACCGAAAAAGACCATGATTTCGCTCTTCAGCGGCGCCGGAGGTTTGGATCTCGGGTTAAACGTCGCTGGATTCATCAATAAGCTATGCGTCGAAATTGATGAAACTGCACAAAAAACACTCACCACTAACCACCCCAAATGGAAGCTGGCTTGTCCGGGGGATATTCATGAACTAACGCCGAGCGACTTATTAAAGCAAGCTGGTCTGAAGCCAAGAGAACTTACCTTGCTTGCAGGCGGCCCGCCATGTCAGCCCTTCTCAAAATCGGGATTTTGGGTTACCGGTGATACGGATCGCTTGACAGATCCAAGAGCAAAAACCCTTAAAGCCTATTTAGATATTGTTCGAGAAGCACAGCCAGAAGTGATTTTACTTGAAAATGTCAAAGGAATAGCTTTTTCCGATAAAGATGAAGGCTTACAACTGTTGGTTAATGAAATTAATAAAATCAATAAATTAAAGAAAACCAACTACAAGCCCCACGTAATATCCTTAAATGCAGCTGACTATGGGGTACCTCAGTCTAGAGAACGTGTTTTCATTGTCGCCAGCAGAGATGGTGTGCAGTTCAATCTTCCAGAACCTACGCATTTTAGTCCTGATGCAGCTAAGGGCAATGGCAAGCCACATTTAACAGCATGGGATGCCATTGGCGATTTAGATGTCGACATATGGCCGGATAATGTTAAGCCTTCAGGTAAATGGGCGGATCTCCTCCCGACAATTCCGGAAGGTCAAAACTATCTCTGGCATACAGACAAATTAGGAGGGTTACCGTTATTTGGTTGGCGAACGCGTTATTGGTCCTTTCTCCTTAAACTAGCCAAAAACAAACCTAGCTGGACTATTCAGGCACAGCCTGGTCCTGCAACTGGCCCGTTTCATTGGAAAGGAAGATTATTATCGATTCGTGAGTTGGCACGGCTCCAAACTTTTCCAGATGACTATCAATTTCTCGGGGAAAGACGTGCTGCACAGATGCAGATAGGTAATGCAGTTCCTCCAGCTATTGGAGAGTTTTTTGGATTAGAAATACGTCGTCAGTTTTTTGGTGAGCGTGTTCGCAGAAAACTAAGACTTATTCCTGTAAAAAGAACAGATTGCCCTTCTCCAGAAGCGCCCAAGCCGGTTCCAAGTAAGTATTTTCCTTTGAGTGGTGCTCATAGTGCCCACCCAGGGACAGGGAAAGGACCAAGAGCACAAAAACGTGAACAAAAGGAACAAGTTAATGCCAGATAGCAGTAAACGAGAGTCGCGATCACGAATACTAGGAGCATTGGAACGTGAGTTAATGGGACCTACGTCTTCAGATGAGGCAATAACAGAATTTCCGACCACTCGCTATGTTGTAGGGCGGCTGGCGCCCTTGGATTCGGAAATTCCCGAGTTAGAAAACGACCAATTTGCAGCTGGAAGCGATGATGATGAGGGTGGCGAATATGAACCTCAGCCGCCGCTCATTGTGGGCTTTAGTCCCTCTTCTATGGGGCTCTCATTTATTGTCTCTAAGGATACCAAAACAATTAACGCGAATGCGGCGTGGGGCGATTATCGACGGGAAAAGAATGAATTTGAAGGTAAAACCCACTGGCAGCGGTATCAGCGTTCGGTTTTAGTTGAGGGCATATCAGTTGATACCTTCGGCAAACTCAGTCCGATTCCTTTATCCAAATCAAATGCTCCAGCATCCGTAACCATCACGCCAGATGGTTTTATAAGGCCTGGGGAAGACGGCGATGGTGACACCCAAATCTTCATCGAAGGCGTTGTTCATCAAATCGACGGAGTCAAAGCAGTTAGCTTGTTTCTCGTAAACAGACGGCCTAAAGGTGAAGCTTTTGACAAGACAAAAGATCAGCAATGGTTGATGCAACCTAAGCTGGAAGTCTTTGCGGCAGATAAGAGCCCTATATTCATTGCCAAAGACTCCGATCAAGATATTTCAGGAGATCCTGAAATCACCACAGCCAACATCCTTTACCGGGATGCCAAAGAGTTTGCAACAGGCCATGGGGTTGCTGCTGGATGGGATGGGGTTAATGCAACAGGTGATCGTGCCAGCATCTTGTTTACTGATTTTATTCCCAACTTCGAAGTGCCGAGCTTGATTGCCCAAAGTGGCGATATTCCTGGCCTGAATCTGGATATGTTTGAGCTGAGCCAACTCACGACTCCCGACGATTTATTCAGCGCTATCGAACCCTTAGTCTTGACCTATGAGCAATGGGTCTCTGACAGGAAAAAAGAGGCAAAAGGAGCACCGTTCAGCTCCACGCCAGAAAACCAAGATACGGCCAAGGTGCTTATAGAGTCCTGCGATGAAGCTGCGCGAAGAATGCGTGAAGGCCTGGAACTCATCAGGGATGAACAAAAGGCCTTCGAAGCTTTTTTGTTCGCCAACTATGTAATGTGGGATCAGCGTATTCACTCCATCTGGGCAGGCCGGAACCAAGACGAAGGGGAAATTGTCGGCACCCCCGTCGATTTTAATGATCCCAATAACCGCACCTGGCGCCCATTCCAGATGGGTTTTATTTTGCTCAACATTGCCAGCATGGTGAATAAACCTAAGGAAGGAGAGAAAGTTGCCGCAGATCGAAAGCTCGTTGACCTGCTCTGGTTTCCAACCGGTGGTGGTAAGACGGAGGCCTACCTAGGCCTGGCTGCGTTCACACTTGCATATCGCCGCTTGCGCGGCGACGTTAACGGTCTCGATTCCAGCGCTGGTGTGGCCATTATCATGCGTTACACCCTGCGATTGTTGACAGTACAGCAGTTCCAGCGCGCAACTGCTCTGATATGTGCGTGTGAATTGGCGCGCAAGAACAATCCCGAAAAATGGGGGCGCGAGCCATTCAAAATCGGCCTATGGGTAGGTAAAGCCACCACGCCAAACGACGCTAAAGAGTCTGGCAAAGCGTTGGAAAAGTTGGATGAAGGCAAGAAACCACGGGATGGGAGCCCGGTGCAGCTTGTGTCCTGTCCACGCTGCGGCACTTCATTAGTAACCCCTCAAGGTAAGCCAGAAAATCAAACCTACGATTTCGATAACGCCAGGCTGAGAACGCTGATTCGCTGCTCTAATCCGAAATGTGAATTTTGCGCTCGTAAATCTGATGATAAGGGACTACCAGTAGTCGTCGTCGATGATGAAATTTACCGCGAGTGTCCATCATTGGTTATCGCCACAGTGGATAAATTTGCTCGGATGCCATTCAAAGGTGAGACGCAGGCACTATTTGGTTTACGTGATAGATACAGCCCAACTTATGGTCATCTCACTCCGGGCCACGGCGAAAAACCCAACCAACGAGTCGTAAAAGACGGCCAACCGGCGCGCAGATTAGTGCCACCCGAATTGATTATCCAGGACGAATTGCACCTAATCTCCGGCCCGTTAGGCACCATGGTTGGTCTGTATGAAACAGCAGTTGATTTTCTCACTCGGGTTGAAGTTAAAACTGGGGTTTCTATTCCGGCAAAAATCATTGCATCAACGGCAACCATACGCAGAGCTCGCGAACAAATCCGGCAGCTTTACAACCGCGATCTAGCTATCTTCCCACCCAGCGGCCTATCATCCAAAGATTCCTTCTTTGCTAAAGAGCAGGAAATCAAAGAGGACGACGACAAAACTGCTGGTCGACTGTATGTCGGCTTGAATGCGCCTGGTTCCAGCACCAAGACCTTACTGGTTCGGGTATACGCAGCTCTGCTGGCGGCTGGGGAGGCCGAAATCACTCGCGATCACGAAGCTGCAGATCCTTATGCGACGGTTGTCGGCTACTTTAACAGCCTGCGTGCACTGGGTGGGGCTCGCCGTCTAGTTGAAGATGATATCAGAAAGCGTCTGCGATATTTGTCCCAACAGCGCGGGTTCCCTCAGCGTTATATCAATGACCCGGATGAGTTAACAAGCCGCCTCGACTCCTGGCGAATCCCTGGCCTGTTAAAACGGCTGGATAATAAATTCCCGCGAGAACAAGGTAAGCAGTACCCTGTTGATGTGTTGCTAGCAACCAACATGATTTCTGTGGGGGTGGATATTGACCGTCTGGGTTTGATGGTTGTGACGGGACAACCCAAAAGCACTGCTGAATACATACAGGCTACCAGTCGCGTAGGTCGAAAACATCCGGGCCTAGTTATCACCATGTACAACTGGCTGGGAGCGCGAGATCTTTCTCATTACGAACATTTTAGAGGCTACCATGCCGCCCTTTATCGCTATGTTGAGGCCATCAGTGTCACGCCATTCTCATCACGAGCTTTAGACAGAGGATTGCGTGGGGCCTTTGCGGCCATGCAGCGTCTTGGGGGACAGAATATGGCTCGTGAGGTTCAAGCCCAAAATTTTGACCCGGCAATTCCTAGTACGGATTTAATGATCACCGACGTTGTTCTGCGTGCAGCCGACTTAGTCGGCAAGAAAAACGCGAAGCTAGTTAACGAACGCTTGATGTCGAGCCGCGACGATTGGGCTCATTACGCTGATGATCTATTGCGCTATTCCTGGCTGAAAAGTGGAGAGCGCCCACCCAACAACGCCCGTGTGTTATTGAAAACATCGGGTACCGACAACGAAGGCCAGTGGTCAACACCAGGCTCATTGCGAGAAGTGGAACCGACAGCGGCATTTTATCTAAGTGACGAGGAGTAACACGGATGTCGAGTAAAAGAGCAATTGGCGACGTTCGCCCCAGTCAGGTGATTACAACATTTGGTCCCGGCGCTATCGTGGACCTGCAAACCCTGTCGGTTATTGTCGCGGGCATTGATGGCTGGCAATTTGATGAAGATCAGGTCATTCATGAGCCACGATTGCAGCGAGCCCTGAAGGTAAAGCGTTTCTTTTCGGCTGAGCCAGCCAGCGGTAACTATTTCACCAAGCGTGGCACCGTTCCAACTTTCCTGTTTCCTCGCTATCAAGTATGCACTCACCCAGAGTGTTCAACCCTCTCTGAGCCTGAGGAAGGCTTGGTCGAATACAATGAAAAAATGCAGGAAATGGAGTGCAAGGCACCTAACTGCAAGGGCCGAGGCAAGTACCGGGCGCCGACGATTCCAGCCCCCTTCGTAGTCGCTTGCCCCAGTGGGCATATCGATGATTTCCCCTGGCGAGCCTACGTTCACCGAGATACCGATACCAAATGCAAAAGACGGATGCGTCTTGTTTATTCCGGCAACA
Source organism: Photobacterium pectinilyticum (assembly GCF_024357955.1). GTDB lineage: Bacteria > Pseudomonadota > Gammaproteobacteria > Enterobacterales > Vibrionaceae > Photobacterium > Photobacterium pectinilyticum. The sequence goes on from NZ_JANEYT010000051.1 coordinate 17,565, forward strand.
CCGGCTCGGTGTCTGATATTTGGATTAACTGCACTTGCGGTGCTAAGCGAAGTGTCAGTGATGCCTTTGGCGAAAACCGCAGCCTTGCATTAGGTGAATGTAGCCGCAAGCGCCCGTGGCTTGGCACCAAGAATAGAGACCCACACGAGTGCAAACACGCTGGGCAAGTGCGGGCCATTCAGCGCGGTGCCACAAACGGTTGGTTTCCGCTTGTGCGCAGCGCCTTGTCCATCAAAGAAGCGGCCAGCCCGATTGGGCAGGCATTGAAAAAATGCCCACAGCATCAAGTCGAAAAAATCGACTCGCAAGAAAAACTGCAAGCGCTACTAGATATGGAAATGTTCCCGGCTTTGGCTGAATTTAAGGCTGCAGATATCTGGCAGAGCTTGCTGAAAGAGCGAGGCGAGATTGAAACCGATGAAATCGACTTACGTTTGCCAGAGTGGAACGCTTTCCGTGACATTGAAGGTAGTAACCAAGGGGATAAATCGGATTTCTTCCTCGAAGCCGGCAACGTCCCTAGTTTTCTAACTGACAAAATTGAACGTATCGTGCTGGCCAGAAAGCTTCTTGAGGTGCGTGCGCTCACCAGCTTTACGCGCATTGACTACGCCTCTGGTGTGGATGATGACGGCATGGGGGCCTCTCGCGCGTTGATATACAAGGAGCGTCAGGATTGGCTACCGGCCGTCGAGGTGCGCGGCGAAGGCATTTTTGTCGAATTAAACGAAGAGGCCTTGGCAAATTGGGAGGCTGAGCCTGCGGTACAAAAACGGGCCGCAGCGATTGAGCAAAAGTACAGGGAATGGGCTGCCGAGCGTGGCGTGGATGCCGAAGATTTCCCTGGAGCGCGTTACGTGCTGCTGCATAGCCTGGCTCATGTGTTGATGCGTCAGCTTGCTTTGGATTGTGGTTATTCGGAATCCTCTGTTCGAGAGCGTATCTACAGCAGCACCGACCCTGAGCGTAAAATGGCGGGGATTTTACTGTACACCGCCAGCGCCGATTCCGAAGGCAGTCTGGGTGGTCTGGTGGATTTGGGCACTAAGGAGCGATTTCCGAATTTGATACACAGCGCCTTGGAAAACGCCAAGCGCTGCTCGTCTGACCCGCTCTGTGCCGATCATCAGCCGGATGTGCATGCCACCATCAATGGTGCCGCCTGTCATGCCTGTGTGCTCGCACCGGAAACTTCTTGCGAGGCATTCAACCGATTCTTGGATCGCAATTTCCTTGTGCCCACCATGGCATACAGCGATATGGCCTATTTCAAATAAGGAGTGGCCGTGTCTGCTAATAGGGATAAAGCTGCACGCAAACTGGCGCAATGTGTGCGCCAGTTAATTAATGCCAGTGCTTTTGCCGAAGTGATCGCGGCAGTAGAGTCGGGTGTTTTAACCGCGAAATCTGGTTCCGCGACTATTGCCAAGCTATCCGCCGGGCGAGGTGAAGTACAAAATGCGCTAACGTGGTTGATTGCTATCTGGGCAAGTGAACTCGCTGTACTCAGCAATTCTGCCTTTGCCCTTCATTTGGCGGCACTCAAGGAAGCTGTATTACTGACCGAGAGTGAAGCGACTCAAACCGAAGTGGTCTGGACGGGGCCAAAAGTCGAAGGTTCGTACCTTCGCGCTACTCGACAAGTGGTGCAGGATATTATTTCCGCTGCTAAATCTGAGCTTTTAGTGGTGGGTTATTGGCTTGCAGGCAAAGAAGATTACGAAGGTATTATTAACGACATCATAAAATTAATGGCAGATGCCGTTTCGCGTGGGGTGGAGGTCACCATGGTGCTAGATCAGGGGGAGAAAAGCTACGGTAAAAACAACCGTGATACCTTAATTGCTTTGTGGCCCCAAGATATCGCACTACCCAAACTGCTAACCTGGAGAATCCCGCCTGACGATAAACACCTGAAGCTGCATGCCAAGGTACTGGTAGCAGATCATCACGATTCACTAGTAACGTCTGCTAACCTAACCATGTATGCACTGGATCGCAATATGGAGATGGGGGTTAGAGCACAAGGGCAACCGAGTGAACGAATTGCCCAGCACTTCGAGCTATTAAGGCACAAGGAAGTTCTCGTGCCATACGATACTTAGTGCTTTTCCAACTGATAGCGTTCTTTGTTGAGCGCTAGTAGCCGTGCTAGGACTTCATCACGTAGTCCTTCTGGCCAACGGTATCGCCATGGAATGGTTTTACCTTCTTCAACTTCGTAAGCTGGCTCAAATACATAGCTAAGTTCGAGATCCGTCCACCCATAAGATTCTAATACGGCTTCATCAAGCTGCTGATGCAATCGACGAAGATTAATTATTTCAGCCGACTGTTCATTAGGATTGTGAAGCAAGTTGTATACTTGCGTAAGTCCTTGTTTCCTATCTATCATCAGCTTGCTGCGGAATAAGTGGTAGTCATTTGCAACGGCTTCAAGATAACTATTTGCGCTCACATCATGAGGGAATGGGAAAGTTTCAAAGCAATCCGTTGGAGTATAGACGGGATCATCTTTCATAGTGGAGCCGAAAAACAGCGCCCACTCTTCGTGAAAGCGAGACTGCAAGGTGGCGAATATAGCCATTGATTCAGCGGAGAAAACTATAAGTTTCTGGTCATAAATCATTCCCTTTGGCAGAACTGAAAACACAATATGCTTGGTTGTTTGTGATATCGCAATTACTCGCTCTGCTTCATTTAGAGCTTTATACATATTAATAGTCGGTCTCTTGAATAACCACCATTCTCTTTTTGCCCTCTTGTCATTTTGTATTAGCCGACTAGGTTTGACCTTTTGCTCAACCAGATTCAATAGATCTGGCCATTGACTAGCAGATTCATGATCCATATCACCAAAATATATAATGTAACGGTGGTGAGCGTGTGTGGGCGAACTGTTTAGTTCAGAACCACCAATATAAGGAAATATACGCTCTTGGTTTCGAGCATCCATATCGATTAGCCTTTGCATATCGGCTATCGAATTTGCAATGCCTTTTTTGTCCGTATCATCAAAGGTGAATCCCATGCCCAAAGGAATGCTTCCTTGAAAGCTCTTATCGGCATTGGCAGACAGCACATGTGGATCTTCGCTGTCACCTTTATCAAATAAGTAGGCCGTGATTTTCTCAACCGGCTTATTATCAATATAAACAGGCTGTTCAGTCTTTCCCTTATTGGCAAATATCAAACTGACAATGACTGACGCCTTTCCAGGCCATGACACCCGGCGCTGTGCGTTGTAAATGACGCCGCCATGATTAACAATCCACCGAAGACCTGTGCTGCGAGTATCTCCTTGTCGTATTGTTTTAGTGGCAATCAAGCCAAAGCTGCCCTGCTTTCTTAACAAGCTGAAAGTGCGGCGGAAAAAGTGAGCAACCAAGTCTGAATTGCCATGGGATTCTTCATGTACCAGTTTCAACCAGTCTACAAAGTAGCTCCGATTCCCCTCATTAGTGGTGTTCTTACCGGCAAACGGTGGGTTGCCGACAAAGGCATCGAAGCCACCGTTCTCACGATGAAAGATTTCCGGAAACTCAATCTCCCAGCAAAAGGGAATGATTGGTTTATCGCCGGTGGTAAGTCCGTTCAAAACCTTTTCAACCTCGGCGGCAGCCTCCTCATCCTGCTCCAAACGATTAAGCCAGTAGCGATACTCGATCAGATTGCTCTCTCGCTGCTTGGGTTTCGCACCATTAAAAAAAGCGGCAATGGCTAACGTCGCCTTTACACGTGTATGGTTAAGAGCATCTTCGGCAATGCGGTTTTCTTTTTCCTTACCAACAAAATCATGCTCTGGAATCGCATGAATGGCCTCACGATGATGTTCGGCTTCCTCCACTTCCTGAGTGGGTTGGTTTTCGTTCAAAGGGCCGAAGACATTGCTGACTGGCTTCCAGGTAAAGTTTTTGATCTGCTCAGGTGTCAGCCCAACCAGTGAGTTGCCATGCTTGAGTGCATGGTCCACAAAGGTAAAGGGGCGGTCGGAGGAGAGCGTAGTTATCCAGAGTGACAACTTGGCCATCTCTACCGCCAACCGGTTCATATCCACGCCATAGATACAGTGTTCGGCCACATAGCGGCGTGCGAACACGATGCGCTCCTCGCGGGATTCCGGCATCAAGTTTTCGCTGGCTTCCCCTTGCGATGGGGTACCAAACGGCATGGTCAAAATGGCATCCGCTTTTTCTATTGCCACCCGCTCCCAGGCATCGACTAAGCGCTCCGCGAGATAGCGGGTTGCTTGCACTAGGAATGCACCGGAGCCCATAGCTGGGTCGCAAACTTTAAGTGCCAGAATTTCCTGCGGTGTTTTAACCAACTTTGGCTCTACCAGCAGCCCTGGCTTACCTTCCACATTTACATAAACCTGATGTTCCAAGGTGCGGCGCACCACAGGCTCGGTGAGAGAGGGCGGAGTGTAGTGGGCCCCGCTCGATCGACGGTCTTGCCCATGGGTGACGTAAAGTCCACCGGGACGCACGACGCCAAAAGGCAGAAGAAAGCGCTCGACTGGTTTGGCCAGTGCAAGAAGTTCGGCGTCATCCGTACCGAGGTTAGTTAGTGTGTGTCGATCTTCGTTCCGCTCCAATACCTTCTTGATAGTGCCGGCCGTTTTACTCGTATGCTTGCTGATTGCCTTAATAAGTGCTTTTTGGTCTAACTCCGAAAATTCAGCTGCATCAATGGGCTCGGGTTCTTTGATCTTACTGCCACCTTGCAGCATCAGAAGCGTTGTATTGGCCGGAGCGCGAGCTACACGACGATCCAGTAATCCCTCATACATATGGCCGATCTGTTCCACCGCCAGAGTGCGGTAGCTTACCAGCTGGCGCACGCCATCCGCTTTTGCATACTTGAGACTGCGCAAAATATCACGGATTACTACATCTCTGACTCTTGGTGCTTCCGGCACTTCAGTTGGCCATTCGCCACTTTTCGCTCGCCCATCCAACAGTGGGTATCGGTTTGGGTCAAACAGCTGGCCACCATAGGCAGCGATGCGGATGTCTGGGTCGATACTGCCATCATGCAAGAGGCGCGCACTCGCCAGCAGCCGGGCATAGGCCGCGTAGGAGTGCTTGAGCTTATCCGGTGCAAGGCGACGGGTTTCTTCAAGCTCCGTTAACAGGTGCAGCACACCATAGGCTCTGTCGTAAGTGACATTGCCGTGCGGCAGTAAGCCATTTTCTTCGGCGTATAGTGTAAACAGCAAGCGCATGATAAATGCCACGCTAGACTCGAACACCTCAGTTTCGCTGTAGCCAAGAAGGTAGCTTCCATCCAATGCGGCATCGACTCTATCCAGCTCATGCACCAGGATCTGTAATGCCTCCCGAACCTGATTACCTAACTGGTCAGCTACATCCAGTTGGCGTCGCCGGCTTTGCTTTATGAGTTCGAGAATGACCTGATCTATTGGCCCGGCAAAGAAACGGGACTCGCCAAGTAAGTCTTTGAATGCGGCTAAGGTCAGTGGGTCGTCGCTCCAGGTTTGGGCGGTCCAGGTCATCCAGGACGTGGTTTCTGAAGGTGAGGCAACCACCAAACGCCAGGCTTCACCATTGGTTAGGAGACCTAGCTCCACGCCTGTCTCACGCAGTAATCGTTCAAACTTAGTGGTGGGAGATGCTTTCCAGCGACCTTTTTCTTGAAGCCAGGGTTTGTCCAGTGATTGCTCGCGCGGCACTTCTAGTACCAGCATGACGGCGCTACCATCATCCAGCAACACGCGGCTGGGGCGCAGAATTTCCTGGTGCTCGTACAAGTTAACCGTTTTGTCGATAGGAATTGATGCACCAACTTGCCAGTAGTCTTTGTCCTTCAGGCCGAGAAAGTCCTCGAGAATGAAGTTAATCCAGGCTGGCTGACCATTACCCTCGACCATTCCCTTGGGGAGATTCCAGATCTCACGTTGCTTCCTGAAATTCTTTATTTCTGCTTTATCGAGCGACCGGAAATTGCCAGCATCGGCCAGCACCGGCTCGCTTAACACAACACCCGTGATTTCAACACTTGAAAGCCAGCGATGCTGACGATTCGCGACACGTTTGTTCGTGGCCATCAGTTGCTCTCCTTGGGGAGGATGACTTCCAGAGCAACCGGATACATTCTTTGGTCTGTCACTTTATATAAATCTCTTTGGCGTTTTGGCTCAGTCTCACGCTCTTGTTTCAGTTGCTCGAACCTTCGCTCAAGAGCAAGCAAATCCTGCTCACTCTGTTCTTGTTCTTCATCATCAAAAACAAACTCCATCTGCATGCTTTCAGAGCGCTTTTGCCAGTCATTAATGGCTTTTCTGATAGCGGTAATCCGCTCCGTAGCCAGGCTTTGAGCATGCTTGCGTGCGACCTCACCCCGCTCCTTCAGGGTTGCAATCAATGAATGGGCCTCGGCTTCGGCACTGATGGAAAGCTGTTTCGTGATCGCATCAACGTAAGGTGCAATCAGCGTCTGCACATCCACAATGTCGCCGGTATAGGCCTTGGCGTCTTCCGGACGGGTAACTTCCTGCTTTGCGATTGTGTCTTTTTGAATAGAAAGTTGGCAGCGGAACAAACCTTCATGCAGGCGATTGTGTTCAGGCCCCAGCAAAACCAATCGTCCCCAAGCAATGATAGCTGGAGTCGTAATCTGGCTGGATTCGGTTACGGCCACCCTATTAAGTTGACTACGGGAAGATTGTGCTCCCCACATCTGGGCACGAAATATAGAAATAGCTCTTCGCATCAACGGGTGGTCGAGGTGGACGATTCCTACCGCGTCGTCTTCTCTGGCTTTGTTGCGATCAAAGGAGAGACGCTTTTGCAGGTAGTCAGTGCTGATAAAGGCTTTGCATTCTGTCCAGGCTGTTGGAACCCTTGTTAAAGTGAACTCGTCATTATCCAGCTCATGGATGGCTTCAGAACACCCTTCCAGACTTAATGCCTGCTTAAGCAAATCGAGTTGATTACTATCAGAGATATCAAGTGTGCTCCGGGCCCTATTCAACGCCTCGACCATTTGCGCAACGCTTTCATTCTCGCGTACTTCAATAGCCATTTCTTCACGTGCAAGTCTTCTGCGTGCATCATCATCGATTGCAGCAAGATTAACTGCTTGGCCTAGAGCTTTTTTTCTGACGTTATCAGCGATCAACGCGCCAACACTGCCAAGGTCATTTCTGATGGTTTCAACCTTGTCAACAATGTGTTTAAGGAACTCGGAGTCTTCTTGGTTTTTGTATACAAAATGATGAATGCGAACTTCATCTGCCTTCTGACCGTGACGGTCAACACGACCATTTCGCTGCTCTAAGCGAATCGGGTTCCATGGAATTTCGTAGTGAATCAGATTGCGGCAGTGCTTTTGGAAGTCCGCCCCTTCGGATGCTGCATCAGTGGCCAACAAAATACGCACACCAGTTTCATTATTCGGTGCCTGAAACTCGTCGTTAATCTTTTGTCTATCACCATCATTCATGCCGCCAGTGATGGTTCTTGTGGCTCCTAGGAAGCCGTACTTTTCCAGGATGCGCTCCAAATAGCTGAGCGTATGTTTGTACTCGGTAAAGATAATAACGCGCTCACCATTCCACGTATCACCATTGCGCAGATTGCGATTAATCCAGGCAATTAAAGCCGCTGCCTTGCTGTCTTCCTGCACAGAAAAGTGGGATACCTGACGATCGACAATTTCAAACATGCGTTGAAGCATTGTTTTTTCATCACCCGTTAATTCAGCAATGAGTTTAGAAGCGGCGCTGGTTGCAGCATCCAGGTTGTCTTCTTTATCTTCATCGTCACTCCAGTCTTCTGATTCTTTTTGTTCGAAGCTGCTAAACAGGGACTCACCGATGCCTAGCTCTCCTCTTACACCAGCGTTCTTTGTATGAGTGATGAGACTCTCCCTTAACGCTAAAGGTGACGACAATGCCCGCTTTTTGAGAAGTGTAAGGATAAACTGAAGCGGCCGTTCTGAGCGTTTATCTACAGAGGCCAATCTGCTTTCGGTATACGCATTAAGCAGATTAAAGAGATTTTGCTCGTCGCCTTCCAACGTCAGGTAAAGCTGTGGATCGATTGTCTCGTTGCGTGGAAGGATCACCCGCTTAGGAAAGCGTAGCGTACCATCAGGATTGACGATCTCTTGTTTCAGGCGTCGAATAGTAACGGCAGATAGTTGTGCCTTATCAAGGTCAGTACCGCGTGAAAAACGAAGGTTGTCCAAAATCTCCAACAGGCCGGTGAAGCTCTCACGATATCCATTGTGGGGAGTGGCTGTAAGAAACATCTTATGTTCGAACAGCTCAGCTATCGAGCGAAGCAGAGACGTTCGGTCCGAGTCGCGAACATACTGTTTTTTTCCGGATGGCGCCACATTATGGGCTTCGTCGAGAATCAATAGATCCCAGGGGCGATTTTTTGGACTTTCCTCAAGTCTGCGTCTGGTGTACTCATCGAATAAGCGACGAGGATGTTCGGTTTTTAGGTAATCAATCGAAGTCACCAGACGAGGGAAGCTGGCCCACGGATTAATACTTGGCCCGTACTCTTTTTTCATTTTAAGAACAGAGTCGCGGTCAATGATCTTGAACTCAAGCCCGAACTTCTCAGCCATCTCATCGACCCACTTAATTTTTAGGTGGGCTGGGCAAACGATCAAGACACTACTTGCTCTGTGGCTATGTATGAGTTCTTGGGTGACCAATCCGGCTTCAATCGTCTTACCCAGACCCACATCGTCAGCCAGCAATAGCCGCACCCTTGGCATTTCTGTGGCACGTATCACTGGAACCAACTGATACTCTTCCATTTGTACGCCGCCGCGAAAAGGCGCTTGCAGCATATCGCCAACGGCCAACGAGCTTGCACTCCATTGCAGAGATCGGATGAATGCATCAAAGATTTCGGGCCTATCGTGAGCGCCGATACTTGGCAACGAGGTGGATTCGACAACAAAAGGGGCAACTTCCCGCTCCCAAATAACTTGGATGCTTTCTCCAATCGCATTATCGCTAAGACACTCAAGAGCAACTCTATGGATGGCCTGCTTTGGCTGTGTTTTCGTTTTGTGTACCGCCGTAACAGCCCATACCTTGTGCCGCAGTTTCACAATCTGACCCTGCTCAGGCGTTACTCCTGTCTCTGACATAATATTTTTGTCCATTCGATAGCTTTTTAATACGAGCCTGATTATATCCGATATCAGTTTTAGTAAAACAGCATATATATTGTAATGAACGCTTTCCGTAACAATGAAAAATAGCCTTACTACATGCGGCTAATTACTAACGTTTATTTATTCCAATGCCTTTTAACTGTGGCAATCCCCAAACCTAATGCTTCTGCCGTTTTCGACTGTGATAAGCCTTCTGTTTTTTTGGCCTGAACCAAACAAGTAGTCTTATAAGCCTCAGGCCTGCCAAGCTTTTTTCCTTGAGCCTTAGCTCGTTCGATCCCTTCTTTTGTGCGCTCTCTTATACGGTTTCGCTCAAACTCTGCAAAGGCTGAAAACATTTGCAGCATCAGTTTACCCTCAGCACTTGATAGATCGGCTACAGGCAAATCCAAACAAACCACTTTCACACCTTTGTCGGTGAGCAGATTGATAGTGTTTTGTACGTCGATGTTATCTCGCCCTAAGCGGTCAAGCTTCAAGACCACCAGCATATCTCCGGACTCCATCTGGTGGTTGATTAACATCTTGAACTTTTCCCGCTTCATTGCTTCAACGGAACCAGAAACCGTTTCACTGATAACACGAGAATCATTCACTTCATACCCCTTCTGGCGGATAGCAATAATTTGGTTATCTGTAGATTGCTCTGTGGTAGAAACACGGCAGTATGAAAAGATGCGCATTGGTCACTCGCTGTTATAAAGGTATCAAATATAGTGGTATCATATACTTTTGGTATCACAAAATCAAAACCCTAACTTTATGACACCAACCATTAATAAGGAAAGCTGGTATCAATATACGAATGTTTTTTGATACCAGCTTGGTTAGAACAACTTGATGGGTATTACTTGTTTCCCATCATTTGTTGAAACTGCATGAATTGCTTGAACTGCTCTTCCATGTCTGGAGAAGTATTCTCGGCAGGCTTGGCTAATTTCCGCAGTAACTCCGCTTGCCTGTAATCAGGCACATCACCATAACTATAAAAGCTGGTCAGCACACTTTCATGCCCTAAGTTTTGGCTCCATGCCTTGAAATCTTCAGGTGTTCGGCAAAGCCGCTCACCCAATCGCACCAAAGTGTTTCGAAAACTGTGGGGATTAAAGTAAGGCAACCCGGCAGCTTCAAAGGCTTGTACAAAAGCTTTGCGGATTGGGGTCGTATTGCTCCAGTGCTCTTCAAGTAAACCAACAGCTTCAAACTGCTGGTTAGCGTTATGTGCCAACTTGGTTTTAGGAAACAGCGGCGAATTTTGCTTGAACCCTAGCTCCTGTACCAAGTAATCAATCCATTCAGTCAAAATCCTTAGTGGCAGCTCGCCGACAGGAAAAAAGTATGATGTAAATGTTTTACTGAACTTTGTTTTCACATACCTTGCGTCCTGATAAAAGCTTTGCTCAACAAGATCAATATGCTCTATCTTTGCTGAAGCAACAGCTCCATCTCGTGCGCCAGTTAGGATAACGAAAGCAATTAAAGCTCTATTACGCTTTTCGATATCTGTGGAGTCAGGCATGCCTTCCAAGGTTTGAACGACCTGCTCAACTGTTGCTACGCTTCGTTTACGCTTTGCGTTGGCTATGCGGGTGTCCTTTTCCGACAGATTGAAATACTCGATATCACTGTAATTGACTTTTGCGCGATACCCTTTTTGCGTAACCAAGTATTGGAAGAACGCCTTCAAGTGACGAGTTGCTGTCAGCACGGTTGCCTTACTCAGGTTATCCCCAGTCACAGCTGACTTTTTCCCCATAAGGTGCTTCTTAAACGCGATAGCATGCTTAGCTCGAAACTTCTTAAAATCGATATACCCAGTACACTCTTCATAGCGATTAATTGACTTCAACGCACCATCAATGGTCGAGTCATCTTGACGCTTAGCATCCTTCAAATACGTGGTGTATTCATAAATAATTCGTGCATTATTTGTACTGTTATTTTTCATCACTTAAAACTCCATCGAAAGGACAATTTAAGAGGTTTTGTCCTCTTAGGATTATGTGTTTTTCAGCTATCGGTAATTTACCCTTGAGTTCAAGCCAGATGTCATTCACATTGCGCCACGAAACATACTTATTCATTCGGCATCCGCACTCTTCACACACGCCTGTCATGTGAGCCATTCCTGCGGGTTTAGCAATAAAAAACACTGATTCAACACTTGGTTTCATGGGTTGTTTACATCGAAAACAGCACATCTCATGCTCCTCGCAATCGAACATAATCGCTTTGCGCTTTTGTTTAAAGTGAACCTTCAAATCTGCACCATTTATTAATAGTGGACGTTTTTTATCCACAACTGGTAACCCCACACGAATCCAATTCCGCACTGTTTTAGGATGAACTCCCAGCGTTTCACTGATATCAATAACGGTATAGTTGCGATTGCTTTTTATGCGATTAGCGGAATTACGCCTAGTCATTATCAACCGCCTTAGATGCAGCAACGCACGCATCAAGCCACTGCTCAACATCGGCTTCTAACCAACCAACAGCACGCTCACCTAGTGAGATGGACTGCGGGAAATTGCCCTTGGACATACGCAAGTAAATGCTGCTACGTGATAAACCTGTTTTCTCTTTAACTTCTGGTAGTCGAATAATTCGTTGGGACATAAAAAACCTCTTAGCCCGTTATTGGATGAGCTAAGAGGTTATTGGAATGAATGCTTACAAAAGCGCAATTGCGGAAAGCAAAAACGCAATTGCGTTTTCGATTAGTCAGCTAAGTAACACACCGCGAAGCCCGCCAGTGCCAAGAACGTTATTTCACCAACCATCCAGCGTTCCATATTGATAAATCGCTCAATAAATGTACAATCACCGCTTTTTTGCCCATAAAAAAACCGGAACTAGTGCAATGTGCCAGCAACTCTGCCCCACCAAATTTAGACGCGATCTTGAAGACTATGCTACGTCACGTAACGGCCACGTGATTGATGGAATCTACGAAAACTCCAAATCCGAGTTTCTCTTTCAATGCCATCTTGGACACCAATGGTCACGGTCGGGTTGGGCTATGATGAATAGAAAAAGTTGGTGTCCAGACTGTCCGGCAGGCTTAGGTGAAAGGCTCACCAAGGTAATACTTCAAGAGCTGTTTGAGGAAAAGTTCATAAAGTGCAAACCCGCTTGGCTCAAAAATAATCGAGGTAAGCGGATGGAACTCGACGGCTACTGCGAGGTACTCAATTTGGCCTTTGAGTACCAAGGAGCTCAGCATCAGAAAGTAATACCTAAATATAAAGGTACAAAGCAAAAACTAGCTCAACGAATTATCGACGACAAAGACAAGCTAGCTCAATGCCAAAAACAAGGAATCACGTTAATTCAGGTGCCTGACTATTCTAATCAAGGTTTTAATCCTAGTCAGATTAAAGCCTTTTTAATCGAACAATGCCTCAAGTTGGGTGTCCCTCTTACGCAAAAACAGCAAACAAAGGAAATCGATGTCTCTGATGCGTATCGTGCTGCGGATGAGAAATTGAGAGAGTTACAGGCAATATGCAATGAAAAAGGTGGTCAATGTTTGTCAGAACACTATAAGCTTTCAACTACAATGATGTGGTTTGAGTGCTCCAAAGGACACAAATGGCAAGCTTCCCCAAATAAAATAAAGAACGACAGGTGGTGTAAAGAGTGTGGTTATAAAAGTACTGGCAATAAACTTCGGAGCCCTATCGCAGACATACAGAGATTTATTGAGGCCAAAGGCGGCACACTCCTAACTGAAGTATTTGATAACTCAACCAAGCACTTACTAGTACAGTGTAAAAAAAAACATCAGCCTTGGCAGATCCTTAGAAGCAACTTATTTAAAGGACATTGGTGCCCAAAATGCCGCTCTATCACTAAGAAAGAAGTTGAAGCAATATTGCAGCAACACTCGTTCAAGTTGATCAACTGTGAATCAATGGAGAGCAACTCAATACTTACTGGAAAAACAAGAGTTTGGGTTACTTGTGAACAAGGCCATAAATGGAACCCCGAAGTTAGAAAAATCAAGGAGGGAACAACAGGGTGTAAAGACTGCAATAAAAAAAGATATCGAGCGTTATATAGCCATAGTGTAGATCATATACGTCGTGAAGGATCTAGACGTGGATTAGATCTACTTTCTAAACTCTACTCTCGCAATGATATCGCTTTAGAGTGGCAGTGCATGAAATCTTGTCATCCTTATAGGGGAAGTTTTAGGCAGGTTTTAAATCTTACCGGGTGTATAGAGTGCCGGAATGAGACCCGCAGACATTAACAGTAGTTTACAGGGTCTCCAAACAGGAGGTTAGCTGAGCTCAGCGAGGGATTGACTGCGAAAATTACCCCTTAAACTAAATATACGTAGATGAGTGGCACCATAAGAAAAATGGTTTCCTCAATAACTTCGAGGACATTCAGAACTATGTGTCAATCGAATGTCTTTGCTAGATATTAATAGCCTCTTAATCCTTCAGTGGATGACTAAGAGGCTATTGGAATAATGGCTTTCAAAAGCAATTGCGTTTTTTAGTTAACAATTAAATTAACCTTGAAGAACAGGTCAGCATGTTGCTTCCCTGACTTGCTTACACATTTTACGAATAGTGTTCTCAGACATAGACAGACCATTGGTCTCTATCGCTACTTTTATTGCAGTCGTGTAGCCCTTCTTGGCAGGGTCTATGCCCGCCATTTCCATCAATCCCCTTGCGAAGATGATGTGACTGTTTAGCTCTTTAGTCGACGTTGAGGGCTCACCTTTCAGATCATCAGGCTTCTCATCGTCCAATGATTGGATAAACCTTGTAAGCTCATGAGTTTTAATAACTATTTCATGGTCGTAGTAGTCTAGTGAGCGGCAATCAACTCTGTTCTCACTGAAATCTCGAACCATTCCCTCCGGGATCACGTGAGGACCCGCATCAATATTTGATTCAAGCCCTTTTAGCTTGCAGTAGATGCCGTTTTTCTTAAGAATCACTGAATCTATAGGTGAACTTCGCCAAGTTTTCCCGCCTAGAGCATTTTGTTGAAGCGCATCGACGCTCATCAGCTCTCTGCCAAGCATAGACAGATCCCAGATACCCTCATCAATCATCACAATGTCTTCGAAAAACACCCTACGCCCTAAACTAATTGTAAAACTGTTGAGCTCATTTGCCCCATAAGGCAGGTCTTCCTCTGCAAAGACGTAACCCGGAGACATTTCTATTAGGCTATTGAACTTGACTGAAAGGGTTAAATGCCTGTCCAATGCGTATTCCGCTGATTCCGGACACCCATTCCCCCCCTGTGTCAGCATGGTTGTCGCCTTAGAATTTAATTCATTACGGAGACAAATATGCCTAAACCCTCAATTGA
>NZ_JANEYT010000052.1 GCF_024357955.1 Photobacterium pectinilyticum
CTTAGCCATGATAATAGCCTCATGAACTGACTTATCATCAGTATAGTTAACAGGGCTGAGTATTAGTGGTAATCAGGAAAGCTTATGCCAAGGTTTCGTGCAAGTTAGCTTGGTGTTAGGCAAGTGAGGAAAGTATGTACATATCAATTAAAGTAAGTCTGGTCTCAGGTCCGTATGCTTATGAAGACTGGAGTTGTGAAATTGAGTTATCGAAAAAGACATCATTGCGCGAATTGAATGAAATCATCCTTAATGCCGTTGGCTTTGATAATGACCACTTCTCTCAATTTTTCATTTCTCGTAGAGAATTTGGTTCAAGTCGAGAATCGTTCGATGACCGCACATACTCTCTCGATACTGAGTTATATGGTTTATTTCCACTGCCGAAAGGTAAAAAGCTATTTTACTGGTTCGACTTTGGCGATGATTGGATATTTCAGGTATCCAAATCTCGCAGCAAACCTAAGCCATTTGTAGATGGGACAGAGTATCCTAGAGTGGTAAAAGAAGCAGGTGTTAAGCCAGAGCAATATCCGGAGTCTGAGTGGTAAATTTGCCTAACAAACTGTGCAGGAGGGATTTACACTTGGCAGTTTTTGTATGGAGTTCAGTGCATTTGGTTGGTTTTATGGGGCGCACCTTACCTTTAAATCATCTCAGTGTTTAAGGCCAAACAAAAGCCCAGAAACATCATTGTTTCTGGGCTTTAATATCTCAGGCTGATTTAATTAAATTTAATCAGCAGTTAAATCATTTTTTCAACCGGTTTCCAACGAGCAACATCAGCAGGTAGCTTAATGCCTTGCGAAGCCAGCAGATTAATTCGAGCTAAATAAGCGGCGCCGTGCATCAGATGTTTTGCAACATCAGCAGCTTGGCGGTTTGTATAATCATCTAAATAGCTACCTTTCGCCCATGCATTGAATGCACCTAGTGCAGGACCCGCCCAAATTTGATAGTCCATTTCACGACCCGCTTCACCGGTGTTTGACCAACGGCTAGAAAGACCAAGATACCAGCGGAAAATCAATGCCATCTTACGTTTAGGATTGCCTTCGGCACGCGTAATTTGCTTCGGATCGCGCTCACTAAAGTGCGCAACGGTGCCAGCCCAGATGTCATCGAGTGTTGAGCGGAAAACTTGGGTTTCTAGCTTATGACGCTCATCGGCAGGGATCGCTTCAATTGAATCATAACGAGTGTAAATGTCATAAAGCTTATTGGCACGCATAGGGAAGAGCGTACCGCGTTTAACAACTTGTAATTTAACGCCCATTTCAAACATGTCGGCAGCGGGTGCCATAGTGACGTCGGCCATTTCAGTGGTCGAAAGCAGTTTACGAGTATGATCACTCGCGCCCGCTTCAATACATGCTTGGTTGACAGAGCCTGTGACAATATAAGCGGCGCCCATATTGAATGCAGCCAGCGCGGCATCGGGAGTGCCAACACCACCGCCAGTACCGACACGAAGCGGTGTTTTGTATTGGTGTTTAGCTTGAATTTCTTCTTTCAACGCTAAAATTGTAGGTAGCAAAGTGACCAGAGGGCGGTTATCGGTATGACCACCCGAATCCGCTTCAGCGGTAATATCGTCAGCCATTGGAACGAGTTGTGCTAGTTCCATTTGTTCTGGTGTAATTCGACCTTCGTCCACCAAACCTTGCAGCATTTTAGCAGGCGCAGGCTCCATGAACTTGCTTGCTACTTCGGTACGGCTGACTTTGGCGATAACTTTGTTAGCAATAACAATATCGCCTTTTTGATCGCGGCTTAAACCTGCAGCGCGGTATTGCACAATTTGTGGTGTTAAACCTAAGAAGGCTGATGCTTCTACAGTACGCACCTTATGCTTTAGGAATAGCTCGACACTACCGCGCTCAAGCGCTGGTTCGCTTGGGCTGTGGATCAAGTTAAACGCGTAAGGACCGTTAGGCAGTGCTGCTTGAATACGGTTAATCGCTTGCTCTACACGTGAAGGAATGAGCCCCGCAGCGCCAAATGAACAAAGAATACCAGCCTGGCCGAGAGCAATGACGAGTTCCTCAGAAGAAATACCGTTTGCCATTGCACCTGCGTAGTAAGCGTATTTCACGCCATGTACACGACAAAAATCACTGTCACCAAGGCGTTGTGTGCCAAGTGCTGGCGCAAATGCACTGACAGGGTGTGTACTGCTAGCGCTTGCGCTATCACCAGAGGTCAGTTCTGCCTCTTGGCTTACACCAAGCCCTTTTTCTGGGTGATTGATGACGTAGCAGCCGCGGCTCAGGTCTTTTAATACTTTAGCCATTGCTTCGGTATTGAATTGAGTGGCACTTTCTTCAACTTGCCATGGCCAAGGAGAAAGCTTTTCGTTATTTAGGGTTGTTTGCATTGTCATGTTCTAATCCTTAACTCAAGCTTCTTCGATACAAATAGCGATGTCTTTTACTTCGTAAATGCGTAGGCCGTCTTTACTCAAGTTGGCGTCACCAATAATAATGCGCTTACCGTCTTCATCTTTAATTGCTGTGATGTGTACATCGAGCGACATTTGTTTGTTCAATGGGTTGATTTGACCACGGTATTTCCATTTCACTTCCGATTGGATTTGACCAAATTTAGGTGAGTGGAAACCCGCACCAAGATCTTTGTTTAGGGCGTAGGTTTGCATTAGCTCAATAATCGCTTCAACACCTAATGAACCTGGCATAACAGGATCTTGATGGAAGTGGAACTGGAAGAACCAATCACTTGGGTCGATAGTGCGCTCTGCTAGCACTATCATGGAGAATTACTTTCAACCACAAGAAATAAAATCATTAATGCAGTTAGGCCTGAGCGATCAGCGCCGACGTTTTTTTGATTTGTGGGTGCTTAAAGAGTCGTATATTAAGGCGACAGGGCTTGGGCTTGCTCAATCGTTAAAATCATTTGGTTTTGATTTTTCTTTAAACAAAAAACAACAGCTTTCACTTTTCGATGAAGATTCGGCGTGTGAACAATCACTCGAAATAGTGACGGGTATTTGTGTAAATGCATTGGAAGGCAATGTGGGCAGCGAGCAAGTAGGAGGGCAAGCATGGTCTATATATTTAGGGCGCTTGTCAGCAAGCTATCGTTTTGGCTTGATAGTGAAAGGACGCAAATTGGATGTGTCTTCTATTTACGCCCGAAGAGTATCACTAGTGAATGTGCTCAATGATAATGATTAGGTTGCTGTGCCTTCATTGCCAATCGTAAATCACCTTGTATTGACATCTTGGCTCTAAACGATTGGGATTTAAGCCATTGATGCCATGCTATCAAGCAAATCTTGTGGGATCGGTTGTAGACGCTTTTGCTTATCTAAACAGACCATTTCAATATCGCCAATCACGGCGGCGCGTGTAGCGTTAGGGCGCCATACTTCTTGTCGCCACAAGGTTTTGTATTTTCCGTCTAGAGTAACGCTAGTGCGAATATCGCAAATTTCCGCAAATTCAACACCATCTTGAAAGATCATATTGGCTTTGTACACAGCGAAACCAAGGCCATGCTCATTCCATAAGGTTGCGAGTTTATCGCTGTCGATAACGTGCTCGCGAGCGCGTTCAAAATACTTCAAGAAGTTTGGGTGGTAAACAACACCTGAATGATCGGTATCTTCGTAATAAATTTGCACAGGATGATGATGAATGATTGTCATTGTTCAGGCTGTCTCGATTAAGTTGTATTTAGCGAATGCTGCCAGGCACTCTAATCAGCAGGACACTCTACATGACTGCATTTATAAACTTAATCGGTTTTGAACTGGTCATAGCAGCGAGGATCCTGAACTGGGCATTAGGCTTTAGCCCTAAGAATTGCTTGAAGGTCTGCTTGTGCTCATTAATAGATCTAACTGTCTTTGAGCTTTCTTTGGGTTATCGAGGTCCATGACTTCTATCATTTCGCACTCATCACGCACCATTTCGTTGATTAGGCTAGGGTAGTGACGACAGTCTTCAGGTCTATCGAGGTAAATACTGCAAGTGTATTTGTTTTTATCTTGTGGGTTCTGTTTGGGGCTGAGTTCTAGAAATGGGCAATGGTTTAATTGCTTTTTCGTTGGAGGATCAAACCAGATTTTCCCATCTTGTACATACTTGAATATATCGGGCTTAAATTGCTCCCATAAGTCAATTTCTTCTTTAGTCGCCGCAAGATCTCCATCACCATATTTGATACAGCATTTTCCACATTGGTTGCAGTCTTTCATAGTGTTTTCGTTGAGCCCAAAAGTTATCGTATGATTGTATCACTAAAAGACGGCGTTAATTTGCTTTTTCAAATCGAGGGCAGTAGCGTTAGATATTTTGCAATTAGAGCCACTAGTTACTGCAAGATCTGCCTTGATAACAACGATTTTTCCAGTGCAAATACTTGATCAACGACTTATCCAGATTGGTATAAATGAGTGCAATAGTTTTGGGTAAACACGGGTTATTCGACAGCAAAAGGGCAGGGTGAACGCCATTCGATCCGTTGCTTGAAACGTTATTCAAACAAACACTCTTCACGGTTATCGAGCCACAGAGGGTATTTGGTCATGGCTTTTGAATATAATGGGTTTTGATAATGTGCTGTCAGCCAGCGTTGAAGGTTTGGATAGGGTGTGTTTACGCCTGATTTCAGATAAGAACTGCGATCAACTCGGGAGAATTGGCTTATAAAAGGCAGTATTGCGTAGTCAGCTAAACTTGGTTGGTTACCCAGAAAGTAATTGTGCTTGGTTAGGCGTTTGTCGAGGTAGCTAATAAACCGTACGCATTGCTCACGATAATCGACTACATCCTTGTGGTGATACCGTGATGCAATTTTGTATTTATCCAATGAAACGACAAACTCAGTGTCGTTGCGATTGATCAGCTCCATCATGGCTTGAAAGGCGTCGGGGTGGGCACTTAAAAGCATGTTACTTGGGTCGCTTTGCTTTAATGCCCACACCATAATATCGAGGCTTTCATCAATAACAGATGAATCAGTACAAACCAATACCGGCACTGTCCCTTTTGGTGATGCTAATAACAATTCATCGGGAAGATTTTTAGTTACGACGTCACGTAACATCACTGGTTGCTGGGCCAACAGCAAAGCAAGTCTTGCTCTAATGCAGTAAGGGCAACGGCGAAGAGAGTAGAGTATGGGTAATGTCATGTGCTTCCCTTGCAATATCTAACGCTCTAGTATTGATGACTATAGACCTGTCATTGAGGTATTAGGTATTGCGAGGCGAACATTTCTGTTGCTAAATAGCAGTAAGAAAAAATAACGGTGAAAGGCTTCACGAAAAAAGAAACGTTAAAGTAAGATTGGTGCGGAGGGAGGGACTTGAACCCTCACGTCCTTGCGGACACTAGCACCTGAAGCTAGCGCGTCTACCAATTCCGCCACCACCGCATGTCATCTTACTTATCAGTGACTATTATTTGCGCCAGAGCGCTTGGAGCGAACAACGGGAATCGAACCCGTGTCATTAGCTTGGGAAGCTAAGGTAATACCATTATACGATGCTCGCATATAAGTCACTGATTACAAAGCAACGATAAGCCTAGGCTGACTTTCTCGCAATCGTAAAAGGTAAATTTTGCCACACCTATCACGCTTTAAAGCTGTTTTTAGATGGTTTGATTAGATGGTTTGATTGTTTAATAAACAGAACAACTCGAATGTAACTTATAACGCCTTTATTGATTCATCTTTTCGATATAATCTCCCATTCGATATATTGAAAATAGGCAGATCGTTTCTGATAGATATTGACCAAAATGCGTCTAACCAAGGTTATTACTTCATGAAACCTTTGCCTGCCGTTGAGTTTGCACGCTTGCTTTATAAATCAAAGTTGCAGCAGTTTGTCGCTTAGCGTTATTTGGCCTTGTCGATGATATTCAACGCAGAGATTGTCATCGACTCTCTGCGTTGAATGCTGTTAGCTCTTAGAGTGCTTCTACCGGGAAGAGCTCAGTAGGCTTAACAATTTCATTTTGGGCCGCGATGGTCTGCAGCTCCCACTCGCCGCGCAGTGAGGTTTCTTTCAATACCGCGTAACAGGCATCGTTGCAATGGCTGAATGCTGCCTCTGCGTTGCCTTTTGCTAAGTACTGGCCAGTAAATAGGGCAGAGATCAGATCGCCAACACCAACAGGCTGCTTATCAAATTCAAGGTGAGGGCGTTGGGCTAACCAGCAACCTTCTTGGGTGGCCAGCATCATCGAGAACATCTCATTTGATACACTGTGTAAGTGTTTAACCAAAACCATCTTCGGTCCTTTGTTCAGAGCAACTTGGCAAGCCTTGATTGCGTCTTCTAAAGAGTTAATTTCCATACTAGCAAATTGGCTAAGCTCAAACTGGTTAGGAACGATGATATCTGCCATTGGCATCAGGGTGTTGATCAGGTGCTCGGCAATGCCTGGTGCAACAATACAGCCTTTATCTGGCGCACCCATAACAGGGTCGCATACATATAACGCCTTAGGGTTGGCTGCTTTTACTTTCTTGACCGTATCTTCAATTGCCAGGCATTGCTCGGCACTGCCTTGGTAGCCACTAAGCACCGCTTCACAATTAGCGAGCTGGCCGATTGCTTCCATACCGGACACTAAACTGGTGATATCTTCTGCTGCAAAAGCACGTCCCGTCCAGCCTTCTTGGTACTGTGTGTGGTTAGAGAATTGAACGGTATGGATTGGCCATACTTCAAAGCCCATACGCTGTAGTGGAAAAACGGCTGAACTGTTTCCTGCGTGTCCATAAACGACATGTGACTGAACAGAAAGAATGCCTTTCATTATTTTTATCCTGTTAGGGGTCTGTATACGGCATCGATAATAATGTGACATGCGGCTTATCACAATGAATTAATTGGTAATTGTTACATTACGACAGTGGGCGTTATCTGAACTGACTTGCCTGATTTTTGATTGGTACACTATTTAGATAACTATGAATAAATCGCTAAGGGTTGCACTAAAGTGGTGATCGGTGTGATAGTAATTCTCTGAAAACGAAAGAGATAAAGGAGGATGCGTGAAACGATTGATGTTGGCCGTTATCGCAGGGGCAGCCTTACTAGTAGGGTGTGGCGAAGAATTACAGATTACAGCCCAGCCCGTAAAAAATGTTGAGGATGTGAAGTACCAAGATGGCAACCTTGATGTTTATTGCCTAACGGGAATTTGTCAGTTTGAGTTATCTTCTAACCAAGATGTGGACTTGAACGTTACCATGCATTACAGCGAGTCTCGATCTTTTGAAAAGATAGAGGGGGTCAGTGTGACAGGCCATGGTGGATCAAGCGTGCAGATGCAAGGTGGCAAAAGCTTTCAGTTATCTCTTGAAGCGAACACCCCACCAAGCACCATTCAGGTTGTCGATTACTACAGAAATTAATTTGTTATTGGCTGCGTGATTTTCGTTTATGGCGGTTGGAAGCATTCGGTGTTGGCTTAACTGGCACCGGCTTCTTGCCTGCAATAAGGTGTCGGATAGCGAGAATGGGGTGGTGGTATAGCATTTTGGGGCCACTATAGCGCATGATAATTCGAGAGCGTTCTTTGTAATCGGCTTTGTAGCAGTGAATTGGACATAGTTTGCAGGTCGGCTTTTCCTCACCATAAGGACAGCGATCGAGTTTGGTCAGCGCATAGGCCAAAAAGTCGGCACACGCTTCACACAGTGTGCCAGTGCCATGGTGATCCCTGCAGTAAATTTTCACCATTGCCTCGATAGTTTTATACTCAGTTTTTAGGCTTCCCATTAAGACGTTTATGTCTACTTTTTGGTCACTCATGGTTATTTCTCTGGCTTTAAATCAAGGCGGTATCGATAAAGTTATATTTTAAATATAACTTATTGGCAAGGTGAAAAATATGACATAAGTCGTCATTTTCCTTATAAACGCCCCGAATCATGTTACGAGAACGAAAAAATTACAGGTTTCTGCCAAGAATAGGCCCTTGATGGGTTGATTTCAGTGAGTATGAGCAGTAGTATCCGCACCTCTTTTTTTGTGGTGGTGTATATGAGCAGATTTGAGTGCCTAGAAAGAATCGTCGAAGAATATCGTAAGAAAGTTCGCGACGCGGAGTTTAATAAACAGAATGACAGTGAAGTCGCTAAAGTGTTGGTTCTGCTTGTTGGAAACTCTATGTTCAACTTGGCAGATGAATTTGCAGATTGGGTAAATCGTGGTGGTGATCGTAGCTACGGTGGTAAGTTTTTTGTGTCTAAGCAGCTAATGACATTGCTTGAGCCTGTAACTTTCCGCGGAGTGACTGTTCGCCGTGACTCGATTAAGCTATTCCGAATTTCTTAATTCGCTAGCATTTATCGTTTATTCAATGACTCTCATAAAAGAAAATTGAAGAACAGATTTCTAGCTGGATTTGCCTTTGAAATTTAGCTAACAAAAAAAGATGCTTTGGCATCTTTTTTTGTATGTAATCGCTGGTTGTTTTTTGTTCGTTATGTTCGCTTCGCGCACGCCGAGATGGCGGGGTGTAATGTAAGAGCAATACCATCACCTCAGTTTGATTGAGAACGCCTCCCTAAATGCCTTACAGCGCTTTCTATCGCCTTCTATAGATGATATGGCTTGATTAGCTATATCAAGCCAAGTTTGATATAAAGCCAATCAGTCAGTCAAAAGAAAGAGAAAACAAGAAATGGATGCAGAGTTTTGGCATAGCCGCTGGGCTGAGAATCGAATTGGTTTTCACCTGGATGATACCAACCCGGTACTAGAAAAATACTGGCCAGAAGTGAAACCAACCCGAGAGGATTCGGTGTTGGTCCCTATGTGTGGTAAATCTGTCGACCTGTCTTGGTTGGCGGAGAAACACAATAAAGTGGTTGGTATTGAACTGAGTGAAATTGCGGTACGTGCATTCTTTGCTGAGCATCTTTACACCCCATTGGTGATCCCGGTGGGAAACGGCCAATCAATTTACGAGTTCGATGAAATTACGATTCACTGTGGTGATTTTTTCATGGCACAGGTTGATCCTGTCGATATCGTTTATGATCGCGCCGCCCTTATAGCTATGCCGCAG
Organism: Photobacterium pectinilyticum; assembly: GCF_024357955.1. Classification (GTDB taxonomy): domain Bacteria; phylum Pseudomonadota; class Gammaproteobacteria; order Enterobacterales; family Vibrionaceae; genus Photobacterium; species Photobacterium pectinilyticum. Next base: position 9,060 of record NZ_JANEYT010000052.1, read on the forward strand.
GAAATGCGCCAAAGTTATACCCAGAAGCTGCTATCAATGGTGAAGCCGGGGGGGCGCATCTTGCTGGTGACACTGGATTACCCGCAGCATGAAATGGACGGTCCTCCATTCGCTGTGGTTAAAGACGAAATTGAAGCCCTGTTTGAAGGTTGCGATATTCGCCATTTAGCACGCGATGATGCGGATGAGTCACACCCTCGTCGCAAGCGTGGCCTAACCCGCTTTGCCGAAGAGGCTTGGTTGATTACAGTCGCGTAAAATACAGCCACTTAATGGCAGTTATGGCAGATGAACAAAAAGGAGCCTAGTGGCTCCTTTTTTAGTTGTTTATTTGGTTTTGCCTAAAAATCAGTACACAACCTTAATGTCGGATGCGGTAGCAAGGGCATCTTCGATAGCACCCTCGATATTGTCACGGCGAGTGAGCGCGACACCTAAACGGCGGCGACCATTGATCTCTGGCTTACCAAACAGGCGAACTTGCGTGTTCGGGCGGGCAAGTGCTGTCGCGAGGTTATCGAAACGGATATTTTCAGACACACCTTCACCCAATACAACCGCAGAGGCCGATGGACCGTACTGGTGAATGGTGTGAATTGGAAGTCCTAGGAAGGCACGAACGTGCAGGGCAAATTCTGATAGCTCTTGTGAGATCAGCGTTACCATGCCAGTATCGTGTGGGCGAGGGGATACTTCATTGAAGATCACCGTGTCACCTTTCACGAACAGTTCAACACCGAAGATACCATAACCGCCCAGGGCGTTTACAACTTTCCCAGCTGCATGCTCAGCGGCTTTGAGCGCTTGCTCTGACATCACTTGTGGCTGCCACGATTCACGGTAGTCACCGTCTTCCTGGCGGTGGCCGACGGGGGCACAGAAGTGAGTACCGTCAACAGCACGTACCGTCAGTAGGGTAATTTCATAATCAAAGTCAATGAAGCCTTCAACAATCACTCGGCCAGCGCCAGTACGGCCGCCTTCCTGAGCATAGCCCCATGCCTTTTCAATGTCTTCTTTCGACTTAATCACGCTCTGACCTTTGCCAGAAGAGCTCATAACCGGTTTCACGACACACGGAATACCTACGTGCTCAACAGCGGCGCTGAAATCATCGTAGTTATCGGCAAAACGATAAGGAGAGGTCGTTAGGCCAAGTTCTTCTGCAGCTAGGCGGCGGATCCCTTCACGATTCATTGTTAGCTTGGTGGCATTGGCGGTTGGGACCACATTCAAGCCTTCGGCTTCTAACTCAACCAGCGTGTTGGTCGCAATCGCTTCGATTTCAGGGACAACATAATCAGGTTTTTCATCGGCAATAAGCTGCTTTAAGGCTTCACCGTCAAGCATGTCGATAACATGGCTACGGTGGGCAACTTGCATCGCCGGTGCGTCGGCATAACGGTCAACGGCAATAACTTCCAGGCCTAGGCGTTGGCATTCAATGGCCACTTCTTTACCTAGCTCGCCAGAGCCAAGAAGAAGTACACGCGTTGCGTTTAAGCGGGTTGCAGATCCTAACATTGGAATTCCTTACTGGAGGTGACGTGAAACTAGTGCGGATCATACAGGAATTTCACCTCCACGCAAACGATTGCGCTTGGAATTCATCACTTCCTTAAATTTGCTATCTCAATGGGTAACTCGTTATTGGGAATGGTGTTTATTGCCCACCCAAGCTGGTGGTTTTCTCATCGATGGGGTGGGTTTATAGCGACAACAAAATCACAGTAATATTCTGTCACGATTGTCAAAGTTGTGTCATTAGTCATGCAGAAGGGTCGAATTAACACCGTATTACCGTTAGATTAGCCGCAGTTTTGTTTAGTAACGACAATGATTACATCATGAAAAAATATCTACTAGCTCTAGGCCTGATGATGGCGGTTCCGTTTTCAGCTCATGCATCTCAAGCTGTTGGTATCTTCTTTGGTAGCCCGATGTCGGGGATCCAATATAAGCACAATGACTTGCGTTTCTCGCTAGGTATCGACGATTTTGGTCTTGCGTTCGATAAAACCTTCAACTTAGGTTCACTTACCCAAGACCCAGGCATGAACAACTTATACACCTTTGTCGGCGCCCAGTACGTAGACAACAAACACAACAAGCTTGGTGTGCGTGGTGGTATTGGTTTCCAAGTGCCGGTGAACAGCTTTGAGTTCTACGGCGAGGTTGGCCCGACCCTGTATGTGGTTGAAGATGTCGATCTTGATTTAGAAGGACAGCTGGGTTTCCGCATTCGTTTCTAAGTAAGCACTGTTATTTTTGATAGGCGTCATAATAGACGGCTCGATAAGCGAGGAGCAACGTTATCTAACGGGCTCCTCGTTTTGTTTTGGACTTCTGTCGACAGCGTTATTCCTGTTGGATTAACTCCGCCTCAAGGTAATACTTTCTCGCACCGTCATGCAGAGGAGCGGTAAGGCCATCTGCCACCATTTCTTCTTTGTTCAGAATGGCAAAAGCCGGGTGGAGTTTCTTGAAGGTATCGAAGTTGTCAAACACCGACTTCACCACTTCATAGATGATCTTCTCGTCTACGGATGCCGATGATACAAAGGTGGCACCGACGCCAAAGGTGTGCACGTCGTCAACATTACCCTGGTACATTTCCCCCGGTACGGTTGCCTTTCGGTAGAAGCTATTTTCTTCAATCAGTGTCTCTATCACAGGTCCAGAAACGTTGACGATCACGCTCTTACAAGCCGTTGTCGCTTCCTTGATGGCTCCGCTCGGGTGACCTACGGTATAGACCATGGCATCGATTTTGTTATCACACAGGGCTTTGGACTGTTCCGATGCTTTGAGCTCTGACGCTAAGGCAAAATCTTTCTTGCTCCAGCCATAGGCTTTCATCAATACTTCCATGGTTCCACGTTGGCCTGAGCCCGGGTTACCGATATTGACTCGTTTGCCTTTGAGATCTTCAAAATTATTGATGCCAGAGTCTGCCCGTGCCACCACAGTAAAAGGTTCTGGGTGAATAGAGAACAAAGCGCGAAGTGATTTGAAAGGGCCTTTTTCTTTAAACTTGCTGGTGCCATTGTACGCATGATACTGCCAGTCCGATTGGGCGATACCAAGATCCAGATCGCCTGCACGGATGCTGTTGATGTTATAGATGGAGCCGCCGGTTGATTCGACCGAGCATCTCACCCCGTGCCTGTTCCGATCTTTATTTACCAGTCGGCAAATAGCACCACCAGTAGGGTAGTAAACACCGGTCACACCACCGGAACCGATCGTAACGAAAGACTGGGCTTGTGCAACCGAAGAGAGCGATAGCAGAGCGCCACCGATAAACGAGAGAGTTAAAACGCGCCAAGACATTCAGTAAACCTCACATGTTGTTGTTCATACATGACGACTCAACCATTAAGTTAACAATAGGTTGGGCGGTTTAGGGAGAGTGTAGACGCTGAAGGAATGAGAATTGTCGTGGGATTAAGACTTCCCCCCGAACCTACTATTTTGCTAACTGTAGGTTCGGAAGGCTTGATATTGTACAGAGTTGTTAGCCCTTTGCCATTGCTGCTTTTTTGTTTTCCCACTGGGTGATGAATGCGACAGATGTAATGATAATCGCAGCACCTAGCCACAACCTTCCCGGCGGTACCCAGCCAAAGACTATCCACCCTCCCAGCACATTCAGGGGCAGTTTGGCATGGTCAAAAGGCTGAACAAAAGAAGCGTCGGCCACCGCATAGGCCTTGGCTATCGCCCACTGAGCCAGTGCCGTCAATAATCCCGCACCACCTAGCAAGAGCCAAGTCAGTCCCGTCTGCGGCAGTGTAAATTCAGGTACGGCAAGGAGTAGGTTATACGGGGTGATTAAGATCAGCAAATAGACCACAATGCTGGTTGGCGATTCACTGGATGACATTTTCTTCACCATCAGCGAGTAACACGCCCAGAAGAATGCAGCTGCCACCGGAAGTAGCGTTGCCCAGCTGAAACCGTCTGACCAAGGTTCTAGAATGATCATCGCACCGCAGAAACCAGCAATTGTCGCAACCCAGCGTGCAGTGCCGACATTCTCCTTCAGAAATATACCCGCGCCAATCGTAGCGAACAACGGCGAGGTCATGAGCAGCGCGATACCCTGCCAGATTGGCACCGGATAGGCCAATGCCCAAAGCCACAATTGAATACCGATTACCGCTAGCAACACGCGGAAACAGTGTTGGCTAAAATGTTGGGTGCGCAGTGCATTGCGAATACCCAAGGTTTTTAACCAAGGGAAAATAGCAACTAAGGCAATGAAGTACTGGAATAGGGCAACAGTGGTTGATGGAAGATGTAAAACCATACTGAGGTACTGCGCCAGACTGTTGACTATGGCAAAGGCTAAGCCAGCAGTGACCATCCAGCTAGCCCCTTGGATCGGGTTGTGTTGATGAGACATGTAATTAAGGTTTATTGAGTTTATAACTGGAAAATCATACTCCTACCTATGGTAAGAGAAAACCGCTTTCTGCTCGGTACGCGACAACAGATACAAAAAAACCGCCAGTTGGCGGTTTTCGTACCTTCATTATGCTTATGCAGCGACATAAGATAAAGGAATATCAGGGTTTAGTGCTTCTAGTGTTGTCTGCGTATCAGAGAGGTGGCTGATTGTGCTATCTGCTTTTTCAACCAATGCCGCTTCTTCAATATCAGCAAGCGGGTAACCTGCCATGTTCATGTTCACCAACGCCACTTGTAGCGGTGGAAGGCTTGGGTTGAAAGCGGCATTTTCGGCATACATACCGATGAACGTTTTACCGTCTTTGGCTTTCAGTGCTACACCGCTGAAGTTTTTGGTGTAAGGCGCATGGGCACGGTTGGCCGCTTGGCATGCTTGCTGAATGAGTGCTTCCGATGCTTCGGTTTCCATACCGTTATCAACATTAGATAGCAGTGCATCAGTTACATTTAGGTCGGCTGGACCAAAAGACTCCGGCAAGTACTCTTGCAGTGACTTCGCAGCACGCTCTGGTAATTGGACTACTAATTCGTTCGCTGTTGTCAGCTCGTTCATGAACTGGCGGCAGTGACCGCAAGGGCTGTAGTTAATGGTGATATCAGAAATGCCGGTTTCGCCTTTCACCCAAGCATGGCTGATGGCGGATTGTTCTGCGTGAATCGTTTGAGAAAGGCAAGCACCAACAAATTCCATGTTAGCACCGAAATAAAGTGTGCCTGATTGACCACGGACGATTGCGCCAACAAAGAAATTAGAAATAGGTGCGACAGAATAAGCAGCGGCAAGCGGAAGTAATGCAACACGCAATTCACTGTCAGTCATGTTGGTTTTCGACATTAACTGAGCAAACACCTCAGGGCTTAAGGTGGCATCGAAATTATCAGCTTCTAGCACAGGTTTAATTGCAGAAGCCAGATCAGCGGGTAGAGCGCCTAAAGCATCCATTACTTTAGTGTGCATGAGTTTTCACTCCGTCTTGTGTATGGAGAAACATTGTAGGCTTGGTAATCATATAATTGGGTGATCTCTATCACATATATCAACTGTATGTTGCATCATTTGCAGTAGTGCGAGTCGGGTCACACGGCTTAAACAAAAATTATATTTATTAATCAATAATTTAAATTTTTATTCGATTACTAGCACGTCTTAACGAAATACTGCCATGATGAGTGGAAACAATACTGGTGCCAGAATCGAGGTGATCACCCCACAAATGACCAGGGCCAACGAGCTGAATGCACCTTCTTGGTAATTTTCTTCTGCCGCTTTCGCGGTACCTAATGCGTGTGAAACAGTACCCATGGTTAACCCTTTGGCGATAGGCGCTTTGACACCAATCAGGCGGAACAGGGGATACCCTAGTACTGCACCAAATAATCCAGCAATAATAACCATAATAGCGGCAACTGAAGGGAGTCCGCCAATTTGCTCTGCAACAGCCATCGCGATAGGCGTCGTTACCGACTTCGGAAGTATGGATGCGGTAAGCTGTGCATCAGCCCCGAGCATCAGTGCGATGCCCGCACCGGTGACCATAGATAGTAAACTACCAATTAGGCAGACAGAGAAAATCACTTTCCATTTTTTGCGGATCTGGCTGAGTTGCTCATAAAGAGGAAAAGCCAATGCAACTACTGCAGGCTCAAGCAAGGCATTAAGCCATTTGTTTTGCTCGAAATAGGTTTCATAAGGAACCTCAAGCCACATAAGTAGAGGGATGATCACCAGCAAACAAATGAGAAGCGGATTAACAATCGGATGCTGGATATGTTTAGAAATATAACGGGCTGTGTAGAACACAACCAAGGTAGTCAGCAGCCAGATCATTGTTTTTCCTTATAGTGTGTTGCCAAACCTATGGTCACGAAGACCACCACACTACTGCCGATCGTGCTAAGTAGGATGATAAGGGCGTTATTGGTAAGTAGATCGAGGTAGTTCATCAGACCGATGCCAACAGGGACGAACAATAAAGCCATGTGGCGAATAAGAAGGTGACAGCCTTGCATTGCCCAGTGGGCAGGAATAAGCCCCATAGAAAGAATGGTGAACAATATCAGCATGCCGATGATACTACCGGGGATGGCTAAACCTGTAAGGTGTTGAATGCCTTTGCCTAACAGTAGACAGACAAAAATAACAAAGAAAGATCGTAGATATGCCATGAGCCCTTCAGGAATGGAAGAATAAACTCATTTATCATACAAAATAAACGTAATCTAAGCCACGGTTAGTTGTAATGACTGTTGCGCTTCAAAGAGTTAGCGACTTCATAAATAGTCAAGGAATGAAGCGGTTATAACCCCTGTTGCCATCAAAGCCAGTATGGCGACAGAGATTTTATGCACTGTACTGGTTTTCACTATCTCTTCTGTGGCCGAACTTAATTCTTCCTCCTCATTCTGGTTCGGAGGGGTAACTTGGTCTTTGTCTTCTGCTTTTTCAGGCTCGTGAACCAGTCGGCAGGTTTTCTCGGGTAGTGGTACTCTAAAGCCATAATGGGGGACCACTTCGATGGGGATCGCCATTTTTCCTTGAAGATTAAGTTTAACCGTCAAAGGCCTGAGTATGTTATTAAGATCGTAGTGTTGACCGGTGCCGTCTTCATAAGGATCAAGTTGGCTGAAAGTTTTATTGTGCAACTGCTCATGGCTGATCACTTCACCAGCACAATAGCAGAGTGCCTCAAGTAATCGAGACTCATGCAACGTGAGTGTTGTTTGTGTTTTGTCTCGCCACACCAGCAGGTGTACATCTGGCTCGAAATCGACATCTGGGAACCGGAAACAGCGTGTTAAAGATTGTGTTGTCATATCAATCACTACAATTCACCCTTCGAATCCATGAATGACAATTTAAAATCCATCACTATCAGTGTTGGTGTACATGCTCAGTTGCGCAATCTCACAATAAAGAATCATCGATGCGTAAAAAGCCCCTTGGCCAGATAAGCGCAAGGGGCTGTCAATATGTGTTTCTATATCAGTAAGCTAGTGGAGCAACAAGGCTCCGGTGAACTGTCGTAATTTATACAAGTGTTTGTACGTAATCGTAGACAGCTTTTAAGATCTTCATCTTCTTTTCGTTCGACTGGTGCTCCATGGCAACCGCTTCGAGGTTTTCCATATAGCTTGGCAGGTTCTCTTCAAAGAAATCCTGACAGTGGTGCTTCCACTGTTGCTGTTCTTGGAAATCCAGTGTCATTGGGAAGTTACGGGCACGGTAGCGGAACAGCAGCGGCTTGATACGCTTATCACTAACATTCAACTCCAGCTTGCCTAGCTCGGCTTCTGGCGTCTTCTGGATGATATCGATGGTGGAGCGATCGGCGTTTGAGAAGAAGCCGTCATAAAGCATGGCATCGACATTATCTTTCTTTTCAAACTCACGCTCTACGCTATAAATCGCCAGCAGCTTTTCACGAATTTCGGGGTGCGTTTTCAACGTCGCGAGGTTTTTCAGACAAGCTTCACGGTCGATACCAATGCGAGCCGCATCTTCGGCGCGCAGGGTTTTCGCCGGAGCCAGTACCGGACACTTATTAAGATGAATAAGCTTAAGTGGCACTGGTTGTTCGTCAGGGCCAAGATCGGCACGTTTGGTATACAGGCGCTCACGCAGCTCATCGGCAGAGAGCTCGATAAGCGGGGTAGGATCCATTGCCAGATTCACTGTAATAACCGCGTTCTTGTTATCAGGGTGCCATGCCATTGGTACAATCCAGCTGGTATTGCCACACTCTACACCGAACATACCTGACACATGCATCAGCGGTGTCATTTCGACGATATCAACCAGCTCCTGAAGCTTGCGCTTGTTACGCAGCTTAAAGAAGTAATCAAACAGCTTAGGTTGGTTTTGCTTAATAATTTTTGCCAACTCGATGGTGGCATAGACATCGGCCATCGCATCGTGCGCATTGGCGTGTTCGATACCATTGGCAACAGATAGGTTTTCAAGCTTAAAGCTTGGCTGGCCGTCTTCGTTGGTTGGCCAGTTCAACCCTTCCGGGCGCAATGCATAACAGGTCCGCATGGTGTCCAATAGGTCCCAGCGCGAATTACCGTTCTGCCAGCTCCAGGCATATGGGTCGTAGAAGTTACGATAAAGGGTATAGCGAGTGACTTCGTCATCAAAGCGTACATTGTTATAGCCAATCACACAGGTATTAGGCTTTGACAGCTCTTTGTGAATTTGGGCAATAAATTCAGGCTCAGACAGGCCTTTTTCATGCGCTTCCTGCGGCGTGATCCCGGTGATAAGGCAGGCTTCGGGCGAAGGCAGGTAGTCGACGGGTGGCTTACAGTAGATAACCAGTGGCTCACCGATAATGTTCATGTCCATGTCGGTACGAACACCGGCAAACTGGCATGGGCGATCCAGTGCCGGGTTGGCACCGAAGGTTTCAAAATCCAGCCAAAACAGGGTTGGCTGATTTGTATCATTCATAGTCGTTTCCAGAAGCCATCGCATTGATATTAAGTGTTAGTTTTTACGACAGCCTTAAATTGGTTGGTATTTAAGCTCTGATGTACTTATTTTTTAACTCATCAGCACCTAAAACTCAGATTAGCTAAGTATCCCGCAACAAGCCTAAAAGAGGCAAGGCGGAAACATAAAATCATGATGGAATTGAGAGAATCTGGCCGAAATCCAGAAATTGCCAACGGGGTTGGAGGTAGTGGTGAACAAGATTTCGTCACTTCAGACGACTGCATTAACTACTGGTTGAAGCACTATGTCCCCACTTTAAATAAGGGGACGCAAGAGCTCTACCGATCCTTTTCCAGAAATTACTACCTTGGCGCCTTCCCAGATAGAAATGTCGAAACCATACCAGCCAGAGAATGGATGCAATGGTTAGATGATATTGGCGCTGACAAGCCCAAAACGGTCAATTCCATTTTTACCACGCTCCGTGCCTGCCTTAACTTCTGCAAAAGCAAATTCATCATTGATAGAACCGACCTAGACCGAATCAAAAAGCAAAACGTTGGTATGCGGCCAGAGAACGAAAGCCGTGTTCCTACCTGGTCTGAACTAGGACAGATTTGGCTAGCCATTGAGCGTAGCCGCGCCAGCACTGCAAATAAAACCCTCCATCAACTCACCATACCTTTTTCGTGCTTACTGGGGCAACCGCCTCTCAGAACTTCGCTTAGCTAGCCGATCTCACCATGCACTTAAGATTAAAGTTGATGAAAGCCGGCATTTGGACAGTCCCCAAAGAGCTGAGCAAAACCAATAAGCCTATCCGCCGCCCAATTCCCACTAAAGCCCGAGCTATACTAGAACGCGTTATGGAGACCTACGATGACGTGCTATTCCCAGGGCAAAACCTCAACACCCCAATTACCATTTCAGCCGCAAATCGTTATATACGCCGCATACGCGCAAGCCTGCCATTAGAAGAGTGGCGTACTCATGATTTCAGGCGTTCGTTGTCTACAGGTGCGTCAGAGCTTGGCGTAATGCCTCATGTCGTAGAGAAGATGCTGGGTCATGAGCTGGGAGGGGGACTAGCCGTGTACAACAAGCATGATTGGTTAGACGACCAGTTAGAGGCGTATGAGCGGTATGCTGATAAGTTGATAGCATTTCTGGACAATAATGACGGTTAACATATTTACACCTTAATTTTCATATGGTTTCATACTGAAGTAATCGGTTGGGGCACACGTGTGGCATTAGTCAGCGGATGGTGAGATATGTGAATGCTAAACGCTAATCTTCTTCGTTTATCACTGATATTAGGAAGATATATGAACAGTGTTTGTAGAATAAAGTGTTAAACGCTAAAGGAGCTTTATGAACTACGGAAATTTAGATGAATTTAAGGAAGAACTCGTTTCTATGGAGAACTTCTTTACCGAGTTTGCCGCTAGAGAGAATGAACTTCTTGCTTTTGGGATGAGCCGTGTCTCTGATTGGGAGAGTTATATTGCTTCTGCAATGCATTTGAAGTGTTTCGAGATGCGAATTCATGAGTTTCAAACTTTTCTTAGACCCATTGATAAACAACTGTACGAGAGAGTTACTCATCTAGCTGAAGAAACTAATATTGCAGAATCGATAACTGGGATTGAAGTGTCTCTTAGAATTGCTACTCAGAGAAAACAACTTAACTTTTCTCAAGAAATTGTAAGTTCTGTTATGTTTAATATTCCTTACTTTTCAAATTGGTTTAAAAGAAAGAGGTTGTTCACTGAAGATGTTATTCCAATTCAAAAGTTACTGGTGTCAATAGGTAGGTTGATTAGCTTGGTGTCTTTGGCAAAGGATAGTTATATTAGCAAGTGGTATCATGATAGTGATGTATTTAAGCCATCAAACTTGGATCATGAGAAGATAATAGCACAAATTGAAACGGCAATAGCTAAAGTTGATAGCGGTATTTCTTTAAATAAAGAAGATAAAAAACAGCTTAAAGCCTACCTTTATAAGGCAAAAAGTGAATTTTCTGAAGATCGACCATCGTGGAATAAAATCATTGGTGCGTTAGTCATAGCTGCTGCAATTACGAGTGGTATTGCTGACTCTACAGGAGCTTATGAAAATATTGATACAGCAATCAAGTATATTTTGGGTACATCTATAGAGAAATATGCACCGAGTCCAGTCCCGTTGATAGATAAATCAAATCCAAAAGTTATTGCTTCAAAAAAAGATAGATTAGAGGCCGAAACTGGCGTTTAACAAAGGCATCAAGGTGGCGCTTTATACTCGGCGGTTTTGGTTTGTAATTACGTTGATTTGGTGAGTGTGGTGTAAGCGTACCTCATGCCGAGCGTTAGAATTTTATTTTATCAGAATCTACGTCAATGTAAAAGCAAGGATATGAAACTTGTTTCGCTAAAAATAAATAACTTTCGAGCCATTAACGGCGAAGAAAACATAATTGAATTTAAAAACAACAATATTGTTTTTCTTTTCGGGAAAAATAATATTGGAAAATCTAGTGTATTACACGCCTATCGGTATTTTACCTCTCCCAATCAAAAATCTTTAATCACAGACTTTTACGAACAAGATGTAAGTAAAGATATTGTTATTGAGGCTACTTTTCTTAAAGAAGATATTGATCTAGAAAATTTTGCGAACAAAGGCTTAGATAAGTGGGTTGATGTTAATGGTCTAGTCAGGTTTAGAAAAGTATGGGGTGAAGTCGATAAAATTGCCACAAAAATGACTTATAGCGTTGCCGATGGAGATTTTATTACTGGTGGTTTTGGGGGCTTAGAGCCGATTCTCACAAATGCCACACCTAATATTATTTACATTGAAGCAATGCCTAGTGTTAAATCTTTGACTGATTGGCTCGAAAAGGAAATAAAAAGTAAGTTACTTAAAAAACTAAAAAACAACCATCAAGATGAATACAGTAGAGCGCTTACAGCTATTAAGTCTTTACAAGAAAAAGTTGAAAATGAAGGGTATCTAGGACAAATTAGTCAAAAAGCGAATCGTTATTTTGGTGAAACTTTTCCTGATCTACAACTAAATATTCAGTCAACACCTTACAAAGAAGCTGATTTAAGTAAGGCTTTCGAAAAAGACTTTAGTATAACTATTGGTGATAAAAAAGATGAAGAAGTTAGACTAGCTGAAGCTGTAGAAGCGGCAGAAGAACTCATTGATGGCAATTTAGAGCCTAAAAACACAGACCGTAAATTTGACTTGCATGGTCATGGCTTAATAAGACAGGCAATTATTAACATATTGTCACTCTTTAAAGACACCAAAGACGGCGAAAAGCACATAATTTTATTTGAAGAACCTGAGTTATATCTTCATCCAAGCAACAAAAGAAAATTTAGAAATACGTTATATCAAATTGCAGAACAAGATGATTACCAAATTATTTGTGTATCCCATGATCCTCAGTTAATTGACATGAGTAGGGAACACACTTCATTAGCTCGATTTGTCAAAAAAGGAAACGGAGAAACGGTTATCTATCAAGCTGGTGATAATGTATTTTCAAAAGATGATGAAACAAAAGATAGGGTTTTAATGCTTAATAGGTTTAATCCTCATATATGCGAAATTTTTTTCTCTGATGAAGTTATTTTAGTTGAAGGTGATACAGAAGCTATTGTTCTCCGAGGACTTATTCATGATCATTATCCTAATAGTGACTTGTTTGTTCTAAATACAGGTACGAAGAATAATATTCCATTTTTTATTGAAGTGTTAAGTCACTTCAGGATAAATCAGCATGTAATACATGATTCGGATGAAAGGTACTTGTATACAGATGGTGAGCGAAGATTAAAAAAAGACGGTGAACCAAAAGCGAATAGCGCTTGGACATTGAACGCTAAAATTTGGGAGGCTATGGAAGCAGCAAAATTGACAGGTGCCTCGGTTAAACGATATGTGTCGGTAAGAAATTTTGAGCACAGTCATAGTTACTCACATGATCCAGACAAAGGTAAACCATTGTCTGCATACGAGTTTGCTCAAACATTGAATATCGCTGATGATGGAAAAAGTATTGTTAATTTCTTAAAGCAAGTTGCGGATGATAAACCATATGATACTGAATTTACACAAGAGTATCTTGAAGAAATTGTTGAAGAACCATTTTAAAGAGTCATAGTATCAGGTGATGAGTTAGACTAGGTGGCTTTGTTTTGAAGTTTGGTGAACTTGGTAAATTGATCGTGGGGCACCTTATCGCAGGCGTTATGTAAATAGGATATAAATTATGATTCCACATAAAAAAAAACACTACAAGGGGAAGTGCCCGCACTGTCAAAATATTATTGAGTTTCACAGTGTTCATTTCAATTTAGATAGCGATAATGGAGAAATTATTTCGAATTGCGATAGTTGTAATGAAAAGTTTAAAATTGTTACCATAAATCCTGATGAGTCATATATTGTCTACGGGGCACGTAAAGAATCCTATGTTGATTATGATATACATAGTGCGTCTAAGTTTCCTGAAATCCAAGGCATTATCAACTTTGAAGGAAGTCTAAATGATCAAAAAATGATCTTTGATTCAAAGGCTAAACCAATATACTTGTGTAATGATTGCGATAAGAGCCTTGAGGAAATTGCATTTCATAAGTTAGATAATGCATTTTCAGAAATAATTATGGCGTACAGTGATTACACAACAATTGATATTAAGGGATATGGATTTAATCCCCAAAAAGCAATTTTTTTATTAAATATAAAATGTACTTGTAACAAGGAATACTCTGCTGTTTTCTATAAAAAATACGATCACAAAGGATATGATATATCCGATTTTAATCTTGGTAATATTATTAACTCCAAACCTTTAGAATCTGTTATTGACGGAACGATGTCTAAAGATGACTGCATGGAGCTATTGAAAAAGACACTGGTCAGATGGGAGCTACTTTTTGATAAAGTGTTAATAATTACCCCTTTTGTTGGACATCAATACTTATCTGATGAAAAACTTATTGATACTTGGTTTAGCATTCTGTCACAGATATCAAAAGACAAAGCAAAACTAATAACAAGAACAGCCTCACTAAATAAAGTAAAAAAAGCAATCAGTGATAACATCCATGACTACAATGAACTTGAAGAATATCATTTGAGTGTCACACAAATAGATGAAGCAACAAAGTTACAAGCATCTCACGCTAAAATATACTGCGGGTTTTCTCATAAGCACTGTGAAATAATTCATGGATCAGCCAATATTGTCTATGGTCCCAGTAAAGAGCAAATAACGTTCAAATCGTATGGAACATATGAAGAACTATATAATAAATTCTTGCATCAACTAGGGGCCAAAGGCCTTGATTTAAACGAATATCCAAACAACTGTGGTAAGACCTCTAATGTAATTTTTGATGAATCTATGAACTTTAAAGCAAAACAAATTCTAAACGAAGATTTTGAAAAATTACTGTTATAGCAAATCCATATAAGAGAGTTTGTATAACAAGAAGTTTCTGGTGACGCCTATAGCACAACTAAATTTGGTGTAAATAAAAGCGGCCTTAGGCCGCTTCTCCGAACCTCACCGTCCACAGCCTCCAACATTTTCCTTCCATTCTTCAACCGCTGCTCGTAACCAACGTAACGGCATTAGTGTAACCGGATCTGGGAAGCCGCGGTTTTGTCGCCACTTGTAGATTGCGGCTTTGCTGCTGATGTGGAACATAGCCAATACTTCCTTATGGCTGATCAGTTGTGGTGATGACTGCTCATCTAAGTTGCGATTGTTCTGCACCTAAAACTCAGATTAGCTAAGTATCCCGCAACAAGCCTAAAAGAGTAAGCGCCCATTTCTACCCATATTCAGATAACTATCAATAATTGGTATTGATATAGCTCCTTAATTAACGGAGCTATATCATGACTAGCGAAGACAAAACACAGCTATGGCAAGAACGCTTACAACACCAGCGGCAAAAGCGGTTCAGTATCGTTACCGTGCCGATTGCTCAATGAGCCGATAAGTCGTGAACCTCGTTATTTGAAAGTGGTCGTACGGCCGGCGCTGATCACTTTGGGTCATCAAATTGACCAATAGATGGTTGGCTACCTAAAAGCGGGTACTTTTCGACGCCCTTGCTGGGGTCAAGCTGAAATAATAAGAGGAGAAAGGTGAGCATTTCTTCTCTAAGCTAGCTTCACTTAACCCAAAGGTACTTCCGAGCCCGAATTTCTGGATTAAGTGAAGGGCGATATCGCGAGAGCAGTAGAGTTAAAACGACGGCTGAAACGTCGCTAGCGCAGAGTCCATCGCTGTCATTACCGCTTGGACTTTTTTATCGTTCAATGCGTCAGGGTGCGGCTGTCCGAACTGGCCGATATCATTATCGAAGTAAAGGCCGTGGGCATTCGTAAATTCATCAGACAGTGCACCGCGCACCAGAATGTCTGCCCCGACACTAAGATCACTTCCAGCGATACCAAATGCACTTTTCACCATCTTACTGCCAAGTAGCGATTTTGGGTTGACCGATGCTATCATTGGACCACTTTCTTTCATGGCAAGCCCCATATTGCGAGACCACATGGTAATCGCCAGTTTACTTTGTGCATAGGCGTCACCGTCGGAGAGAGGCGTATTGCCTACCAGTGCGTCTAAATTAACGCTTGATTGTGCGGCAGAAGACAGGTTGATCACTCGTCCTGTACTGCCCAGCTGCGGCAATAAAGCCTTGGTTAGGAGGTACGGAGCAAAGGTATTCACAGCGAAACGGACATCAAACCCATCTCCTGTTTTTGACTCTGGGGAGTTCCATACTCCAGCGTTATTAATGAGGACATCCAGTTTGGCATGTTGGGCAGAAACCTCGGCGGCAAGTTTATAGGCATCAGACATCTTTGACAGATCTGCGACATAACTTTCAACCTTCCCGTTACCTTGTAACTTACCGAGCTGGTTTTCTACGTCTTTCAACTTTGCTGGATTACGGCCATGCAGAAGTACATGATGACCTTGCGATAGAAGCATTTTTGCTGTTTCGAACCCGATGCCGTCGGTTGAGCCAGTAACAAGAATGACTTTTTGCATTGCTGTATTCCTTGATGAGGTAATCATAACGGTATGAATGATAGCAGTTTAAGTAAAGTTGATAATTGGATAGTTGAACGAAACAGTTTAAATAAAATATTGATAATTGCGCTTAAATTGACACCGCTGTGTCGCTTTCAATAGCAGTAAGAACATCTGCGGAACCATCATGTTTGATTAGCAAGTTGTTTAGAATCGATAGAGTAGCCGACACTGAACAAGCTCACAGAAGCATCGTAAAAATCTGCATCACTGTCGTCATTAAACCAAACCATTGTTCCGTTTACTTTTCAAATCAGCACGTTAACTAATGGGGGACGTGGATTTAAGGGATCCGGTATTCAGGTTAATAGGTTCATTAGTTTGTTTTTGTAGTTTCTCTATTAATACATCCCGTTTGAAAGGCTTTGGCAGGTAATCATCCATTCCGCTGTCGAAACACTGCTGTATATCGTCATCAAGAATAGAGGCGGTTAGGGCAATAATATGAGACCTATCCAAAGTCTGCTGTTGTTCCCAAGCCCTGATAGCCAGAGTCGCTTCGAACCCGTTAAGCACCGGCATCATACAATCCATCAATATCAGGCCGATTTGTTGATGATGCTGCTTGTAGAGGGTAACGGCTTCTTGACCGTTATTGGCAATCAAGTATTCATAACCTGCACGTTTTAAGTTAATACACACAACTTGCTGGTTAATCTTATTGTCTTCGACAATCAAGATAGTTTGCTTCTTGGCTGCTATATCGGTTTTAGTACAAGTGTCAGCGTGGGATGATTGAGGCTGTTTCTTGTTATCATGAGTGCCAATAGAGAAGGCTTGTTTCAGTTTATTATTCAATCGCATACCGAATAATGGATCGGTTGCTAAGGCAACAACATTGTTGGCAATGCCATCTATGACCTCATGATTTTTGCGTACATAAATGATCCTGTAAGGATTAAGTTGGTTTGCAGCAATCGGCAGTGAACTCGGCTCGTCAATAATCACAACGGTAGAGGCGCTGTCCGCGTTGAGCATTTCATCAACTGTGTGACAAAGAGTTAGCTGATAACCGAATCGCTTTATTTCTGAGACCAACAAATTGTTATGGTTTGATGCCAAGTAATATACCGGTAAGCTTGGTGCTGGGCTCGTGGTCTGGTCATCATTTTGAAAAGTCAGGGTAAAAGAAAATGTACTGCCTACCTGCTTTTGGGAGACTAACTGGATTTCACCGCCCATCATTTCAATGATTTTTGCAGAGATAGCCAAGCCTAGACCTGTCCCTCCATATTGCGAGGAAGTATGGCTTGTCTCTTGTCGAAACTCTTCAAAGATGTGGGCTTGCTTATCGCTGTCTATACCGATCCCTGTGTCGCTAACTGAAAAGAAAACCTGAGTGTGTTCTAAAGAGCAATGAACCTGTTTGGCGGTAAAAGTAATCGATCCTGATTCTGTGAACTTGATAGAGTTAGACGCAAGGTTCATCAATACCTGGCGAATTTTTTGCTCATCGGCTTTGATATAGTCGGGGAGGGCCGAGTCTAAGTCGACCACCAAGTCTATTTTCTTTTGCTGGGCTTTCGGGGCAATAAGTGCAGCTGTATCAAAGATGACCTCTTTGAGTGCACATGTATGGGGTGCAATTTCAAGGTGGCCAGATTCAATTTTGGATAAATCGAGAATATCGTTTATGAGCATCAGCAAAGTCTGGGAAGATGCGTTGATGGTCGAGAGGTAGTCGCTTTGCACAGCGCTGAGTTTGGAGTCTGATAGTATTTCTGTCATTCCTAGAATGCCGTTTAGCGGCGTGCGGATTTCATGAGACATGTTGGCCAGGAAAGCACTTTTAGCTTTGTTGGCTTGTTTCTCTTGCTCGCGCGCTGTTATTAGGGCTTGTTCAAGCTTATTGGTTTGTCTTATTACGTACAGTAGAACAAATATAATAGCGAGGCATAGCCCGAGCGCGACCGCGTTTTTATAGGTTTCATATTTGCCCATTGCCAGTTCTATTTGTTTTGGCGC
This sequence comes from Photobacterium pectinilyticum, assembly GCF_024357955.1. GTDB lineage: Bacteria > Pseudomonadota > Gammaproteobacteria > Enterobacterales > Vibrionaceae > Photobacterium > Photobacterium pectinilyticum. Next base: position 27,059 of record NZ_JANEYT010000052.1, read on the forward strand.
TTCTGTAAACAGGATATTGAGGGTGAACTCTAATGAATGGATAGTACTGCGCAGCTCACCATGCATTCCATCGTTATGGGAATAGCCAAGTGTTTTATAGCTGTGTTGTAATGTATAAAACGCACCCTTGAATCTATCAAAGTTGTTGGCTGATGAACTCAATTTGGGGGACGCCGCGATAGCAGTTTCTATTTCTTCTAGATTTTGGTCGATGAGGGGGAGCAACTGAGGGTCAAAATCATTGAAAAACTTATACATTAAATCTTTGGTTGTGAGAGTGAGCGTATCAACCTCTGGTGAATTGGCAGCAATTAATGCGTGTTCGAAAGTTAGGGCACTATCTTTTAGTCGATCAATTAAGCTCTTCGCTCCTTCTTCACCGAAAATATCGAGAACAGTATGGCTCATGATATTAAATTGTTGGTAATAGCTATCAATACTATCTAGTGCCTGCTCCCCTTGATAATGGGTTGCAATAGCATGCTTATCGATAGCATGGTTGATTTTAGATATTTGAGCCTTGAGATCTAAATAGGTGTCTTGCATCTTCGTTAAGTATTTTTCATCGACTCGTGCAAGGTAGTCTTTTTCATGACGACGCATCATGAGCATGCCATTAGATGCTTCTAATATCGTGTGTTGTAAAGATTGGAGTTCGGTCTGTTTTTTTTGGAGTAGATGGTCGGTGACGAAAAAAACAAAGAGAAGAGAGAAAATGACCGCAGCCCCAGCGATGAGAAGACGATGAATAGACTGTGTTTGATAAGTGCGATGTACTGCCATATATATAAATCTCGTGAAACAAAAGCATTTATTCCCAGTGTACGGCGAAAGGGAAGTAAAAGGGCGCTTCTTAATCTTAGAGATTCAATTTATTTCAAAATTGTTACACAGAACAGCTTTTGATAGGGGAGAAAAAGGGTGTTACTGATGAGGGAGGCAGGAAAGAAAAAAGGGCACCAGAGGGCACCCTTTTGGAATTCTTCACGTTAACGCAATTAGATGCGCTCAACGTTAGCAGCTTGAGGACCTTTCTGACCTTGTTCGATGTCGAAAGATACTTTTTGGCCTTCAGCTAGAGATTTGAAGCCTTCACCAGCGATAGCACGGAAGTGAACGAATACGTCAGCACCGCCGTTGTCTTGAGTGATAAAACCAAAACCTTTTTCGTCGTTAAACCACTTAACGATACCAGTTGCTTTAGACATGGAATGTCTCCTGAATCAAAAAATTAATAAACGCTTGTTGCGTACTTAAGCCATCATAATGAATTACTTATGGACAAAAGAATGTTGAGCTCTTCAGGACAACGTCGCTCGATGAAGCGGTGTAACGAAGTTTTCTATTTCAATTTGTTGCATAAATAGGTCTGCATTTCAGGCCAAGGTCATTAGGCCATACGAGAGGGTGGGAGGCAAGCAAATACTGTGAAATTAAGTCGTTTATATGGAAAAGTGTGATTTGGATTGTACTGAAGCTGTTGTTTTAATGATGGTATACAAGATGTTATCACTGTTTTGATTGATTTCACGGCAGATTAGAGCGAAAGGTCGAAATCTAAGCGGTTAACTTATGGCTGAGTAATAAGTGTACAGGTAAGCGGTTAATGTAGAACGTAAAAAAGGGCTTTAACAGCCCTTTTATCCAAGTGTAAACGGAGAAAATTAAACTTTTTCTACGTTCGCAGCTTGTAAACCTTTTGGCCCTTGCTCTGTCTCATAGCTTACTTTTTGACCTTCAGCCAAGGTCTTGAAGCCATCGCCAGTAATTGCACGGAAATGAACGAATACATCAGCACCGCCGTTGTCCTGTGTGATGAAACCGAAACCCTTTTCTTCATTGAACCACTTAACGGTACCTGTTGCTTTAGACATGTTGTCTCCTGGATAACTTACATCTGTACATATGCCAATACTATCTAATCTGTAACAATTGAACTCTTATACACCGGTTGGACTTGCAAAAAGAATTGCTAGACGAAGTGATTCAGAAGCCAATGTCATATCAGTGCAAAACAGTATTGCTCACTTCAAAGATTAGGCAGCATTGGGCTAATTGCAAATAAAAAAATAAGAAATTTGTGGGGGCTTTCACAGGATTTTGTCGAACTTGAGCCAGCACTTAAATAATCTCACAAATTTAACTAAATCTTACTTTTAGCGTTATACCCAGGTGACTTCAAGTCGCAGGATGTGTATCGCTCCGTTTGATGAAATAAGTCAATGAAGCAGGCTGTTTTGGTTTCACGACTCAAAATGTGACTTGAGTGGCAATACATGTTTCTGCTATAACGGGGGCAGTTAGGTTTTGTAGATTCATATAAGGACAAATAATGAACACTATCCTAGAGTTAGTTCGTCAGACTCGTCGCAAGAATAAGCTAAAACGTGAGATCCTAGACAACGACCGTAAAGTGCGCGATAACCGTAAGCGTGTTGAATTGCTGGAAAACCTACTTGACTATATCAAAGCTGACATGACTCATGATCAGATTGTCGAGATTATTGAAAACATGAAAGGTGACTACGAAGACCGTGTTGATGACCACATCATCATCAGTGCTGAGCTTTCGAAAGAACGCCGTGAAGTCAGCAAGAACGTTAAAGATCTGAAAAAAGCAGAGATTGCTTCTCAGCAGTAATTGTGGAAATTGATTTCTTAAAGCCCGATCATTATCGGGCTTTTTTTATGCTTTTTTACCTTCTCTCGACAATAATGTACTTTAATTCAGGTATATATAAGCCAATAAAAGCTATTATCATAGTTATGATTTTTTTTGAGGGAAATTGATTGTCTAAGCAACTTGGTTTTATCGCTTGTTTGCCATTCGCAGCATTGGCTACTGCCACCGAAAATACTCCCGTGTCGATAGAGCAAGAGAAGTCATTAGGCTTTATATCTGTAGACGATTTGCGGCAGAAAAGAGACGGTGAACAAAAGTGGGGTATCGCTGCGGTCATGCGAGGCGCATCGATTCCTTATGCAACTGAGTCTGTTGTTGAAGATTCAACAGTAGCAACCTTTGTTCCCATGATGTTCTATCAGGGGGAGCGTTTGTTTATCAACGGCACAGAAGGTGGCCTTAACCTCTACCGTGAGCAAGACTGGGAAGTCAATGCCCTCATACGGATGCACTTTATCGACATACCCTCTTCTTTCCAAAATGAGATAGGTGGCGATACAGCGGATTATGGCTTTCAGTATAAATATCGTTGGGATGAAAACACCTATACCGATGTTGAGTTGTTGACTGATCCTGATGGTAGATTAAGTTCTCAGTTCTCCATTGGTGGTGACTATCAATATAATGACTGGCGTTTTCTTCCGAAGGCATCCTTGATTTGGAAAGACAGTGATTACAACAGTTACTACTACGGGTTGAATCTAGAAGATATTGACTCAGGCGTAGACTTCAAAATGGGTTCTGCATTTAGTTACCATGTAACGTCTAACTTATACGTTGTCGGTGGGGCTTATGCTCGCTACTTTGATAGTAATACTCGTGATGCTGCTTTTATCAGTGACAACTGGCAAGGTGAGGGATACCTTGGCTTCGGCTTCTTTAATGATGCCAAGAAGTCGAGAAAGTCGACTATCAGCAATAAGCCATATTTGCGTATAGCTCATGGTTGGGCGACACCATCGAATATTGGTGAAATATTCTCAGGTAATACCGAAAAAGACGAATTTAATAATCAGTTGACCTCTGTATTTTATGGTCACCCCCTGACCGATGAGCTGTTTGGCTTACCGCTGGATATCTATCTGACTCCTGGCTATGTATGGCACTGGCATTCTGATGTTCAAAGCTCAACGCAAGAATATGTGATGGCGATAAAAGCCTATTACACCTTTACGTGGCCGGTACAGTGGCGTTTTGGTGTTGCCGAGGGCTTGTCTTATGTTAATCGCATTACTTACATTGAACAGTCTGAGATGGATCGAAAAGGGTACGAACCCAGTAAGCTGCTTAATTATTTAGACTTCTCTTTTGATGTCAACCTTGGTGATGTGTTCAACCATAAACCGCTAGATGGCGTGTGGCTAGGTTACAGTTTGCATCACCGCTCAGCGATTTTTGAAAGTGCTTCCCAGTTTGGGCGCATTAAAGGCGGGAGTAACTACAACACGGTGTATGTACAGTTTGATTTCTAGGGCTGTTTCAGCACAAGAGATGAACAGCACAACAAAAAGGCCTTATCCACGAGTGAAATCACAGTAGCTCTGCCTTGATAACAACCATTTTTCCTGCGTAATACATAGATCAATTACTTATCCAGATTGGTATAAGCAGTACCGTGAGAAGGTACTGCTTACTATTCGAAACTCATTTGGCTATTACTGCGCGAGGCTTTCTAGCTCTTGCTTCGCTTGAGCAATGCCTTTTGCTGCCATTTCATCGCCCATGGCCAGCGCTTCGCTATAAACAACATCAACATCTGTCATGCCAACAAAGCTTAAGAATGTTTTCAAATAAGGCACCATGATGTCGGTATCGCCGCCTTTGTGCATGCCACCACGTGTGGTAACCACAATCACTTTTTTACCTGTTAGCAGGCCGACAGGTCCGTTTTCTGTGTAACTAAAAGTCACACCGGCACGGGCAATCAAATCAAACCAGTTTTTAAGCTGTGTAGGAATCGAAAAGTTATACATCGGGGCACCAATAACAATGGTGTCACTGATTTTGATTCGCTATGTTCCTTTTAACTGTTGCTGAAGACTTAACATCCTGTTTTCGTTAATTTCTTCAGTCACATCCATGTATCG